>QHCD01000061.1 GCA_003244255.1 Pseudonocardiales bacterium | reverse complement strand
CCGAGGAGTACGGCGGCGACACGATGTTCGTCGACGTCTCGGCGCGCCAGGGGGAGGGCATCGACAGGCTGCTCGAGGCCGTCCTGCTCACCGCCGATGCCGCGCTCGACCTGCGGGCCAACCCCGACCAGGACGCGCAGGGAATCGCGATCGAGGCGCACCTCGACCGCGGCCGCGGTGCGGTCGCGACGCTGCTGGTGCAGCGGGGCACGTTGCGGATCGGGGAGTCCGTCGTCGCCGGCGACGCCTTCGGCCGGGTTCGCGCCATGCTCGACGAGCACGGTGATCCGGTCGAGGTGGCGACGCCGTCCAGGCCGGTGCAGGTGCTCGGTTTCACCTCGGTGCCCGGCGCCGGCGACACGTTCCTCGTCGTCGACGAGGACCGGGTTGCGCGCCAGATTGCCGAACGCCGCGCCACCCGCGAGCGCAATGCCATGCTCGCGTCGACCCGCAAGCGGGTCAGCCTCGAGGATCTGGACAAGGCACTCGCCGAGGGCAAGCTCGAGCAACTCAACCTGATCATCAAGGGCGATGCATCGGGCTCGGTCGAGGCGCTGGAGGATGCGCTGCTCAACATCGTCCTGCCGGGCGACGACGAGGTGCTGCTGCGGGTGATCGACCGTGGCGTCGGCGGCATCACCAAGGCCAACGTCGATCTCGCCGTGGCGTCCAACGCCGTCATCATCGGCTTCAACGTCCGGGCCGAGGGCAAGGTCGCCGAGCAGGCCGATCGCGACGGCATCGACATCCGTTACTACACGATCATCTACCAGGCCATCGACGAGATCGATGCCGCACTCAAGGGCATGCTCAAGCCCGAGTACGAAGAGGTGCAGCTCGGTACCGCGGAGGTCCGTGAGGTGTTCCGGGTGCCGCGGGTCGGCAACGTCGCGGGTTCGCTGGTGCGGTCGGGGACGATCCGCCGCAACAGCAAGGCCCGGTTGATGCGCGACGGCACCGTCGTCGCGGACAACCTGACGGTCGAATCGCTGCGGCGCTTCAAGGACGACGCCACCGAGGTGCGTGATGGTTACGAGTGCGGTATCGGACTGGGCTCTTACAACGACATCAAGGTCGACGACGTGATCGAGACCTTCGAGCTCCGCGAGAAGCCGCGGACCTGACCGGCCCGGATTGATGTTCACCGGCACGCTGGTCGCCGACCTGCGCCTCGGCGACGTGCACTCACTGAAGGAGAAGCGCAGCGTGATCCGCCCGATCGTCGCCGAGCTGCGACGCCGCTACGACGTCGCGGCCGGCGAGGTCGGCGCGGTGGACCTGCACCGGCGCAGCCAGATAGGCGTGGCCGCGCTCGCCGGCGACGCCGCGCACGTGCGCGACCGGCTCGACGGCTGCGAGCGGCTGCTCGCCGGGCGTCCGGACGTCGAGCTGCTCGAGATCCGACGGCGATTGTTCGGCCCCGACGACTGATCCACCACTGCAGTCCACCGATGGGGAAGAGAGCACGCTGATGAGCGATCCGCAGCGGGCCCGCCGGATGGCGACCCGCATCCAGGAGATCGTCGCGACCACGCTGGAGGGACGCATCAAGGATCCGCGTCTGGGCATGGTGACGATCACCGACGTCCGGCTCACCGGAGACCTGCACGACGCCACCGTCTTCTACACGGTGTACGGCGACGATGCGGCAGCGGCGGACTCCGCGGCGGCGCTGGAGAGCGCACGCGGCGTGCTGCGCAGCGCGGTGGGCCGGCAGATCGGCGTCAGGTTCACCCCGACGCTGGCCTTCCAGGCCGACGTCGTGCCCGACACCGCGCGCCACATCGAGGAACTGATCGCCGACGCGCAGCGCGCCGACCAGGACCTGGCGCGCAGCCGCGAGGGTGCCCGCTACGCCGGTGACCCGGAGCCATATCGGGAGCGCCACATCGACGACGAGCCCGACGGCGATGGACTATCGGGTCGCGATTGAGCCCAGTTTCCACCAGTTCGCCCTCCCGTCGAAGCGCGCGGACCCGTACCCGCCCGAGCGGATGTCGGCGCCGAAGCCTTCGAGCCACGACCAGCAATCGACCGTCGGCCAGGACCGCGCCGCCGTGCAGCGAGCAATCGTCCGCATGGTCGGCCAACTGCTGGGTGCAGACGCGTTCCGCTGTGGTGCCGGCGAGCCGGACAACAAGTGGCGGCTCGCCGGGGCGACCTCCCGAACCGATGCCCCAGACGGTGGCGCCGTCCGTGGTCAGCTCGCTGATGTCGCCGCGCTCGCTGCCGATGTCGACCGAGGACCATCGGGCGCCGTCCCAGTGCACAACGATGGGCAGATCTGGAGATCCGCCCCGCATGTTCCGGCTGCCCGCCGCCCAGACGTTGTCTGTGGCCAATGCCACCACGTCGCTCAACCAGACGTCGGTCGCCCCCGGTACGGCCGGCCGCCGCCAGTCCCGGCCGTCCCAATGCAGCGCGACCGCCTCGCCGGCCTCCTCCGCGTAGCCAGCGCCGACCGCCCAGAGATCGTCGTTGGACACGCCATCGATACCGGAGAGGCGCCATTCCCCGCCGATCGCCGGCACCGGCAGCTCCGCCCACCGCGCGCCGTCCCAACGCTGCACCGTCCCGCTGGCCACCCGGCTGCCCTGTCCGGGTGTCGACTTCAGCGACCCGGCCGCCCAGATCTCCGCCCCGCAACGCGCCAGCCCATCCAGGTAGGCAGTGGTCTCGGGCGGTCCCGCAGTCGCTATCTCCTGCCAGCCCGCGTCCGATAGGTGCAGCGACCGGCCATCGCCGACCGCCCACGCCTCGGTCTCGGAGATCACGAGTGCTCGGTTCACCCGCCCAATGCTCGGTGTCCGCATCCGCTGCCAGCCCGACTCTCCCCGCTGGAATATCAGCGTCTCGAACTGCGCACGATCGGCCACAATGCCACCCGCCAAGGCGATCCCGTGCCCCGCTGCGGCCGTGTGCAGCATCGACGACCGACCGTACGCCTGAATTGACTCGATGATCCATCCGTTCGGCACCCTCACGCCTCCTCACTCAGAATAGAATCCTCATTGAGCAGAAGAACTCGCTTTGTCATGCGTCAAGCCACCACTGCTCGCGGAACGATAATCGTGGGCCGTCGAGTAGCGAATGCGGTCGCCGGCTCGGCCGAGTTGCTTCAGCGCATCTACCCCAGGACCCGAACCGCCTGATGACGGGGTAACCGGCGCAGACCGATACACCTCTCTGAGGTTCCTCAGGGAGCACTACCCGGACCATCAGCGGACGGCGTGCTCGTCGGCGCGGGCGACGTCGGTTTCCTGCGCACGATCACCCTAATCGCTGCGCTCGGCGCCTTCCTGCCCCTCAACCTCGCCGCGCTGCACTGGCACTGGGGCATCGGCGGGGTGGGCGGGGCTGACGGCGTTCATCCTGGTGCGGCTGGTGGGCATGCTGCTGCGGACCGCCGGCAGCCGGTGGGCCGTCGCCGGCGCCGAGCGCTAGGGCTGCAATCCGCCACTGGAGGCGGCGTAACCTCGGCCGTTGTGCCCGAGCGACTGACGCCGCCTCCCGGTGTCGTCGTCGTCGACAAGCCGGCCGGCATCACCTCTCACGACGTCGTGGCTCAGGCGCGAAAAGCCTTGCACACCAGGAAAATCGGCCATGCGGGAACGCTCGATCCGATGGCGACGGGCGTGCTGGTGCTCGGTGTCGAGCGAGGCACCAAGCTGCTGGGTCACCTGGCCGGCCTCGACAAGACCTATGCCGCGACCATCCGGCTCGGCCAATCGACGGTCACCGACGACGCTGATGGTGAACCGTTGTCGACGACCGCGGTCTCGGCGTCCGATGGCACGGTGTGTGCGGCGGTGGCGTCGTTCATCGGCGAGATCGACCAGGTGCCCTCGGCGGTGAGCGCGATCAAGGTGGGCGGGCAGCGAGCCTATGCACGCGTGCGGGCGGGTGAGGACGTGCGGCTCGCGGCGCGGCAGATCCGCATCAACCGCATCGAGGTGTCGGCGATCCGGCGGGTCGGCGACCTGCTCGACGTCGACGTCGTCATCGACTGCTCCTCGGGCACCTACGTGCGCGCGATCGCCCGCGATCTCGGCGCCGTGCTCGGGGTCGGCGGCCATCTCACCGCCCTGCGCCGGACGCGGGTGGGACGATTCCGGATCGAGGCCGCGACGAACCTGGAAAGCCTTGATGCACAAGCAATCTCGCCGATCGAAGACGTCGTCGCGCAGGTCTTCGGCCGTCGCGACGTCGATGCCGAAGAGGCCCGAGTCGTGGCACACGGCGGCCGGCTCGCCGTCGCCGGCATCGAGGGCACCTACGGCGTCTACGACGAGCACGGTGCCGTCGTGGCGCTGATGACCGAGACCGGGGGCGCCGCGCGCCCGCTGGCGGTCCTGCGGCCGGCGCCGTGAGTGCAGATCCGGTCGCTACCTGCGCCGCCGCCGACGCGTTCTTCCACCTGCGCGCGTACGCAGCACTCGGCATCGCGACCGAGGAGGCCGACGGCCTGTGGTGGGCGGTGACAGCCGGCTCGCCGGTGTTCTGCACCGGCGGCAGCGCCGGCCGGCACGCGAGCGCCGGCCGCATGCTCACCGCGTTCGCGGATCGAACCGACCCGATCCGGATCCGCGACTGCTGGGCCGGCCTCGATCTCGCCGCCGCCGGGTTCAGCGCCGAGCCCGACGACCCCTGGATGCTGCGGCCGGCCGGCCGGATCGCGATCGATGCGGCACCCGGCCTGCGGATCGCGGCGGTCGCCGATGCCCGCGACGTCGTGACCTTCGAGCGCACCGTCATCGCGGCGACCGGCAAGACACCGTCCGGACACGTTGACGGCGCGATCCATCCCGGCCCCGCGACCGTCGCCGATCGCGCGTTCGCCCTGTTCGTCGGCTATCTCGACGACGAGCCGGTCGCGACCTCGCTGGCCGCGATCGCGCCCGAAGCGAGCAGCATCGGCGCGGTCGCCGTGTGCGCGAGGGCGCGGCGCCGCGGTATCGGCGCTGCGATGACGGCGGCCGCCGTCGCATCTGCACCGGATCGGCCGGCGACCCTGCTTGCCAGCGATCCCGGCTTCGGCGTCTACTCCTCGCTCGGATTCCGCGTCGTCGGCCGGGGGGTCACCTGGCGCCGCCCGGCACGGCCCTCCGTCGCCGAGTGGTGAGATAACCCACGTTGCGCCGTCGGGTCGCGTCGGCTGCGAACGCGGCGAGGAGTGCGACGATGCCCGGGGAGGGGATGCAGATGGCGCGGATCCGGCCGGGTTTCGTGGCGGTCACGGGCGCGGCGGCAGTCGCCGGTGCCGGGTACGTCGGGCTGGTCAGCGGCGCGCTGCCCGTCGACCTCGGCGTCGGGCAGCGGACCCGGCCGCTCGGACCGCAGGTCGTGACCATCGCGGCCGACCGGGAGCAGGTCTTCGACATCGTCGCGACGCCGTACCTCGGCCGCGCGACCCATGCCATGCGCGAGAAGATCCAGGTGCTCGACGCCGGCAGCGACCTGGTGCTGGCCGCGCACCGCACCCCCCTGTACGGCGGCCGGCTGCACGCCGTCACGGTCGAGACCGTCGGCTTCACCCGTCCCGAGCGGATCACGTTCCGGCTGGTGCGTGGCCCGGTGCCGCACGTCGTCGAGGAGTTCCGGTTCGACGACGACACCGCGGGCGGCACCGTGCTGACCTACACCGGCGAGCTCGGCACCGACCTGTGGGCGCTCGGCGAGCGATGGGGCGCGCTGGTCGCCCGCCGGTGGGAACAGGCCGTCGCGGCGTCGCTGCGCGCGATCTTGACCGAGGCGCAGCGGCGGGCGAATCGCTGACCAGCCATCAGCATGGGAGCGTCTCGTCCAGCACGTACTCCCAGCCGGGCCGCCAGCGGAACTCCTCGCTGACCACGTCGATGAGTGCGCGGCGGCATAGGTAGCGCTCGAAGCCGAAGCGAGTCGCCTGGTGCCCGATCACCAGCACACGCGTGCCGGCCCATCGCGTCGGCAGATCGCGCAGGAAACCGTGCACCCGCCCACTCGCCCGCTCCCAGCTCTCGCCGCCGGGGAACGGCGACTCGATCCGCGCGACCGCCTGACCGCGGACCGCCGCCGCCAACGCGCCGTTGAGGTCGCCGTAGTCGCATTCGCGCAGCCGCCAGTCCAGCAAGATCGGGAGGTGGCTGCCCGCGAAGGCGATCTGGGCCGTTTCGACGGCGCGCGCCAGATCGGATGCGAACACGGCAGCGAAGCCGGCTGGGCGTCGACGTCGACCCAGCTCCCGGGCAGCCGTGCGACCGCGACCTGAGAGCCGCCCGGGCAGCCAGCCGGTCGCGATGCCGTGCTCGTTGTCCTCGCTCCAGGAGTGGGTCTCGAACACGATCCGGACGGTCACGGCACCGAGCCTCCCACCCCGAGTGGTGAGGTATGCGGCGTTTCCCGGCGGCCGAACCCCGCAAATCTCACCACTCGGCGAAATGGGGGGCGGGGCTGCTCTGGCAGGCTGACGTCGGGAACCGACCGAGGGGAGCAGGTAGTGCAGCGGTGGCGCGGCGTCGCGGACGCACCCGATGGCTGGGGACGCTGCGTGGTGACGATCGGCGTCTTCGACGGCGTGCACCGCGGACACCAGCAGATCGTCGGACGCACGGTGCAGCGTGCCCGCGACGCCGGGGTGCCGGCAGTGGTCCTGGCGTTCGACCCGAACCCGATCGAGGTGCTCCGCCCGGGCACCGAGGTGGTGCGGCTCACCGCACCGGACTTCCAAGCCGAGCTGCTGGCCGGGCTCGGCGTCGACGTGCTGTGCGTGCTGGCGTTCACCGCGGAATTCAGCCGGCAGAGCCCCGAGGAGTTCGTCGACCAGACGCTCGTCGGCGCGTTGCACGCCGCGCACGTCGTCGTCGGCGCGAACTTCCGGTACGGGCACAAGGCGGCGGGCACCGTCGAATCACTGCGGGAATCGGGGTCGAAGCACGGCTTTACCGTCGAGGCCGTCCCGATGATCGCCGACGGCGCGCTGGCCTACTCCTCGACGTCCGTGCGCGCCAGCATCGAGTCCGGCGACGTGGTCACCGCGGCCCGCGCGCTCGGCCACGGCCACCGGCTCGACGGCGTCGTCGTCCGCGGCGACGGCCGCGGCCGCAAGCTCGGATATCCGACGGCGAACCTGCGCCTCACCTTGCGCGCGGCGGTGCCCGCGGACGGTGTCTACGCCGGCCGCGTAGTGCTGGGCGAGCGGCGGCTGCCGGCTGCGATCTCGGTTGGCACCAACCCAACCTTCGACGGCCACGGCCGTCGGGTGGAAGCACACATCCTCGACTTCGACGAGGACATCTACGACGATCCGATCGGGATCGAGTTCACCGCGCTGGTGCGCCCGATGGAGCGGTTCGACTCCGTCGACGAGCTCATCGCGCAGATGGCTCGCGACGTCGCGCGGACCCGGGAGATCGTGCGCTGAGCGGTGCCCGACCGCCGGTGCGCCCCACGCGACTCGCCCCACGGCCGCATGCCCGGTACGCTGGAGCCCGGCCGGGTCTGTCCGGCCGGTTGCCAGCGTGCGCGTGCCGAAGATCGCGTGCCACACCGAGTTCTATCAGGGAGACCAGTGCCGCTTGCCAGTGACGTCAAGAAGCAGATCATGTCCGATCACGCCACCGGCGAGGGCGACACCGGATCGCCTGAGGTCCAGGTCGCGATGCTGACCCGTCGCATCGCCGAGCTGACCGAGCACCTGCGGGTGCACAAGCACGACCACCACAGCCGCCGCGGGCTCCTGCTGCTCGTCGGACGCCGCCGCCGGCTGTTGAAGTACTTGCAGCACACCGACATCAGTCGCTACCGCGCGCTCATCGAGCGCCTCGGCCTGCGCCGCTGACGCCGGCGTACCAAGGGGAGCGGACCGCTCCTCGCCACTCGTACGGCGAACCCGCCGCACGCACCAAGCCCGGGCCGGGGTGACGCACCCGCTGCCGCGCTCCATGGCCGGTCCTCGGTAGTGGCTCTCGGGCACGACCCGCGGGCTTCGATCGAAGACCGGTTGCGAGGTAGCGGTCGATCCGTACCCCGCGCACGGGATGAGGAACGAAAGGGTCTCCCTTGTCCGAATCAACCGTGTCCGACCCGACCACCCAACCCGCCGACGGCGAGCCGATCACTGCCACCGCGGTCATCGACAACGGCCGCTTCGGCACCCGCACCGTCCGCTTCGAAACCGGCCGTTTCGCGCGGCAGGCCAACGGCGCCGTCGCCGTCTACCTCGACGACGAGACGATGCTCCTCTCGGCCACCACGGCGGCGAAGTCGCCGCGTGAGTCCGTCGACTTCTTCCCGCTGACCGTCGACGTCGAGGAGCGCTCCTACGCCGCCGGCAAGATCCCCGGCGCGGTGTTCCGCCGCGAGGGCCGCCCGAGCCTGCAGGGCATCCTCACCTGTCGGCTGATCGACCGGCCGCTGCGGCCGTCCTTCGCCAAGGGTTTCCGCAACGATGTCAACGTCGTCATCACCGTGCTCTCACTCGCGCCCGGCGAGAACTACGACGTCGTCGCCATTAACGCCGCGGGCGCCTCGACCCTGCTCGCCGGCCTGCCGTTTACCGGCCCGGTCGCCGGCACCCGGATCGCGCTGATCGACGACCAGTGGGTCGCCTTCCCGACCGATGTCCAGCTCACTCGGGCGGTGTTCAACATGGTCGTCGCCGGCCGCGTGCGCGACGACGGCGACGTCGCGATCATGATGGTCGAGGCCGAGTCGACGGAGTCGACCGTCGCGCTCGTCGCAGGTGGCGCCACCGCGCCGACCGAGGAGGTCGTCGCCGTCGGCCTGGAGGCCTCGAAGCCGTTCATCAAGACCCTCTGCGACGCACAGTCCGAGCTGATGGGCGCGACCAGGCCGCAGGGTGAATTTGCCGTGTTCGTCGACTACGACGACGACGCGTACGCCGCCGTCGAGGCCGCCGTCTCAACCGAACTGGCCCGGGCGCTGACCATCGCCGGCAAGCAGGAGCGCGAGACCGAGCTCGACCGGCTCAAGGAACTCGCGGTCGAGCGCGCCGGCGCCGATTTCGCCACCCGCCGCAGCGAACTCACCGCGGCGTACCGCTCGCTGACGAAGAAGCTGGTGCGGCAGCGAATCCTGCGCGACCGCGTGCGCATCGACGGCCGCGGCGTCAGCGACATCCGCCAGCTCGCGGCCGAGGTCGACATCGTGCCCCGCGCCCACGGCTCGGCCCTGTTCGAGCGCGGCGAGACCCAGATCCTCGGCGTCACGACGTTGAACATGCTCTCCGCCGAGCAGCGGATCGGGCTCACCCTGCGCGAGGACACCACCAAGCGCTACATCCACCACTACAACTTCCCCCCGTACTCCACCGGTGAGACCGGCCGCCTCGGGGCGCCGAAGCGCCGCGAGATCGGCCATGGCGCGCTCGCCGAGCGCGCGCTGGTGCCGGTGTTGCCAGGCCGTGAGGAGTTCCCGTACGCGATCCGGCAGGTGTCGGAGGCGCTCGGGTCGAACGGCTCGACATCGATGGGCTCGGTATGCGCGTCGACGATGGCGTTGTGGAATGCCGGCGTGCCGCTCAAGGCTCCGGTCGCGGGTATCGCGATGGGCCTGGTGTCCGACACCGTCGACGGCGAGACCCGGTACGTCGCCCTCACCGACATCCTCGGTGCCGAGGACGCCTTCGGCGATATGGACTTCAAGGTCGCCGGTACCAAGGACTTCGTGACGGCACTGCAGCTGGACACCAAGCTCGACGGCATCCCCTCTGAGGTCCTCGCGGGCGCGCTGACGCAGGCGAAGGATGCCCGCCTGCACATCCTCGACGTGATGCTCGAGGCCATCGACGCACCGGACGAGATGTCGCCGTACGCGCCGCGGGTCACCACCCTGCACATCCCGGTCGACAAGATCGGCGAGCTGATCGGGCCCAAGGGCAAGATCATCAACGGGATCCAGGACGAGACCGGTGCCTCGATCACGATCGAGGACGACGGCACGATCTACGTCGGCGCCACCGACGGCGCGTCCGCCGACGCGGCGGTCGAGCGGATCAACGCCATCGCCAACCCGCACATGCCGCAGGCCGGCGAGCGCTTCCTCGGCACGGTCGTGAAGACGACGGCGTTCGGCGCGTTCGTCTCGCTGCTGCCGGGCCGCGACGGCCTGGTGCACATCAGCAAGCTCGGCAAGGGCAAGCGCATCGGCAAGGTCGAGGACGTCGTCAACGTGGGCGACAAGCTGCGCGTGGAGATCGCCGAGATCGACCAGCGCGGCAAGATCAGCCTCGTTCCGGTCGGCGACGAGTCCGACGCGGCACCTGCCGACGCCAACTGATCCGTTGCCAGCCGCGACCCGCACGCTGAACCGCGGGGCCGATGGCGGGGTGGTGCGCCGCACCATCCTGCCGTCGGGCCTGCGGGTGATCACCGAGTCGATGCCGAGCGCGCGCTCGGCGTCGTTCGGCGTCTGGATCGGTGTCGGCTCGCGCGATGAGACGCCGAGCCTGGCCGGAGCGTCGCATTACCTGGAACACCTGCTGTTCAAGGGAACCCGGCGTCGGAATGCCCTGGAGATCTCCGGCGCGATCGACGCCGTCGGCGGCGAGCTCAACGCGTTCACGGCGAAGGAGCACACCTGCTACTACGCAGACGTGCTGGCCTGCGACCTGCCGCTCGCCGTCGACGTCGTCGGCGACGTCGTCGTCGACGCTCTGGTGGCCGCGCAGGACGTCGAGAATGAGCGCGGCGTCATCCTCGAAGAGATCGCGATGCGTGACGACGACGCCGGCGACCTGGTGCACGACGCCTTCAGCCTGGCCCTGTTCGGCGACCTGCCGCTCGGACGCCCCGTAATCGGCACGACCGACAGCATCGCTAGGATCACCCGGGAGCAGGTGTACGGCTACTACCGCCGGCGTTACCGCGCACCGAACGTCGTCGTGGCCGCCGCCGGCTGCCTCGAGCACAAGGCGGTGCTACGCCTGGTGCGCAAGGCATTGGCGCCGTTGCTCGACAACGAGGCTGCTCCCGCGCCCCGGCGGCCGGTCGGCGCACACGCGCCACTATCCGCTCCGGCGTCGGCGGTCTCCGTGCTCGACCGCTCGTTCGAGCAGGCGAACCTGGTGCTGGGATCGCGGGCGCTCTCCCGGCACGACCAGCGCCGGTTCGCACTCGGCGTGCTCTGCGCCGGGCTCGGTGGCGGTGCCAGCTCGCGGCTGTTCCAGGAGATCCGCGAGCGTCGCGGGCTTGCGTACTCCGTGTACTCCTACGCGACGCAGTACGCCGAGACCGGCAGCTTCGCCGTCTACGCCGGCTGTCAGCCCGGCAAGGCCGCCGAGGTGCTCTCGATCATCCGCGATCTGCTCGACGACGTCGCCGTGCATGGCCTGACCGACGAGGAAGTCACGCGTGGCAAGGGCCAGGTGCGAGGTGGCACCGTTCTCGGGCTCGAGGATGCCGATGCGCGCATGAACCGGCTGGGCAAGTCCGAACTCGCCTACGGCGAGGTCCTCCCCGTCGACGAGCTGCTCGCACGCATCGAGGCCATCACCCCAGATGACATCCGGTCGGTGGCAGCCGACCTGCTCACCGCGCCCCGCTGCCTGGCCGTCGTGGGTCCGTTCGGCCGGCACGACTTCGACGACGTCGTCGCCGGCTGATCCCGCCGCACCCGCCGTCTGTCCGTCGCGGGCGTGGATGCCCGATAGGCTCGCAGCCATGAGCGAGGTGCTTCGGGTGGGAGTCCTCGGCGCGCGCGGCCGGATGGGTGCCGAGACCTGCCGCGCGGTCGACGCCGCCGAAGACCTGGACCTGGTGGCCATGGTCGATGCCGGCGAATGGCTGTTCAGCGTTGCCGATGCGGGCGCGCAGGTAGTCGTCGACTTCACCCATCCCGACGTCGTCATGGACAACATCCGCTGGTGCATTGACGAGGGGGTCAGCGCCGTCGTCGGAACGACCGGGTTCGACGACGCGAGGATCGCGACCGTGCGGGAATGGCTGGAGAAGGCGCCGCGGGTGGGCGTCGTCATCGCGCCCAACTTCGCGGTCGGTGCGGTGCTGGCGCAGCGGTTCGCCCGCGAGGCGGCGCGGTTCTTCGACTCCGCCGAGGTGATCGAGATGCATCACCCGGACAAGGTCGACGCGCCGAGCGGCACTGCGAACCGGATCGCTGAGCTGATCGCGGCGTCCCGGCGCGAGGCCGGCCGCGGCTCGGCACCCGACGCGACGACGCAGGAACGGCCCGGCGCCCGCGGCGCGAGGGTCGACGACGTGCCGGTGCACTCGCTTCGGGTGACCGGCCTGGTGGCGCATCACGAGGTCGTCTTCGGCACCACGGGGGAGACCCTCACCATCCGCCACGATTCCCTGGACCGCGGGTCGTTCATGCCCGGGGTCCTGCTCGCCGTGCGCTCGGTGCTCTCCCGGCCGGGCCTGACCCTGGGCATCGAGCCGCTGCTCGGGCTGTAGGCCGGTGCGCTGCTCTCGGCGGCTGCGCCGGTGCTTCACCGGACGTCGCCCCGCCGTGTTGATCATGTACTTTCGGGACGCGACACGCCGGTTTCCCGTCCCGGAACCGCATGATCAACAGGCCTGCCCGCCCGGGCGTTGGAGTCGGTGCGCCCCGAGCGACTTCCTAAGCGAACGGGTCGGTGCCGGCAGGGCAGCCGGACCGCCCACGCGGTATAGTCCCCACGGGATATACAGGGAGGGCTAAGCCACCGTGCTCACGCCACTAGGGCTCGCCGTACTCGAGCAGCTCTCCGAACGCCCGATGCATCCCTACGAGATGCACCAGCAGATGAAGGACCGTGCCTACGACCAGGTCATGAAGCTGCGCCCGGGCTCGCTCTACCACACGGTCGAGCGGCTGGAGCGTGCCGAACTGATCGTCGCCACCGGAACCCAGCGATCGGGCCGGCGTCCCGAACGCACCGTTTACGCGCTGGCCGAGGCCGGCCGCGATGCTCTCATCGACGGCGTCCGCGATCTGCTACGCACCCCAGGGCAGGAGTATCCCGCATTCGCCGTCGGCGTCGCTTTCATGCACGAGCTCCCGCGCGCCGAGGCGGTCGCGATGCTCGAGGCGCGTGCCGTGCGGGTCGCAGCCGAGATCGCCCAGCGGGAGGCGCTGCTCGGCGGCGTGCTGGAGCAGGGCGTGGCCCGGTTGTTTCTGCTCGAAGCTGAATTCCTGCTCGCATCCCGACGGGCCGAACTGTCGTGGGTGCGGAGCATCATCGACGACGTGAAGTCAGGGCGCCTGAGCTGGCGAAAAACCGACGACCCGCCACGGCTGCATGGCCTCCCCACTACTCAGACGGAGGCGCACCAATGAGCAAGCTGAAGGGAAATCCGTGGGCGGTGCTCGTCGCGCTCTGCCTCGGGTTCTTCATGATCCTGCTCGACACGACGATCGTGAACATCGCCATCCCCGGCATCACCGATGGCCTGCACGCGAGCCTCGATCAGATCGCGTGGGTGCTGAACGCCTACATCCTGGTCTACGCCGTCCTGCTGATCACCGCTGGCCGGCTCGGCGACATCCACGGGCAGAAGCGCATGTTCCTGCTCGGCCTGGTGATCTTCACGCTGGCGTCCGCCGCATGCGGCCTTGCCCAGAACCCCAGTGAGCTGGTCGGCGCCCGGGTGGTCCAGGGCATCGGCGGGGCGCTGCTGACCCCGCAGACGCTGGCGTTGATCACGACGATCTTCCCGCGGGAGCGCCGTGGCGCCGCGATGGGCGTATGGGGCGGCGTGGCCGGCCTCGCGACCATCGCCGGGCCGACCGTCGGCGGCCTGCTGGTCACCGACGCGAGCTGGCGCTGGGTGTTCTACCTCAACGTGCCCGTCGGGATCGCCACGTTCATCTTCGGCGCGATCATCATCCCCGACCTGCGGATGGGAGCGAAGCACCGGCTCGACCTGCGCGGTGTGCTGCTCGTGTCGGCGGGCATCTTCGCCGTCACCTTCGGCCTGATCGAGGGCGAGCGGTACCAGTGGGGATCGGTCTGGTCGTTCATCAGCATCCCGCTGATCATCGGGGTCGGCGTCGTGCTGGTCGGGGTCTTCCTGGTCGACCAGTATCTCGACAAGCACGAGCCGCTGGTGCCGTTCGCGCTGGTGCGGGACCGCAACTTCGGGTTGATGAACATCGTCGGTGCGGCGCTGATGTTCGGAATGTTCGGGCTGTTCCTGCCGCTCACGATCTACCTGCAGTCCGCGCTGCACATGTCGGCGCTGAAGGCCGGCATCGTGTTCGCTCCGATGTCGCTGGTATCGATGATCGTGGCGCCCAACGCCGGCCGGATGGCGGACAAGATCGGCGGGAAGTACATCCTGGTGAGCGGCCTGGCGCTGTTCGCCGTCGGCATGGGGGTACTCGATCTCACCGCGCACTCGCACACGCACTGGTGGATGTTCCTGCCCGGCCTGGTGCTCTCCGGGTTCGGCATGGGTTGCATCTTCGCGCCGATGACGACGCTCGCCATGCACGACATCGAGCCGCATCAGGCGGGCGCCGCGGCCGGCGTGTTCAACACCACCCGGCAGGTCGGCGGAGTGATCGGCAACGCGGCCATCATCGCCGTGCTCTCCAGCCGGCTCGGGCACGAGCTGTCGACGAAGGCGGTCAGGGCCTCGTCGCAGATCCCGTCTCAGTACCGGCCGGGCTTCATCGCGGGCTTCGCCAACGCCGCCAGGCAAGGGTTGCAGGTCGGAGCCGGGCAGAGCGGCGGTCGGCTCGCCCTGCCGAGCGGCGTGCCGGACGGTGTTGCCGTCCAGATCGGGCGGGTCGCCTCCGGTGTGTTCACCGACGCCTACGTCGCGGCGATGCGCCCGACCCTGTTGCTGCCGGTCGTGGTCATCCTGGCCGCGGCCGTCGTGTGCATGTGGGTGCGGCGGCCGGCACGCTCGACCGAGGCGCAATCGGAGGGCGAGCTGGTCGCCCGCTGACGGAGCTTGGTGCTGAGCAGCACCGACCGGCTGCGCCGGCAGGCTGCGACCATGAGCAGGTGAGCCGGCCAGCCGTTACGGACGAGAACGCCGTACTCCGGCAGCTTCTCGATCTAGCACTCGCCGTCGCCGCCGAACCGCGCGCCGAGCGGGTACTGCGCCGGGTGCTCGAGGTGGCCCGCGAGATCACGCACGCGCGCTATGCCGCCGTGGGCGTCCCCGATGGCGCCGGCGGCTTCGCGCTGTTCCTCACCTCCGGTGTCGACGCCGCCACGTGGGCGGCCATCGGCGAGCTGCCCCGCCAGCACGGCCTGCTGGCGACGCTGCTCGCCGACCCGACGTCGGTCCGGCTCCAGGACATCCGCCAGGACCCGCGCTTCGCCGGCTGGCCGCCCGGTCACCCGGACATGTCGGCCTTCCTCGGCGTGCCCGTCGTCGCGGGCGGCGAGATCCTCGCCGAGCTCTACCTCACCGACAAGATCGACGACGACGGCGGCGCCATGTCGTTCACCGCCACCGACCAGGCGCTGGTCGAGACCACCGCCGCCCATGCCGCGCTGGCGATCGCGAACGCAGACCGCGCCGAGCGCATCCGGGACCTGTCCGCCGCACAGGAGCGCGCCCGGCTCGCCCGTGACCTGCACGACTCCGTGACCCAGACCCTGTTCAGCCTGACCCTCGCCGTCGCGAGCGCGGCCGCTCTGGCGGGCGCCGCCGATCGGGCGCTGGTCGAGCAGATCGGGCGGGTCCGCGGCCTGGGCGCAGCCGCCCTGGACGAGATGCGCGAGTTGGTCGAGACGCTGCGACCTGCCGATCCCGAGCACGACGATCTCGCCACGATGCTGCGCAAGCGGGCGGCCCTGACCGCGCGGTTGCACAAGCTGCCGGTCGAGGTGGCGATCGACGAGAACGGCCCACCCGTCGGGTCGCCGCTGCGCCACGAGCTGGCCTACATCGCCGCCGAGGCGCTCGCGAACGCCGTCCAGCACGCGGCGGCGAGCCGGATCCGGATGGCGTTCTCATCGACGCCGGCAGCGGCGCGGTTGCAGATCAGCGACGACGGCGCCGGATTCGACGTCGTCGCCACCCGCCGGGCGACGCGCCGGCTGGGCCTGCGCTCGATGAGTGAGCGCGCCGCCGCGGTCGGTGGGGTCCTGCGCGTCGAGAGCGGCCCCGGTGCAGGCACCACGATCACCGTGGAGGTGGCGCGTGACTGACCAGCCGATCCGACTGCTGCTGGTCGACGACCACCCGATGGTCCGCACCGGCCTGCGCACGTTCCTTGAACTGCAGCCCGACATGTGCGTCGTCGGCGAGGCCGCCTCGGGCGAGCAGGCGCTGGCACTGACCCGCCGGCTCACGCCCGACATCGTGGTGCTCGACCTGGTGCTGCCCGGCATGTCCGGGGTCGACGTCGTCCGCCACCTGCGCGCTGACCACCCGGGCGTCAAGGTGGTCGCCCTGACCAGCTTCGCCGGGCGGGATCTCGTCCTGCCCGCGGTGCGGGCAGGGGTCGCCGGCTACCTGCTGAAGGACGTCGACGCGCGCGAGTTGGCCGATGCGCTCCGGGCCGTGCACGCCGGGGGTGTGCCGCTGCACCCGCAGGTGGCCGCCACCGTGATGGCCAGCGTGACGGCGACCGACCCGCTCACGCCGCGGGAACGCGACGTGCTCCGGCTGATCGCTCGCGGCCTGTCCAACCGGCTGATCGCCCGCGAGCTCACCCTCGCAGAGAAGACCGTCAAGGCGCACGTCAGCGCGATTCTGGCCAAGCTCGGCGTTGCCGACCGCACCCAGGCGGCGCTCTACGCGGTCCGCAACGGCCTGGCCGACGCCGGCGACTGAGACGCGACAACCCACTCTTTTCGCCGAGTGGTGAGGTATGCGCGCCTTCCCAGCCGGAAAACGCCGCAAACCTCACCACTCGGCGAAACGGAACCGGCCTAGGTCCAAGGTCGCGGCCGGGCGCACCCTGCGCCTCATGCCCGGCATGCCGACGGCGACGCACCGTGAAGGCATGAAGACCGCACTGATCACCGGGGCCTCGCGAGGTCTCGGTCACGCCCTGCTCACACACCTCGCCGACGGGCAAGCCGGGCCGCCCTGGCGCGTCGTCGTCGACGCCCGCGACGCCCGGGCACTGCTCGCCGCCACCAGCGAACTCGGCGCGCAGGTGGTGACCATCGCTGGCGACGTCGCCGACGCGGCGCACCGGCGCACGCTCGTCGACGCCGTCGGCCCGCGGCTGGACCTGCTGGTGCTCAACGCATCGACCCTCGGCACATCGCCGCTGCCTCCGCTCGCCGGCTACGACCTGGCGGTCCTGCGGGACGTGTTCGAGGTGAACACCCTTGCCCCGCTCGCGCTGGCGCAGCTCGCGTTGCCAGCGTTGCGCGCGGCCCACGGTCGCATCGTGGCGATCAGCAGCGACGCCGCCGTCGCGGCCTATCCCGGCTGGGGGGGCTACGGCGCCAGCAAGGCGGCGCTCGATCAGCTCACCAACGTGCTGGGCGCCGAGGAGTCCGATATCCGCGTCTACTCGGTGGATCCGGGGGACATGCGCACCCAGATGCAGGCCGAGGCGTTCCCGCGCGAGGACATCAGCGACCGGCCAGAGCCGGAGACCGTCGTACCGGCGCTGCGGGCGCTCATCGACCGTGACCTGCCCTCCGGCCGTTATCTCGCCGCCGAGCTGCTCGCCGGAACCTCGCGATGAGGACCGGACTGCTCTGCGAACCGCCGCTGCGCTTCCACCTCGACGTCGGTCAGCTGGCCACCACCCCGCCCGAGGCGCGCGGAATCGCGCGCGACGGCGTGCGCATGCTGGTGGCGACACCGGACGGGCTCGAGCACCGCATCGCTGCAGACCTGCCGCGGGTGCTCTGGGCCGGCGACGTCGTCGTCGTCAACCGATCACGCACCATTCCCGCGAGCGTGGACGGCGTCATCGACGGTCCGGCCCGCACGCCCGTGCAGGTGCACCTGTCGACCGTGCCGGAGTCGGCCCGCGTCATCCCGGCGCAGGCACTGGCCGCCAGCCGCTCGGACTGGATCGTCGAGGTGCGCCGACCCGCCGGTATCGCGAGCGAGGCCCGCTACGACGACCGCCGCGGGGCGGCCATCGTGCTACCCGCCGGCGGCCGCATCGAGATCATCGAGTCGCAGCCGGCCGGGCAGGCGGCGTCGCGGCTGTGGCGCGCCGTCGTGTCGACGCCGGGGCCGTTGCTGGACTATCTCCAGGCGCACGGTCAGCCGATCCGGTACGGCTACGTCACCTCGCCGTGGCCGATCGAGGACTACCGCACCGACGTCGGCGACCTGCCGGGCAGCGTGGAGATGCCGAGCGCGGCGCGTCCGCTGACCCCGCGCCTGGTCGACCGCCTCGCGGTCGCGGGCGTGCAGGTGGCCCGGATCACGCTGCACTGCGGTGTGTCGTCGCTGGAGAGCGGCGACCCGCCGTACGCCGAATGGTTCGACGTGCCCGAGCAGACCGCCGCCGAGGTCAGCCGCGCCCGGCGGGACGGGCGACGCGTCATCGCCGTCGGCACGACCGTGGTGCGGGCGCTGGAATCTGCCGCGAACGACGACGGCACCGTGACCGCCGCGACCGGCTGGACCGACCTCATGGTCACGCCCGAACGTGGAGTGTCCACTGTGGACGGTCTCCTTACCGGGTGGCACGAGCCGGCAGCGACCCACCTGCAGATGCTGCAGGCCGTGGCCGGGCCGGATCTGCTCTGCGCTTCGTACGCTGCGGCGCTGGGCGCAGGCTACCGGTGGCACGAGTTCGGCGACGTCCACTTGCTGCTTCGGAGACACTAGAGCTGACGGCCGGGGCAGAATGGGTGGCCATGGACCGCCACCTCGCCGCAGCGCGCCGGTGGCTGCCGTTCTGCGCCGCCGTCGTCGTCTCGACCCTGCTCATCTACGCACCCGGCAGCCACGTGCCGAGTTCGCCCCACAACGCCGACAAGCTGGTACACGCGGCGATGTTCCTGGTACTGGCCCTGACGGGCGCGTGGGCCCGCATCCCGCGGCGGTGGCTCGGCATCGGGCTGGTGTGTTACGCCGCGATCTCCGAGGTGCTGCAGGCGATGCTGCCCATCCACCGCGACGGCGACTGGCACGACTGGCTGGCCGATTCGATCGGCGTTGTCATCGGCCTGCTGCTCGCGGCGTGGCTGATCCGTCGTGGCGCCGCGCCTCAGCCGGCGGCGAGCGCGACCCCCATCCGCACCTCGCGGAGCTCCCGGCCGCCGGCATCGAAGCCCCGGACGGCGCCGTCGGCTGCCCAGCCCGCCCCGGCGAAGAACGCCAGCGACACGCGATCGCGGTCGTAGATCCATGCCGTCGCAGTCGCAGCGCCGGAGGCACGGAGCAGGTCGACGCTCGCCGCGAGCAGCCGGCTGCCATGGCCGCGCCGTCCCCAGCGAGGCTCGATCAGCAGCGTGACGACCTGGCCGGTGGCCGGGTCGGCGTCGTCGTCGGCCGACGGCGCGATCGCCGCGAAGCCGACGGTTGCGTCCCCTTCGGTCGCGACCAGCACGCGGTGATCGGGCGTCGGCGGTTCGACGACGGCGGCCCGCCACTGGGCCGCGACAACCTCGGGCGTCGCCTGCTCCAGCACGGCCGGCGGCAGCCAGCGCCGGTATGCCGTCTCCCAGGTAGCGCGGTGGATTCGGGCGATCTCCGCGACGTCGGAGTCGCGGGCGGCGCGGACGAACGATTCGGCCACCTACATCGACAGCACGTCGGCGAGCGGGCCCATCGCGACCCGCGGGTGCATCGATGGTGAGAGCCAGCGCAACAGCGCGATCAGCTGGGTCGCCGGCATCGACACGCAGCCGGCCGTCGCGGCGCCGTCGGTGACGTGCAGGAACACCGCAGAGCCCGCGCCGTTGACCACGGGCGACCGGTTGTAGTCGACGACGACGGCGTAGTCGTATTCGGGCACGACGGTCCAGAGCGCCTCGCCGTCGCCTCGTGACTTGTCGGCGTCGCCCTTCTGCATCGTGTTGTAGTTCGGCGAGGACACCTGGTCGACCCACCGATCGCCGTAGCCGACGTGGTGATACGGCAGCTTGGAACCCGGGTCGGCCGAGTTACCGAAGGCCTGGGTCAGGGTGTAGTAGCCGATCGGGGAGTGGGTGTTCGACTCGCTGAATCCACGGCTGAAGCCTTCCGCTCCGATGTGCACCGTCGTCGGGCCGAACATCTGTCGCCAGGCGCCGCCGTCGAGCTCGAAGGCGCGTAACACGGCCAGCGTTCCCGAGCCGTCGTTGGTGACCGTGATGATCTGCCGCGCGCTGCCGGTGCTCGCCATCTGGTCGGGGAGCAGGGTCGGTGCGGGGGGTGCCGACGGCGCCGGCGGCGGCGTGGGAGCGGGAGTCGGTGGCGGCTGGGTCGTCGGGGTCGGCGTCGGCGTCGTCCGCGGGCGGGCGGTGCGTGCCGGCGCGCGAGGGGGCGACGCGGTGGTGGCGGTCGGCCGCGACGTCGTCGGTGCCGGCGGCGCGTGCATGGTGGCGGCCGTGTGCGGTGGGGAGGGCGTGGTGGCGACCGACGAGGCCGCAGCGGAAGGCGAGGGAGTAAGCGCCCGGCTGGCCGGTGCGGCGACGCCCTGCGGCGCGGCGGCGCAGCCGCCAACGACGGCGCCGACTGCGGCGGTCATCGCCGCGGCTCGCAGGCCGGCCCGAATGCGCACACCGGACACCCTACGGCGACCCGGGTCGGCGTCCCGGCAACCGCCCGTCCCCACTCGACGAGCGGACTCGCCGAGTCGCGCAGATCAGGACGGCCAGCCGCGGATCGAGCCGTCCGCATTACGCACCGGCTTCGGGTCGGACCGGCAGTTGCTGGGGCCGCCGAGGCTCAGCGTCACCTGGACGGGCAGGCCCTCGGCATATCCGAAGTAGTCCACCTCGATTGGCGGGGCATAAACGGGTGCGGGACAACCGTGCTCTCGACCCGATGTCAGGGCCACGTTGAACGCCGCGACCATGGGCGCGAGTGATCGACCGCGCACCACGGTCGAGCTTCGCAACTGGGCATAGCCCTCCCGCGCGGACGCGCCGTACCGACACACGCTGGCCACGACCGGCGTGCCCGGCACCAACCCGTTGAAGGTGGCATCGCGCGTCGCGGGGACGTTCGCGGTGGGTTGGCGAGCGGGGCAGGTCACCGGTGGTACCTGCATCGCTCCGGCTTGCGTTCCGGCCATCGCGCTGCCCGCCCCGCCGTGCGACGACGACGAGGTCGCCCGCCGCGCGCCGGAGCCGCCGACCGACACCGCGATCAACACGGCGGTGACTGCGACGACGACGCTGTGCGCAGGGTGGCGAGGGCGCGGCTCGTCTGGCTCTTCACCGTTCCCGCGGTGCAGCCGAGGGCGTCGGCCGTCTGCGCCTCGGTCAGGTCGCTCCGGCAGGCTCTCCGTCGGCCGCTCGCCGTGCCACTTGCGGCGCCGCCAGGACAGGTAGCAGCGGGTCATCGTGCGGGCGATGTAGGCGTCGATAGAGCCCGCCGTGCTGACCCGGCCCCAGTGCGGCCACACCCCGGGCACTCGGGTGCTCACATCGGACTAGACGGGCTGGCCCACGGAAAGGGTTGTCACGGCCTCGCGCCGGTACCGCACTTCCGGCAGGAAGACGCCGCCCACCTCGAACGTGTGGGTGGCGCCGTCGACTGTGAAGCCGGCGCGCTCGTAGAACCGGCGGGCGCGGGCGTTGTCGCGGAGCACCCACAGCAGCACCGGTGTCAGGCCGCGCTCGTCGATCCGCTCGAGTGCGGCCCGCATCAGCGTGCGGCCGACGCCGCTGGAGAGTCGATCAGGCGGTAGGTAGATCGCGTAGATCTCGCCCGCGGCGGGGATCTCGGGGGAATCGTCGTCGGCGCGGTACGGACCGAAGCTGACGAAGCCGCACACCGTGCCGTCCTCGTCGGCCACCATCGTCTCGACCGACCCGCTCGGGTCGGGCCACGGCCTGCCGGCTCGGCGGGCGACGTCGGCCTCGACGTCCATCGCCGCGAGGTAATCGGCCGGCACGATCCCGGCGTAGGCCCGCCGCCAGGACTCGATCCGAACGGTGCAGACCGCTCGCAGATCGCACCGCACCGCGGGCCGCACCCGCATCAGTCGGTCCCCGCCGTCGACGTCTCGGCCTCCTCGTCCTTGCCGGCCTCGGCTCGGTCCTGCCGGCGCCTGCGGATCTCTCGCCAGGCGACGACGGCGATGATCATCACCACGATCGGGATGGGACCCCAGGTCAGGTACCTCTCCACGGTTGAGAGCGCGTCGGCGAACGCCCACCCGAGCAGCACGCAGCCCGCCCCCCAGATCACGCCGCCGAGTGCGTTCCACGGCAGGAAGGTGCGGTATCGCATCCGGGACATGCCCGCCATGCTCGGGACGATCGCGCGCAGTAGGGCGACACCACGACCGAACAGGACCGCCTTGCCGCCGTGCCGGTCGAGGAAGTCGTCGGCCTTCTCCCAGCGGCTCTCGCCGACGAGGCGGCCGAGCCGCGTCTGGCGCAGCCGCGGCCCGAACCAGCGGCCGAACTCGTAACCGACGCTGTCGCCTGCGATCGCGCAGGCGACGGCGACGATGATCATGATGGTCAGGCTGAGCACGCCCTGGTGGCAGTAGTAGCCGGCGACCAGCAGCGCAGTCTCGCCCGGCAACACCAGGCCGACCAGGATCGCGGCCTCGCCGAACGCGAGCCCCCCCGCGATGAAGTACAGCCAGATGCCGACGTGCTGGCCGATCTGCTCGAGCAGATGCGTCACGACGTCCATCCTGCCCTGCCGGGCGACCGGCTCGGCGGTCGATGTCGGTCACTCGCGCTACGTTCGGCAGATGGCCAGCCCGCCGAAACTCCTGCCCGAGCCGGCGCAGCACCTGTCGGCCGGGCAGGCTCGCCGGATCGCGCTCGCCGCGCAGGGTTTCGCGACCCCGCGACCGGCCGGGCGGGTCGACGCTCGGCACCTGCGCCGGGTGATCGACCAGGTCGGCCTGCTGCAGATCGACTCCGTCAACGTGCTGTCCCGCTCGCACTACCTGCCGGTCTTCGCGCGGCTGGGGCCCTATCCCCGGTCGCTGTTGGATCAGATGGCGTGGGGCGGGCGACGGCGGGAGATGTTCGAGTACTGGGCGCACGAGGCGTCGCTGTTGCCGATGTCGCTCCATCATCTCCTCCGCTGGCGGATGGGCCGGGCCCGTACGGCGTTCGCGAACCTGACTCGACTGGATCGCGAGCGGCCCGGATTCGTCGAGCAGGTGCTCGCGCTGGTGGCCGAGCAGGGACCCGTCCGCTCGGGAGCGCTCGCGACCGAGCGTCCCCGCACACCCGGTTCGATGTGGAACTGGCACGACGGCAAGATCGCCTTGGAGGTGCTGTTCTACGACGGCAAGGTGACGACATCGTCGCGACCGAACTTCGAGCGGGTCTACGACATCCCCGAGCGGGTCATCCCGCCGGAGGTGCTGGCCCGGGCGACACCGGACCCCGTCGACGCCCACCGCGAACTGGTGCGGATCGCGGCCCGCTGCCTGGGCGTGGCGACCGAGGCCGACCTGCGCGACTACTTCCGGCAGCACCACTCCGTTGCACGCCCGGCCATCGCCGAGCTGGTCGAGACCGGCGAGCTGATGCCGGTTGTCGTCGAGGGCTGGGCCGCGCCGGCGTACCTGTGGCACGGCGCCAGGCGCCCACGACGGGTCTCGGCCAGGGCGCTGCTCTCGCCGTTCGACTCGCTGGTCTGGTTCCGGCCGCGAACCGAGCGGCTCTTCGGCATGCGCTACCGGATCGAGATCTATACCCCGGCGCCGCAGCGAATCTACGGCTATTACGTGCTGCCGTTCCTGCTCGGCGACACGCTGGTCGCGCGGGTGGACCTGAAGGCCGACCGGCCTGCCGGCGTCCTGCGCGTGCAGGCCGCGCACGCCGAGCCCGGCTGCTGCACCGACGACACCGCGGCGGCGCTGGCCGAGGAACTCGCCCTGATGGCCGGCTGGCTGCAGCTGGAGCGGGTCGCGGTGATGCCGTGCGGCGACCTCGCGGCGCCGCTCGCCCGACAGGTCGGCCCCGCAACCGCCGGCTGACGCCGTTCCGGTCCGGGGCGACCCGTTGGTCGTGCGCGCAGGGTCAGGCCAGCGAGACTCGCGGGGCCACCCGGCGCGACCAGCGGGCGACGTCGCGCTCCATCCCCGGAACGGTCGCGGCGATCCCGGCGTCCGCATCGCGGATGCACAGCCGATGGTCGGCACCCGGGTAGGCGTGGCTGGTCAGCCGGCGCCGCAGCCCGGACCGGTAGCCGGCCTCGGTCCGCTCGACATCGGTGTACACGTCGTCGGTGCCCCAGAGGGCCAGCACCGGGCAGTGGATCTGCGCGAGCAGCGGCGTGGCGTCGAGTTCGAGGTTGCGAGACGCGTAGTCGAGCTCGCCCGCAGTGGCACCGAACCGGCCGTCGTAGCCGCGGGTTCCTGCGCGCCCCCGTCCCGCGCCGGCGACCACGGGCAGCGGCGCGCCGCCGCGGATCATCCGGAGCTGGCGGCGGAACAGCGCCACCGCATGCTCGACATCAGCCGCGCTGGCACCGAACCGCCGTGGCAGTTCGATCCGCAGCCTGCGCTCCTCGCGGTCGTCGTAACGCATCGAGGCCGAGATGACGACGACGCCGGCGAGCAGCGGGAACGGCCCGATCGAGTCGCACGCCGCGGCCGCGAGGACCGCCCACGCCGCCTCACCGAACCCGGCCGCGACCAAACAGTGCTTGTCGATCACGTTCATCGTGCGGACGGCGCCGGCGACCGCGAGCACCTCCCGGGCGCGGTCGACGGCAATCGTCTGGCTGGTCCACTCACCCGTCGACGCGCCGCATCCCGGTCGGTCCCACCGCACGACGGCGTAGCCAGCGGGCGCCATGGCCTGCCAGCGCGGTGTGCACTGGCCGCGGGTCGCAGGTCCGGCGGACGGAACGTCCAGCCAGATCGGGTGCGGGCCGGCACCCCTCGGGAGCAGCACTTCGCCGGCAAGGGTGCCGCCGGCCCACGCCACCGTGAACGGTGCAACGGCGCCGAAGCGTGGGTGGATGTCGGATCGGCGCGAGCCCGTCGCCGCCACGCGGCTGCGGCGTTCGGCGCGGACCGCCGCGGTGCTCATGCGGCACCGCCCAGCGTGGCCGCCGCGCGGCTGATGCGGATGTCGCCGGAGACGGTGCGCGCTGCGAGTTCCAGGCCGCCGCCGGCTGGGGGCGCGGTCGCGCCGTCGTCGAGGTCGGAGCGAACCGACCCGGTGAGGGCCGAGAGGTCGAGCCAGGCGACGATGCCGCGCGGGACGGCTATCGCGACGTCGCCGGACACCGTCTGCGCCTCGACCCGGCCGCCCGACGCCGACCGAACGGTGATATCGCCGGAGGCCGTGCGGGCCCGCATGCCCGCGGCCACCGACTCGGCGCGGATGTCGCCGGACGCCGTGGACAGCCCGGCGTGGCCGGCGGCCGCGCCGAGCGAGATGTCGCCGGACGCCGTGGTGACCGAGGTCGTGCCGGCGACACCGCGGACTGTTACGTCGCCCGATGCCGTGCGCACGGTGGCATCGTCGCCGACGTCACCGATCCAGACGTCGCCGGAGGCGGTCGCCGCGGTCACCCTGGCGAGGGTTCCGTCGATGCTGATGTCTGCCGACGCGGTCTTGGCCTCGACGCTGGATCCGTCCGGCACGACGACGGTCAGGTTGACGGAACCGACCCGGCCGAAGCGCTCCGGGACCTCGATGGACAGCGAGCTGCCGTCGGGCGAGGCGGTCACGGTGGTGTTCTGCGCGGCGTGCCGGGAGCGGTTCTGTTCGTCTGCCGGCGCGATCTGGACCTTGCTGGCGGTGATGCCCGGCGCGGTGGAGACGCTGATCTGGCCGGCCGGATTGCGGATCTCGACCGCGACGGGGCCGGCGGCCTCGACGGTCTGGTTGATCGGGAAGTCGGTCATCGAAGCTCCTGAGGGATTCGGTTGGCTCTCGGGCAGGTAGGTGCGTGGGGACACGCCGCGCGGCTGCACGGATCTCGGGCTCGGTCAGCTCTGGGCGTAGCCGGTGATGTGCGTGCCGATGCCGCGTCGGCGAGTCGTGCGCTGCCGGTCGTCGTCGCGCGCACCGCCGAGCGCGTCGGTGATGGCGCGCACGATCCAGGCGTTCAGCGACATTCCTTCCTCGGCGGCTCTGCGGTCCGACCTGGTCTTGACCGACTCGGGTAGCCGCACCGTGATGCGTGCCGTACCCAGGTCGTCGGCCGCGGCGTCGGGGGCAGCGTCGGGAGCGGCGGGCGAACCCGGGGGACCGGGCGGCGGTGGCGGCGCGCCCATCGCCTCGACCGGGGGAGTCCGCAGCACGACGATCTCGGGCTCGCGGCCGCGCATCCGGATCTCGACAAGTCCGCCGCCGGCGTCGGCGAGCCGGGCGGTGATCTCGGCGGCGGCGGCCGACAGCGCGTCGACGAGGCAGAGCCGCGCCGCGGATTCCAGCGCGGCGGAGAGGAGTTCGGCGGTGCGGCGCGTCTCATCCGAGCCGGCGCCGGCCGCCGCGGTCAGATCCGACCGCAGCGAGCTGAGATACGAGGTCAGGTCCATGACGTCATAGTGACGTCAGCGCCGACGTCTGTCAAGTCCACGATGACGGCAGTGTGAGCGCGCGGTGGCGTCAGTTCGACGTCAGTCCGGCGTCACGCGGTGGATCGGTCCGTCGCGGGCCGACAGCGACGTCGCGGGCGCACGCCGGAGCACGGCCAGCAGCTCGGCGACGACGGCGAGGGCGATCTCCTCCGGCCGAGCGGCCCCGAGGTCAAGTCCCGCGGGTCCATGAATCCGGGTCAGGTCAGCCTCGTCGAGCCCGGCGGCGCGCAGTCCGGCGGCGCGGCGGGCCTGCGTGCGTCGCGAACCCAGCGCGCCGATGTAGCCGACGGCCGACCGCAGCGCCGTCGCGAGGACGGGCACGTCGACGGCGTCGTCGTGCGAGAGCACCACCAGGCCGTCGGCGGGGCCGAGTGCCGCCGCTAGCCAGGCGCTCTCCTGCGCCGCGGTGCTCGCTCGGCACTCCCAGCCGAGGCCGCCGGCGATCCGGCCGATCGACGCGGCGATCAGCCCGTCGCCGATGACCACGACTCTGGTCACCGGCCGGTACGCCGCGATCAGTTGGCGGACGCCGTCATCGACCTCGATCCGGGTGCTGGTCACAGCGATCCGGTCGTCGTCGCGCACGACGGTGCGACCGGGTGTGTCGCCGTCGATGTCGGTGACGAGAGTGACCGGCTGGCCGGCACGCAGCCGGGCCCACCCGGTCGCCGGGATCGCGGCGGCCGGGTGCACGAGGAGGTCGATCACGCCGCCGCACGCCAGTCCGCTGCGCGCGGCGTCGTCGTCGGTGATCGGCACGGTGTGCGGGCCGGGCGTGTCGGCCAGTGCAGGTAGCACCCGGTCGATCGCTCCGGCAACCAGCGTGCCGACCTGCTCACCGCCGCACACCGCCGCGACGGCGCCCGGCCACCGGGAACTCATGCCGCGCACGTCGACGAGACGTACCAGCGCCACCTCGTGCCCGTCGTGCTGCCAGCGATCCACCGACGCTGCGATGTCGAACACGACCGCTCCCTTCCGACGACGGCGCCAATCATCTCCGCTCTGGCATCCTCGCCGACGCGCCGGAGAGCAAGCCGGATGCGTGGGCGCAGGCCGCTAGAGTCGCGGTACCAGCGAGGGCGCGCGCGGGGCGACTTGCGCGCCGGTGGAGGTGGTTGCGTGCCGCAGATCGTCGCACTCAGGGTCCAGGTGATCGCGTACACCCAGTTCGACCCGCCAGCTGACGTGCCGTGGGAGACCGACACCGACGGCGGGCAGGCGCTGGCGGAGTTCGCCGGCCGCGCTTGCTACCAGTCCTGGAAGAAACCGAACCTGGCCACCGCCACCAACGCCGGCTACCTGCGCCACATCCTCGACGTCGGCCACCTGTCGGTCCTTGAGCACGGCGTCGTCACGATGTATCTCACGGGAGTCTCGCGGTCGCTTACCCACGAGCTCATCCGGCACCGGCACTTCTCCTATAGCCAGCTCTCGCAGCGCTACGTACCGGAGCGCGACGCCGCGATGGTCGAGCCGGAGGTGATCGCCGCCGATCCCGACTTGCACGCCCGGTTCCTAGTGGCCACCGATGCCGCCCTCGCGGCCTACACCGATCTGCTCGAGGGACTGCAGAAGCGATTCGCCGACGTCGAGAACGCGACGTTGCGGCGCAAGCAGGCGCGACAGGCCGCGCGGGCGGTGCTGCCGAACGCCACCGAGACGCGCATCGTCGTCACCGGCAACTACCGGGCCTGGCGGCACTTCGTGGCCATGCGCGGATCCGAGCACGCCGACGTCGAGATCCGCGCCGGGGCGATCGCCTGCCTGCGGGAACTGCAGCGGGTGGCGCCCAACGTGTTCGCCGATTTCGTGATCAGCTCCCTCGAGGACGGCAGCGAGGTGACGTCCAGCCCATTGGTGAGCGAGGGCTAGCCCGAGCGAACGATCGGCATGGTGAGCGAGGGCTAGCCCGGGCGAACGAGAGGTATGGCTGGACAGCGAGCGGTGCGGCCGTTATAACTTCGTGACGAGCCCCGTGCGCGCCGGACCCCCGACTGGCGCGTCACGGGGTTCGTTATCTCCAGACGACGCCCGGCCGGTGGACCTCTGGTTGGCCTCCCTGTCCGACGACGAGCGGTAGCGTGATCGCCATGACGGTGCCGACCGAGCAGGAGCGGCCCTTCGGGCGCGTGCTCACCGCGATGGTCACCCCGTTCACCACCGACGGATCTCTCGACCTCGACGGCGCCGCAGAGCTGGCCGGATACCTGGTCGACCACGGCAACGACGGACTGGTCGTGAGCGGCACGACGGGTGAATCGCCCACGACAACCGATGAGGAGAAGGACCGGTTGCTGCGCGCCGTCGTCGAAGCGGTCGGTGATCGCGCCAGCGTGGTCGCCGGGGTCGGAACGAACGACACCGCGCACAGCTCGCATCTCGCGCAGGCGGCACGCAAGGCCGGCGCCGACGCCGTTCTCGTCGTCACGCCGTACTACTCCAAGCCCCCGCAGGCCGGGCTGTTGGGGCACTTCCGCTCGGTCGCCGACGCCGCCGAGCTGCCGTGCATGCTCTACGACATCCCCGCTCGCACGGGCACGCCGATCGCCACCGAGACGTTGGTGCGGCTCGCCGAGCACCCCGCGATCGTGGCGGTCAAGGACGCGAAGGGTGACCTGGAGGCCAGTGCGTGGGTGCTGGCGCGCACGGACCTCGCCTACTATTCCGGGGACGACAAGCTCACCCTGCCGTTGCTCGCGATCGGCGCCGTCGGCGTCGTCGGGGTGCCGACGCATCTGGTCGGCGAGCGCACCGGGGCCATGATCCGGGCCTACGAATCCGGCGATGTCAGCGAGGCGCTCCGGGTGCACCGCTCGCTGCTGCCGGTCTTCATCGGTTTCTTCCGCACCCAGGGCGTCATCCTCACCAAGGCTGCGCTCCGGCTCGCTGGCCTGCCGGGCGGCCCGGTGCGCCCGCCGCTGGTGGACGCCACCGATGAGGAGGTCGCGGTGCTGCGGACCGATCTCGACGCGGCCGGCGTCGCGTTGTGAGCTGATTCGTGTCTCATCCGCACCCCGAACTCGGTCTACCGCCGCCGCTGCCGCGCGACGGCCTGCGGGTGATCCCGCTCGGGGGGATCGGCGAGATCGGCCGCAACATGACCGTCTTCGAGTTCGACGGCGCGCTGCTCGTCGTCGACTGCGGCGTGCTCTTCCCGGACAGCCAGCAGCCCGGCGTCGACCTGATCCTCCCCGACTTCTCCTACCTGCGGGATCGGCTCGACGACGTCGCGGCCGTCGTGCTGACCCACGGGCACGAGGACCACATCGGCGGCGTTCCGTACCTGCTGCGGGAGAAGCGAGACCTGCCGCTGGTCGGCTCGACGTTCACCCTGGCGCTGGTCGAGGCGAAGCTGCGCGAGCACCGCATCAAGCCCTACACGCTGACCGTGCACGAGGGCCAGCGCGAACGGTTCGGGCCGTTCGACTGCGAGTTCTTCGCGGTCAACCACTCCATCCCCGACGCACTCGCCGTCGCCATCCGCACCGGCGCCGGGCTGGTGCTGCACACCGGCGACTTCAAGATGGACCAGCTGCCGCTGGACGGCCGGCGCACCGACCTCGGCGGTTTCGCGCGCCTCGGGGCCGACGGCGTCGATCTGCTGCTGGCCGACTCCACCAATGCCGAGGTGCCCGGCTTCGTCACGCCCGAGCGGGAGATCGGGCCGGTGCTCGACGCCGTGATCGGCAAGGCCGCTCGCCGGGTGATCGTCGCGTGCTTCTCCTCGCACGTGCACCGCGTGCAGCAGGTACTCGACACCGCGCAGGCACACAACCGGAAGGTGGCCTACGTCGGGCGCTCGATGGTGCGCAACATGGGCGTGGCCCGCGATCTCGGGCTGCTGACGGTCCCGCCCGGGCTGTTGGTGTCGGTGGACGAGGCGGCGCGGCTGCCACCGGAGCGCGTGGTGCTGGTCTCGACGGGATCGCAGGGCGAGCCGCTGTCGGCGCTCGCGCGGATGGCGAGCCACGAGCACCGGGCCGTGCGGATCGAACCGGGCGACACCGTGATCATGGCCTCGAGCATGGTTCCGGGTAACGAGACCGCCGTCTACGGCGTGATCAACGGATTGGCCCGCTGCGGCGCGACCGTGATTCACAAGGAAGTCGCCATGGTGCATGTCTCCGGGCATGCCCCGGCCGGGGAACTGCTGTACCTGCTGAACGCGACCAGGCCGACCAACGTGATGCCGGTGCACGGCGAGTGGCGGCACCTGCGGGCGCACGGCCGCCTCGCGCAGGACAGCGGTGTGCCGGCCGACCGGATCGTGCTGGCCGAGGACGGCGTCGTCGTCGATCTCGTCGACGGCATCGCGCGGATCACCGGCGCCATCGAGTGCGGCTACGTCTACGTCGACGGTCTGGAGGTCGGCGACGTCGGCGAGGCGACCCTGCGGGACCGGCGGATCCTCGGCGACGAAGGCTTCATCGCGATCACCGTCGTCATCGACGCGGCCACCGGTCGGGCGGCCGGGATCCCGCAGGTGTCCGGCCGCGGCTTCTCCGACGAGGCGGGCGCGTTCGACGGCGTGCTGCCGCTGATCGAGAAGGAGCTGGAGATGGCGGTGACCGACGGCGTGAGCGACACCCACCAGCTGGCCCAGCGAGTGCGCCGGGTGGTCGGCCGCTGGGTGGCCGACACCTACCGCCGGCGGCCGATGATCCTGCCGACCGTTATCGCCGTCTGACGACGCGCGACGATCGCGACGCCGAACCAGACCCGTACCCTGCTCGAACCGGCGGGCCACCCCGGCTCGCTAACGTCGGGCGCTGTGAGAGGTGTGCGCCATCAACCGGCCTGGCGGCGCCGGGCCGGGCGGCGGCCGACCGGACCGGGGCTGGCGCTGCTGGCGGCGGCGATACTGGCCATCGGGGCATCAGGATGCACGGGCGGTTCCGGTCCCGCCCCGTCCGGGCGGTCGAGCGCCGCGACGTCGGGATCGGGACCGTCGTTTCCCACCAAGCCGGTAGCGCACCCGAACGTGGTGTTCGTGCTGACCGACGACCTGTCGACGAACCTCGTGCAGTACATGCCGCACCTGCTCGCGCTGCGCAGGGCGGGTACGTCGTTTAGCAACTACACCGTCACCGACTCACTGTGCTGCCCGTCCCGCTCCTCGATCTTCTCCGGAAAGTTCCCGCACGACACGGGCGTGTTCACCAACACCGGTGCTGACGGCGGGTTCGATGTCTTCCACAGCCGCGGGGAGGAGAACGACACCTTCGCCACCGCGCTGCAGCAGGCCGGGTACCGCACCGCGATGATGGGCAAGTACCTCAACGGCTACAACCCGGCGGACACCCTCGGCGGCAGCCAGCCCTACGTGCCGCCCGGCTGGAACGAATGGGACGTCGCGGGCAACGGCTACCACGAATTCAACTACGACCTCAACCAGAACCATCGGGTCGTGCACTACGGCACGACGGCGAGTGACTACCTCACCGACGTCGTCAGCGGCAAGGGCAGCGCGTTCATCAGCGCCTCGGCCGCGTCGCACGCGCCCTTCCTGTTAGAGATCGCCACCTTCGCCCCGCATGCCCCGTATATCCCCGCGCCCCGAGACGCCAACGCCTTTCCCAGCCTGACCGCCCCCCGCGGGCCCGCGTTCGACACCCTGCCGAGCGACCCCCCGACCTGGCTCGCCGCCCGCACGCCGCTTACCAGCACCGAGATCGGCAAGATCGACACCGCATTCCGCAAACGCGTCCAGGCGGTGCAGGCCGTCGACCGGATGATCGCCGCACTCGAGGCCACCCTGGCGAAGGCCGGCGTCGCGGGCAGCACGGACATCGTGTTCAGCTCCGACAACGGCTACCACATGGGCGAGTACCGCCTGAACCCCGGCAAGATGACCGCCTTCGACACCGACGTCAACGTCCCGTTGATCGCAGCCGGACCGGGCATCCCCGCCGGACGCACGGTCGCCGACCCGGTTCAGAACATCGATCTGTGCCCCACCTTTGAGGCCCTCGGCGGTGCCCCGACGCCGACCGCCGTCGACGGGCGCAGCCTGGTCCCATTGCTGTACGGGCACCCCGACACGAGCTGGCGCACGGCGGCGCTGGTCGAGCACCACGGGCCGGACACCCAGCGCACCGACCCCGACCATCCCGGCAAGGGCAGCGGCAACCCCACGACCTACCAGGCCCTGCGCACCACGACCTACACCTATGTCGAGTACACCGACGGCACCAAGGAGTACTACAACCGGGCCACCGACCCCGACGAGCTGCACAACATCGCCGGCCGGCTGCCCGCCGCCACCCTGATGGCCCTGCACGCCGACCTCACCGCCATGACCGGCTGCCATGGCGCCGCGGCCTGCTGGACCGCCGGCCACCTCGCGCACTGACGAGCTGACCCGCCCGCCCGGAGCCTCAAGCAAGACCGGCACGGCGGTGTATATGTCGCCAGCTTGCTCTGCACGGTAACCGGGCGCCGCGGAGCCGGATTTCTCACCTGCTGTAAGAACCTGGGGGGTTCCGGACATATACGGTGTGACCGCAAGGAGGGCAGCTGCGCCGTGACCTGCGACCAAGAGCGCTTCGTCGCGCTCTACCGGCGGCACTACGACGACGTGCTGCGATACGCCCGCCGTCGCATTGACGAGGAATCCGCCCGGGACGTGACTGCCGAAACGTTCCTGGTGGCATTGCGGCGATCGAGCGCCGTCCCTGCGGAACCGCTGCCGTGGTTGTACGGCGAGGCGCGCCGAATGGTCGCCAATGCACAGCGAACCCAGCGTCGCGCGGGCAGGTTGGACGCGCGCCTGTACGCGGCCGCGCTCGCCGGCGTTCCGACGGCTCAACCGGACCCAGCCGATGAGGTTGGCGAACGGTTACGCATACAGCAGGCACTTGCCCGTCGGTCGCCTCGCGACCAGGAGGTCATCCAGTTGGTCGCCTGGGAGTGGCTGGACATCAACGACGTGGCGCGGGTCGTCGGCTGCTCACCAGCGGCGGCGACCGTCCGCATGCATCGCGCTCGTCGGCGGCTCGCGCGCGCGCTCGAAGATTCCGACCTCGGCCGCTCGCGCACCGCACGAGTGCGACCGGCGGCGCAGCGCACTTGAATCACTCTCTGCACCAACGCCCGTTCGGAGGTAGTCCTGTGAAATCCGACGTCCACGCCATCCGAGAGCTGCTGATGGCTTGCGATCCCTGCCCGGCACCCCAAGACGAGCTCCCTCTGGACGCCCGCGCCGAAGCTACGCTCCACCGGTTGCTCACGACGGACGCCGCCGCACCAGAGGTCGTCCGTTCTAGCGCGCGCCGCCGACGGCTCGTCAGCGCGTCGGTCCCGACGGCGGCCGCAGCCCTCATCGCACTGGTAAGTGGAGTCCTGCCTGGCCTTCCGTCCGGAAGCTCCGCAGACGCCGCCACTCCGTCGCCCTTGCAGCTGCCGAGCGCGCCAGGCCAACCGGCCAAGGCGGAGCTCCTGCGCCTTGCGGCGGTCGCCTCCCGCCAGCCTGCGGTAACCGCCGGCCGTTATCACTATCTGAAACGGCGCGCGTGGTACCTGAACACCGCGGTCGCCGGCCAATCGGTGACCTCACAGCTACAACCACAGACAGTCGAGCAATGGCTTGCCGACGACGGGTCCGGGCGAATCGTGACTGCGCGTGACGAGGGCGGAACCGTGGACGCCCACCGCATAGAGAAAGGCGCGCGAACCCCGAGCGCCGGAACGCTTCCGACCGACCCAGCAGCTCTCGCCCAGCAACTTCTTGGGTATCCCAGTCTGGGCCAGGACAACGCCGGCATTCCGAATGGTGTCGAGCGAGTCGAACGCACCGTCGATCTGCTCAGCACTGATGGCGCTGTACCTCCTGCGTTACAGGCGGCCCTGTGGCGCGTGCTCGCCGCTTCGCAACTCACCAACCACGGCGTCATCATCGATCGCGCTGGTCGCCGCGGAGTCGCGTTCACCGTTGACTCGGCCTACACCGGACTGCTCACTCGCTACATGTTGATCATCGACCCGACGACCGGACGCCTACTCGACTACGAACAGGTGCTGACCAAAACCGCTGGAAAGCTCAACGTCCGCGTTCCTGCCGTCATCGCATACGAGATCTTCCTTCGGGCCGGCAACGTCGGCAGCGACACCGTCCGCCCACAGGCTTGACCCTGCTCGCTCGAGTGCCCTCTCGGCAGTCGGCCACGGCGGTGCGGCGCGGCCCGATCGGTGACTGCAAACGGGCGCGTGTCGCGGTTGTGGCTCCTGTGACGCACGTGGCGAGCGGGGTACCGTGATCGCATGCCGACCCGAGCGGCCACCCGAGCGCGCCCCAAGTCCGGTGGACGGGGCCGCCCGCCGGCGCGGCGCAAGCGGCCGGCGGGCAGGTCCCGCGCCCGGCGGTCGCGCGCTCGCACCGGCGGAATCGGTGCCCGGCTCGGCCGGATTCTCGCCGCCCTGTGGTCGCTGCTCGCCCGGCCGCTCGGCTTCGGCGTGCGCGCCGTCGGCCGGCAGGCGGCGACCGCCCGCGAGCTCGATCCCGCCCACCGCCGCGACGGAGCGGGCCTGGCGCTGATCGCGCTCGCGGCGGTGCTGGGCCTCGGCGTCTGGTGGCGCGGCGCGGGACCGGTGAGCCGGTGGATCGCCGACGCCGCGCACACGGTCGTCGGCGGGCCCGCCGCGGCCGTGCCGGTGATCCTCGTCGTCGGCGCCGTGCTGCTGATGCGACGCGCCCCGGCCGAGAACGCGCGCGGGCGCCTGGTCATCGGCTGGCTGTGCCTGACGCTCTCGGTGACCGGCATCTTCGACGTCGTCCACGGATCACCCACGACGGCCAGCGGCCGGCGCGCTGCTGGGGGGGTCGTGGGAGCCCTCGCAGCCGGACCGCTGGCCGCCGGGCTGACCGCCTACGTCGGCGCCGTCGTGCTCGGCCTGCTCGGCGTCTTCGGGCTCCTGGTGATCACCGCGACGCCGGTGAACCAACTACCGCAGAAGCTACGGCTGCTCCACGCCCGGCTGGTGCCCGCACCGGCCCAGCCGGACGGGCCGGAGCCGCAGGCACGGCCCGAGGCCGCCCGGGTGCGGCGCCCGTCGCGCCGGCGGCAGGGCTCCATGACCCGCGAGTACGACGGCGGCGACGTACGGCTGACCGACGTCGACATCGCGCCGCCGGAGCCGAGCGCGCCGCCACTCGGGCCCGAACCACCGGTGCGCGAGCGGCGCGCAACCAGGCCCGAGCAGCTGCCCCTCATCCCATCCGGTGACTACCGGCTGCCGGCGCCCGACGTGCTCTCCGGCGGTGCCCCGGCGAAAGCGCGCAGCAAGGCCAACGATCAGGTGATCGCCGCCGTCAGCGGCGTCTTCACCGACTTCGGCGTCGACGCCGAGATGACCGGCTTCTCCCGCGGCCCGACCGTGACGCGCTACGAGATCGAGCTCGGTCCCAAGGTCAAGGTCGAGCGGATCATCGCGCTCTCCCGCAACATCGCCTACGCCGTCCGCAGCGCCGACATCCGCATCATCAGCCCGATCCCGGGCAGGAGCGCCGTCGGCATCGAGATCCCGAACACCGACCGCGAGTGGGTGATGCTCGGCGATGTGCTGCGGTCCTCGACCGCGACGCGCGACCAGCACCCGATGATCGTCGGGCTCGGCAAGGACATCGAGGGCGGCTTCGTCGTCACCAACCTGACGAAGATGCCGCACATCCTGATCGCCGGCGCGACCGGAGCCGGCAAGTCCAGCTGCATCAACGCGCTGATCACCTCGATCCTGTCCCGGGCCACCCCCGAGCAGGTGCGGATGGTGCTCATCGACCCCAAGCGGGTCGAACTGTCTTGCTACCAAGGCGTTCCGCACCTCGTCACGCCCATCATCACCAACCCGAAGAAGGCGGCCGACGCGCTGCAGTGGGTGGTTCGTGAGATGGACATGCGCTATGAGGACATGCAGCAGAGCGGCGTCCGGCACATCGACGACTTCAATCGCAAGGTTCGCTCGGGCGTCATCACCGCGCCACCCGGCAGCGAGCGGGTGTACACGCCCTACCCGTATCTGTTGGTGATCGTGGACGAGCTTGCCGACCTGATGATGATCGCGCCGCGCGACGTCGAGGACGCCGTCGTGCGGATCACGCAGCTCGCCCGCGCGGCCGGCATCCACCTGGTGCTCGCTACCCAGCGGCCGAGCGTCGACGTCGTCACCGGCCTGATCAAGGCGAACGTCCCGAGCCGGCTGGCGTTCTCCACCGCCAGCCTCGCCGACTCGCGGGTCATCCTCGACCAGCCCGGTGCGGAGAAGCTGATCGGCGCCGGCGACGCGCTGTTCCTGCCGATGGGTGCCAACAGGGCGCAACGGATCCAGGGCGCCTACGTGCCCGAATCCGAGGTCGCCGCAGTCGTCTCGCACTGCATCGCCCAGGCGCAGCCGGAGTACCGCGAGGACGTGACCGCACCGGCGCCGAGCGGCCGCGAGGTCGACGCCGACGTCGGCGACGACCTGGACCTGCTCTGCCAGGCCGTCGACCTGGTCGTCACCACCCAGTTCGGCTCGACGTCGATGCTGCAGCGCAAGCTGCGGGTCGGGTTCGCCAAGGCCGGCCGGCTGATGGACCTGATGGAGAGCCGCGGCGTCGTCGGGCCGTCGGAGGGCTCGAAGGCGCGCGACGTGCTGGTGCGCCCGGAAGAGCTGGCCGGCATCATCGGGACCCTGCGAGGCGGCCGATGACCGCCGACACACTCGTTGCCGTGGAGGCGGCGGCATGACCGCCGACACACTCGTTGCCGTGGAGGCGGCGGCATGACCGCCGACATACTCGTTGCCGTGGAGGCGGCGGCGTGACGGCCCCGCTCGGGTCGGTGCTGGCGGCCGCCCGCGAGGCCCGCGGCCTCACGGTCGACGACATCGCTGCCACCACGCGCATCCGGGCCAGCGTCGTCCGTGCCATCGAGTGTGACGATTTCTCCGGCTGCAAAGGCGATTTCTATGCCAGAGCTCGGCTGCGCACCATCGCCGGCGTTGTGGGCGCGGACTCCGGGGTGTTGATCGAGGAATTCGATCGCCGGGTTGCCGAACGGGTGCCGGCCGAGCAGATGCGCGCGGAGGCGCCGGCGCAGGTGCACCGGGTCGCGGCGCGACCGGCGTCTCGATGGGCGGTAGCCGCCGCGCTCGTCGTCGTCGTGATCGTCGCGGTGCTGCTGGGCGTGCACTTCACCGGTCAGGGCGCCCGCACCGCGGCTGTGTCGCTGCCATCCCGTGCACACGGCACCCAGCCGGTCCGCACGCACCGCCCGTCGGCTCCGCCGAGTCATCGGCCGTCGCCGACTCCCACGCCGACGCCGACCGGCGTGCACGTGCAGGTCAGGACCGACACCGGTCGCAGCTGGCTGCTGGTCACCTCGAGTTCAGGCGCCACGCTGTTCGAGCGCACGCTCGAAGCGGGACAAGCCAGCAGCTTCAGCGATCCGGCGAAGCTGGTGATCCGCTTCGGCAACGCCGCGGCAGTGCACGTGTCGATGAACGGTAGGGCGCTCGGGACGCCGTGCAACGGCGGCACCTGCACGGTCGCCATCACGCCGTCGACGACGTCGTTCGGTACCGCTGCTCACTGACCGCGCCGTCGCATGATCAAGAGAGGTTCTGACCGGCCCCGGTAGGCTCGACCTCGTGTCCGCTCCGCCCAATCGTCGCGTTGCCGTTGTGACCCTGGGCTGTGCGCGCAACGAGGTCGACTCCGAGGAGCTCGCGGGACGCCTGGCGGCGGGCGGCTGGGACGTCGTCGCGGGAGCGGACTCCGACGCCGAGAACCCGCCGGCCGCCGTGCTGGTGAACACGTGCGGGTTCATCGAGGCAGCCAAGCAGGACTCGATCGACGCCGTGCTCGCCGCGTCGGGATCGGACGCCCGCGTGGTCGCCGTCGGCTGCCTCGCCGAGCGGTACGGCGCCGACCTCGCCGACGCGCTGCCGGAGGCCGACGCCGTGCTCTCCTTCGACCACTACGCCGATATCAGCGCGCGGCTCGACGAGGTGCTGGCCGGCCACCGGATCGTAGCGCACGCCCCACGTGACCGCCGCACCCTGCTGCCGATCTCGCCGGCCGACCGCGTGGACGCCAGCACGGCCGTCCCCGGCCACGGCGACACCAGCGACGAGGGTGACGGCGAGATCCTCTCCGGCGCGGGCGCCCCCGCGTCCGGGCCGCGCGTTGTCCGGCGCCGGCTGGCAACCTCGCCGGTGGCGCCGCTGAAGCTCGCCAGCGGTTGCGACCGCCGATGCGCGTTCTGCGCGATCCCGCGGTTCCGCGGTGCCTTCGTGTCCCGGCGCCCCGACGACCTGCTCGCCGAGGCCGGCTGGCTGGCCGGTTCCGGTGTCCGCGAGCTGTACCTGGTCAGCGAGAACTCGACGTCGTACGGCAAGGACCTTGGCGACCTGCGGCTGCTGGAGCAGGTGCTGCCGGAGCTGGCGGCGGTTCCCGGCATCGCGCGGGTGCGGGTGTCCTACCTGCAGCCGGCCGAGACCCGCCCGTCGCTGGTCGCGGCCATCGCCACGACGCCCGGCGTCGCGGCGTACTTCGACCTGTCCTTCCAGCACGCGAGCGAACCGCTGCTGCGCCGGATGCGGCGCTTCGGCGGCCGCGGACGATTCCTGGAGCTGATCGGTTCGGTACGCGCGTTAGCTCCCGACGCCGGCATCCGCACGAACGTGATCGTCGGCTTCCCCGGTGAGACTGAGCACGACGTCGAGGAGCTCGAGGCCTTCCTCGACGAGGCGCGGCTCGACGCCGTCGGCGTCTTCGGATACTCCGACGAGGACGGCACCGAGGCGGCCGGCTACGACGGCAAGATGGACGCCGACGTGATCGCCGAGCGGGTCGAGCGGCTGGCAGGGCTCGCCGACCAGGTCACCGCCGAGCGCGCCGCGCAACGGATCGGATCCGTCGTCGAGGTGCTGGTGGACTCCATCGACGGTGATGGGGTCGAGGGCCGGGCCGCACACCAGGCACCGGAGGTCGACGGTGTGACGACGCTGGTCGGCGCCGCCCACGCCGTGCCCGGTGACCTGATCCGGGCGCGCGTCGTCGGCTCCGACGGCGTCGACCTCGCGGCCGAGGCAATCCCGAGGCTCGAGCCGACCGGACCGGCCGCAAGGCGGCCGAGTGTGCGATGAGTGGCGCTCCGCGGGGCCCGGCAGCGTCGTCGACCGCGCCGACGGCTTCGGCGGTCAACCTCGCCAATGCCCTGACGCTGGTGCGATTCGTCCTGGTGCCCGTCTTCGCGATCGCCCTGTTCGTCGACGACGGCCATGATCACGGCTGGCGCATCGTCGCCTGCGCGATCTTCGCCGCCGCATCGCTCACCGACCGGGTCGACGGCGACCTGGCCCGGCGGCGGGGGACCGTTACGGAGTTCGGCAAGCTCGCCGACCCGCTGGCCGACAAGGCGCTCACCGGCGCGGCCCTGGTCAGCCTGTCGGTGCTCAACCTGCTGCCGTGGTGGGTGACGGTCGTGATCCTCGGCCGCGAGATCGCGGTCACCGGCCTGCGGCTGTGGGTCATCCGGCACGGCGTGCTGCCCGCGAGCCGCGGCGGCAAGTGGAAGACCTTCGTGCAGGCGATCGCGATCGGGCTCTACCTGCTGCCGCTGCACGGCCGCCCGCACCTGTTGGCCGTGACCGTCATGGCCGTCGCGATCGTGATCACCATCGCCACCGGCATCGACTACGTCTCGCGCGCCGTGACCCTGCACCGCACACCACGCGGCGGCACCACACCGGCGTGACCGAACCTCCGTCCGCCGTGCTCGTCCACGCTGCGCAGGTGCACGGCGCGCTGCTCGCGCGCGGGGCGACGGTCGCCGTTGCCGAATCGCTGACCGCCGGACTGCTGGCCGCGGCGCTCACCGCCACGCCCGGCGCCAGTGCGACCGTGCGGGGCGGCGTCGTGGTGTACGCCACCGACCTGAAGGTGACGCTCGGCGGAGTACCGGCCGACCTGCTCGCCGCCCACGGCCCCGTCAGCGAGCCGGTGACGGCCGCCCTGGCCGCCGCCGTGCGCGTCCGCCTCGGCGCAACTTTCGGGCTGGCGCTCACCGGCGTCGCCGGCCCCACCGAACAGGACGGGGTTGCGGTCGGCACGGTGTACGCGGGACTCGCGGCGCCGGACCGGACCACCGTGGTGCACCGGACGGTGCTCCCCGGCGATCGCGAGCAGGTGCGCGCCGGCGCCGTCGTCGCCGCGCTCAGCCTGCTCGGCCAGGAGCTCGGCCTGCCGTCGCCGGGGTGAGAGCTGCCGCATCCGAAACGGAATCCCCGCCCCGCGCGCGGCGTTACGCCGTGGGCGGACGCTGGCAGCCGTCGCGACCCGCCGGCGCGGGCGCCGTGCCGGTGCGAGGTACGGTGGCTGCACGACATGCGAAAGGGGTGCGGCAGATGGCTCTTCTACGCCGGGTTATCGGCGAGACCCTACGCGGTCAGCGGCTGCGCCAGCAGCGGACCCTGCGGGAGGTGTCCACCAGCGCCCGCGTCAGCCTGGGATACCTCTCCGAGGTGGAGCGCGGGCAGAAAGAGGCATCCTCCGAGCTGCTCGGCTCGATCTGTGATGCGCTGGACCTGCCACTCTCCGAGGTGCTCCGCGAGGCCAGTGACGCCCTGCGCGACGCCGAAGTGGGTGTCGAGCCCGCCGTCGTCACCCGGGTGTCCGCGGGGCGGCGGAGCATCGCTGTCCGGCCGATGACAAAGGTCGTCATCCCGCAGCCACGGGCCGGCGCCGAGCCCCGGGCGGTCGCGGTCGGCGTCTAGTCCCGGCGTGACGACCAGCATCACCGGCCGCTCGGTTGAGCCCGAAGGGATGTCCACCGCGAGGCAGCACGCGCAAGAGACGTCCTCCGACCCTCCGCATGAGGGAAGGGGACCAACCGCCGCGCGCGTGAGACGATGGCCGGTGAGATGATGTCGGCGGCGCGCCGCAGCGGTGCGCCCGTGTGCATCTGTGCAATCCGCACCTGGGCACCTTGGCACTAGGCACCATGGCCCTGGGCACCTTGGCACTGGGCACCTTGGAACTGGGCACCTTGGAACTGGGCACCTTGGAACTGGGCAAACCGGGAGGACACGCGATCATGGCCAACCCCTTCGTGAAGTCGTGGAAGTACTTCATGTCGTGGTTCGGGGCGAAGGTCGATGAGAGGGCCGACCCGAAGATCCAGATCCAGCAGGCGATCGAGGAGGCACAGCGCGGCCATTCCGCGCTCACCCAGCAGGCCGCCCAGGTGATCGGCAACCAACGGCAGCTTGAGATGAAGCTGTCGAACAAGATGTCGCAGGTCGAACGGCTGCAGGCGCAGACCCGCCAGGCACTGGTGCTCGCCGACAAGGAGAAGCAGGCCGGCAACGCCGAGAAGGCCGCCGACTTCGAGCAGACCGCCCAGACCATCGCCAACACGCTGGTGACCGAAGAACAGCAGATGACCGACCTGAAGAACCTGCACGACCAGTCGGTGACGGCGGCGGCGCAGGCGCGCAAGGCGGTCGAGCAGAACGAGTCGATGCTCAAGCAGAAGCTGGCCGAGCGCACCAAGCTGTTGAGCCAGCTGGAACAGGCGAAGATGCAGGAGCGCGTCTCCGCGTCGCTGCAGCAGGTGTCACAGCTTGCCGCGCCCGGGAACGTGCCGTCGCTCGCCGAGGTGCAGGACAAGATCGAACGCCGCTACGCCACCGCGCTGGGCCAGGCCGAACTCGCCAGCACCTCCGTCGAGGGCCGCATGCTCGAGGTCGAGCGCTCCACGATGGACATGGCCGGTTCGGCGCGGCTGGAGGAGATCCGCGCCAGCATCGCCGGTGAGATCACGGCGGGCGACTCCGCCTCGACGCCCGCCATCGAGCCCGGCGCCACCGCGCAGGCCGCCGACGGTAACAGCGCATCGGAGGTCGGCGGTGCTCCTGCCACTCCGGCGGCGGAGCCGCAGGCCGACCAGCACAACTAGCCAACTGCGCGGGCGGAATCCATGAGCCCCGATGATCGCGCTGCGCGCGCGGCCCGGCGCGCGGCCGAGGTCGTCTCCGGTGTCCGCCATGGCCTGACCGCGTTCCGGGATCCGGCCGCGCGGCTGCGCCGCCAGCGGCGCCGAGCGCGCTGGGGACTCGGGGTCCGCGGCGCGCCCACGGCCGCGGTCTCCGTCGTCGCCGGCGAGGCGATCGCCAATGGAGCCGAGGTGGTCGGCGGCTTCGTCGCCGTCGTCGCCGCGGCCGGTCTCGTCAGTACCACCGCAGCGGCTCGACGGGTGTGGCGACTGCACCACGTCCCGATGCCCGAGCCGCGCCCGCCCATGCCGCCCCGGCGGTCGGTGGCCCGCGCACCGATCGAACGGCTGACGATCGCCGAGAGGGCGCTCGCCGAGCTGCTCGCCATCCTTGGACCCGCCGCCGTCGACACCGGTGCCGACGCTGCTGCCGCCGCACAGGAGCTCCGCGCCTACGCTGCCCGGGTGGTCGCCGTCGAGTCCGCCGGCTCGAGCCAGGCGGCCGGCGGCCTGACCGCCGCCGTCCGCGCGATGGGCGGCCGGCTCGCCGACGGCGTCGCCGGCTACGAGCGGCTGGTGTCGGCCGCCGGCGAGGCGGTCGCGGCGGGGCAGCGGGAGCCTGCGCCGCTCGCGCTGCAGGATCTCTCCGACGCCGCCGACCGGCTTGCGGGCCTGGCCAGCGGCCTGCGCGAGCTCGACCGCGGTCGCTGACGCCGCGGCTCCCGATCGAGGCTGGATCAGTCGGGCGGCTGGGTCCGGTGGGTGGCACAGGCGGCCCGCCGGCGGGTGAGCAACGCGCGATCGGCGTCGACACCGGAGAGCGCCAGCGCACGGTCGTAGTCGTCGACGGCGGCGGCGTGATCGCCTACGCCGCAGGCGAACCGGGCCCGGGCGGCGTAGAAGAGATGGTGACGGGCCAGCGGCTCCTGCAGTCCGTCCAGCAGCTGGAGCGCGGCCCGCGGACCGTCGACCTCGGCCACCGCCACCGCCCGGTTGAGACGAACCACGGGCGAACCGGTGAGCCCGTCGAGCACGGCGTAGAGCTCGGCGATGCGCGCCCAGTCCGTGTCCGCCGCGTGCCTCGCGCGGGCGTGCTCGGCGGCGATCGTCGCCTGGAGCAGGTAGCTGCCGATCCGACCCCGGGCAGCGCCGGACAGGAGGTCGAACGCCTCGGCGATCTCGTCGTGGCGCCAGCGGTCGCGATTCTGATCGGCAAGCAGCACGAGGTCACCGGCCCGGTCCACCCGGGCGTTGCGACGGGAGTGCTGCAACAGCATCAGCGCGAGCAGCGCGATCGCCTCGGCCTCGTCGGGCATCAGAGCGACGACGACGCGGGTCAGCCGGATCGCCTCGCCGGCAAGGTCCGCGCGCACCGGTCCAGGCCCCGACGACGCGGCGTACCCCTCGGTGAAGACCGAGTACAGCACTGCCAGGACGCCGTCCAGGCGCTCGGGCAGCTCGCTGTCGGCCGGCACGCGGTAGGGCACGCCCGCGGCGGCGATCTTCTTCTTGGCGCGGGTGATCCGGGCGGCGATCGTCGGCTCGGACACCAGGAACGCGCGCGCGACCTCCGCCGTCGAGAGCCCGCCGACACAGCGCAGCGTCAGCGCCACCCGCGCCTCAATCGCCAGCGCGGGATGACAGCACGTGAACAGCAGTCGCAGCCGTTCGTCGGGGATCGTCGTCACGGGTCGATCCAGCAGGCCCTCGGGTCCGTCGATGGTCGCCTCGGCGGCCCGGTCGATGATGAGCAGCGGCAGCTTGCGGGCCAGCGTCGCGTCGCGCCGCAGCCGGTCGACGGCGCGGCGTCGGGCCACGGTCAGCAGCCACGCCTCAGGCCGGTCCGGTACGCCGTCGACAGGCCACCGGTCCACCGCGGCCGCGAACGAATCGGCGAGCGCGTCCTCGGCGACGTCGAGACTGCGGACGACTCCGATAAGCAGAGCGAGCAGGCGGCCCCAGTGCTCGCGGTGGGCCCGCTCGAGTGCGGCCGTAGCCGCGGTGGGTGCCGGTCCGGTGCGCGATCCGGTCATGTGAACGTTGGCCGCACCTCCACGGTGACGCCCGTCGCGACGGGGACGTCGTGGGCGTAGGACAGCGCCACGTCCAGATCGGCACAGTCGACGTGGAAGAACGCGCCAAGCGCCTCGGTCGCCTCCGCGTACGGTCCGTCGGTGATCACCCCGTCCGCCGGGCGAACGGTCGTCGCGGTGTCGGGGTCGTCGAGGCCGGCAGCGTCGACGAGGACGCCGGCGGTTCGCAGTCGGTCGGTATAGGCGCGGAACTGCCCGGCGTAGGTGCGCCGGTCGTCGTCGGTGATCGTCGCGGCGACGGCGGGATCGTCGAAGACGAGGAACAGGAATCTCATCGGCGATCCCTCACTTGACGGCGCGGATCTCGATGCCGTCGGTCGGCAGGATCGGCAACGACCTGGCCAGCTCCGTCGCCTCGTCGACATCGGCGGCCTCGACCATGTACCAGCCGCCGAGCCCCTCCGGCGCTTCGGCGAACGGGCCGTCGGTGACCACCCGCTCGCCGTCGCGGATGCGCATCGTGCGGATTGGCTCGATGTCCAGTTCGGCCCCGCCGACGGCGGCGCCGCGCTCCTTGAGCATGGCGCCGAAGCGTTCGTGGTCGGCGTACATGGCCTTGGTCTGAGCCTCGCTCAGCGCCCGGTACGGCTCGTCCTGGCCGTAGATCAACAGTGCGAACTTCACGGTGTCCTCCCTCTGTGTGGTCGTCGGTGTGCTGACGAACGGGACGGCCCGGGATCGACAGCCGGCGCCGGTCCGTGCTGGCAGCTCGGACACCAGTACGCCACCCGGTCGTTCGGCGCGGCGCCGATCCGGGCGCACCGCACCGCCGATCCGCAGCGCCGGCACGGCAGCCGCCGGCGTGCGTAGACCCAATGCTCCTCGCCGCGCCGGCGGCTTCCGGTCGTCGACTGCTCCGGGTGCTGGCGGTTGGCGTTAAGCAGCCGGTGAGCCGTCGCGACGACGTCGTCGATGGCGTCGACGTCACCGACCGGCGTCCACGGCGAGATCCGGCAGAGGAAGAGCGTCTCGCTCTCGTACACCGTGCCGAGGCCGGCCAGGTTGCGCTGGTCGAGCAGCGCCTCGCCGATCGGCCGCGCCGGATCACCACGCAGGTTGGCGGCCGCATGCCGTGCGTCCCAGTCCGGGCCGAGCACATCGGGTCCCAGGTGGCCGACCAGCGTTGTCTCCTCGCTCGTCGGGAGCACGGCGATGTCGTGCAGCTGGTAGCCGAGGGCCTGCCATTGCTCGTTCGCGAGCACGGCCCGCACGGTGTGTCCGGGACCGCCCCGCCATGGTGCGCCGCTTCGGCCGATGCGCCACGAGCCGTCCATCAGGAAGTGGCTGTGCAGGGTGAGATCACTCGAGAGCCGCGTGAGCATGTGCTTGCCGCGGGCGATCACGTCGACGACGTCGTGACCGCAGAGGTCGGTGTTGGCTTGCCGTGGCACGCGCAGGTCGGCGTGGGTCAGGGTGCGGCCGGCCAGCGCGGCGCGCATCCGCAGCGCCGCGAGCCAGACCGTGTCGCCCTCAGGCATGGTGCCATCTCACCATCGCCGCTGCAGGCACGGAGGAGCGGATAGGGTCGCGCGGTGGCCGCTGCGCTGGTGATCGGCGTCGACGCCGGGGGCACCCGAGTGCGCGCGCTGGTCGCGGACGTGGCCGGGACGCGACTGGGCACCGGACTGGCCGGCGCGGCGAACCCCGTCTCGCAAGGGCGGGAGCGCGCCGTCGCGGCGATCGCCGACGCCGTGACCGCTGCCCTGTCCACAGTGGACGATCCGGGCCGCGTCGCGGCGATGGTCGTCGGGCTCGCGGGTGCCGAGACTGTAGCGGATGATCTGGCCGACGCCGTGCGATCCGCGGTCGTCGACATCGGCCCGCAGGTGCGAACCGAACTGCGCTCGGACATCGAGGTCGCCTTCGCGGCCGGCACGTCGGAACTCGACGGCGTGCTCGTGCTGGCGGGCACCGGTGCCGTCGTCGCGGAGGTCCGCGAGGGCCGGTTGCGTCGGCGGCTCGACGGTCACGGCTGGCTGCTCGGCGACGACGGCTCGGCGATGTGGCTTGGTCGCGAGGTCGTGCGTGCCGCTCTCGCCGACCTCGAGCGCCGCGGCCCCCCGACAGTGCTGACCGCTCCCGTCTGCTTGGCGCTGCAGGTGCCGGCGCCGCTGTGTTCCGCCTCCGAGCCGGGATCCGAACCGGCCGTCGTCGCGATCCTGCGCGCCGTCTACGCGAGCCCGCCGATCGCGCTCGCCCGATTGGCTCCGCTCGCCTCCACGATGGCCGCGGCGGGTGATCGGGTCGCCAGCGAGCTCATCATCCGCGCCGCCGCGCTGCTGCTCGACGAGGTGTCGATGCTGCGCGCCGCCACATCCACAGCGGAAGTCGTGCTGGCCGGCAGCGTGTTGCTGGCCGAGGGCCCGCTGCGCGCGGCCGTCCGGGCCGGCCTCCGCACCCGATTCGGCGTCGAGCCCGTGGATGCCCGCGATGGAGCGGCCGGTGCCGCCTGGAGCGCGATCCGGTTGCTCGACGCTGGCGCCGACCCCGCGGTGCACGCGCACCTCGTCGCCACTGCGTAGGCGATCCGACCGCGACCGGGCGCCGACAGTCACGGCGTCAAGCGGCACCGTACCGGCGCCGCAGTGGCCGATCCATCGGCGTCCGCGGCGCCGGACGACGGCGGTCATCAGGCGCGCAGCCGCAGCCCGCGGGGCGTGGGGCGGAAGCCAGCGGCCTCCAGCGCCGCGGCGAGCGGCGATTCGTGCACGCCCGCGCCGTCGGCCCGCTCGACGGCGAGCCGGCCGAGCCGGCCCTCGCGCACGGCCAGCGACAGCGCGTCGGCCGCGGCCTGCAGGACGGCCGGGTCGTCGGACCACGACAGCAGCGACCGGCCGCCCCGCTCGACGTAGAGCGCGAGTTCGCCGTCCACGAGCACCACCAGCGCGCCTGACTTGCGTCCCGGCCGGTGGCCGGTGGCCGAGCCCGGCACCGCTGCGCGGTCCGGCCACGGCAGCGCGGCGCCGTACGGATTCGCCGGATCGGCCGTGGCCAGCACCAGTGCCGGCTGCCGGTCCCGCTTCTCCGCCGCGAAACCGCGCAGCCGGTTGATCGCCCCGCCGACCGCGAACTGCGCGGCGCCCAGCCCGGCGACGACGTATCCGCGCTGCACCCGGCCGCTCTCCTCGAAGGCGCGCAGCACGCGGTAGACGGCGGCGAATCCACCGGGGACCCGTTCGGCTGCCACGGCGCCGCGGGTGAGCACGCCGTGCCGGTCGAGGAGGGCCTCGACGACGGCGTGCGAGCGCCGGGTCGGGTCTGCTTCGCGGTCGGGCACGCGCGACCACCGACCGGCCAGGGTGGGCGGTCCGGCCCGGGTGGGCAGCCGGGCCCGGCCGGGACGGCGCATCCGCGCCGCGGGAGGCCGCCGCACCGGTGCGCGGCCGATGACCGAGGCGCGCAGCGGCGCGAGGGTGTCGTTGCTGAGCCAGCCGCCCCAGACCAGGTCCCACACGGCCGCGCCGAGAAGCGTGTCGTCGGGCGAGCCCAGCGTGCCGCCCGCATAGACGCGGTCGGAGAGCGCACGGAAGAACATCGCGGTGTCGCCGTCCAGGACCGTGAGCACGGCTTCGTGCAGCGGCGTCGCGACCACGTCCGGGTCGGGTTCGGGCAACAGGGCGGGCGCGAGATCGGCTGGTGCCAGGCAGATCCAGCCGTCACCGCCGGACAGCCCGCCCGCGCCGCACCAGCTGATCTCGCCGGCGGCGGTAAGCCCGTCCAGCAGCGCGGGCGAGTAGCCCTCCACCCGCGCCGGCAGGATCAGCGACTCCAGCGCGGACGCCGGCACGACGGCGCCGGCAAGCTGCTCCAGCGCGCGGTCGAGTGCCGCCGCCCCGCGGCCGGGCGGTACCAGCTGCGCCCAAGCCGGCAGGAACCGGCCCAGCGCCGACGGCGACACCGGCTCGGCATCGCCTCGCAGCCGCGCCAGCGACCGGCGCCGCAACCGGCGGAGCACCTCGGCGTCGCACCACTCGTGGCCGCTGCCGCCCGGCCGGAACTCCCCCCCGACCAACCGACCGGCCGCCACCAGCCGGTTCAGCAGGTCGACGACGACGGCGGGCCCGAGGCCGAACCGCAGGGCCACGTCGCCAGCATGAAACGGCCCGTGCGTGCGGGTGTACCGGCTGAGCAGATCGCCGAGCGGATCGCGGACCGGCTCGGTGAACGACCCCGGCACGCCGACGGGCAGCGCGACGCCGAGCGCATCGCGCACCCGGCCGGCGTCCTCGATCGCGATCCACCGTTCGGCGCCCGCGATCCGCACCCGGATCGCCCGCCGGCTCGCCTCGAGTTCGGACAGCCAGGCCGGCGTGGCACCGCGGGCGAGCGCTTCGTCGGTGGTCAGGTCGCCCAGCAGGCGCAACAGGTCGGCGGTCGACTCGAGGTCCCGTGCGCGCCGGTCGTCGGCGAGCCGCTGCAGCTCGGCCTCGACCTCGCCGACGGCGTCGGGGTCCAGCAGCTCGCGCAGCTCGGCCTGGCCCAGCAGTTCCGCGAGCAGCGTGGTGTCGAGTGACAGCGCCTGCGCGCGGCGCTCGGCCAGTGGCGTGTCGTCGTCGTAGAGGAACATGCCGACGTAACCGAAGAGCAGCGACTGCGCGAACGGCGAGCCCTGCTGGGTCTCGACCTCCACCAGCCGGACCCGGCGGGCCTGCAGGTCGCGCATCAGCGACTGCAGTCCCGGCACATCGAAGACGTCCTGCACGCACTCGCGCATCGTCTCGAGCACCACCGGGAACGATCCGTAGTCACTCGCCACCGACAGCAGCTGGGCCGAGCGCTGCCGCTGCTGCCAGAGCGGCGACCGGCGACCCGGACCCCGGCGCGGCATCAGCAGCGCCCGCGCCGCACACTCGCGGAAGCGGGCCGCGAACAGCGCGGACGTACTGACCGCGGTGGTGACGATCGACTCGACCTCGTCGGGATCGAACACGGCGACATCGGCATCCGGCGGTTCGGCATCGGTGTCGGGCAGCCGCAGCACGATGCCGTCGTCGGCGTGCATCGAGGCGACGTCGAGGCCGAACCGCTCGCGCAGCCGGGCGGCAATGGCGAGCGACCACGGCGAATTCACCTGCGCGCCGAACGGGGAGTGGATGACCACGCGCCAGTCACCGAGCTCGTCGCGGAAGCGTTCGACGACGATGGTGCGGTCGTCGGGTAGGTGCCCGGTGGCCGCCCGCTGCTCGGCCAGGTAGCCGAGCAGGTTGTCGGCGGCCCATGGGTCCAGACCGGCTGCCGCGAGCCGCCGCCGGGCGGCCGCGTCATCGACCGTGGACAGCTCACGGACGAACGCGCCGATCGCGCGGCCGAGCTCGAGCGGCCGGCCGATCGCGTCGCCCTTCCAGAACGGCATCTTGCCGGGCACACCCGGCGCCCCGCTCACCAGTACGCGGTCGTGGGTGATGTCCTCGATCCGCCAGGACGACGTGCCCAGCAGGAAGACATCGCCGACCCGTGACTCGTAGACCATCTCCTCATCCAGCTCACCGACCCGCACCGGCGTCTCGCCGAGCAGGAAGACGCCGAACATCCCGCGGTCGGGAATGGTCCCGCCGCTGGTGACGGCGAGCCGCTGCGCGCCCGGGCGGGCGCGCAGCCCTCCGGTCACCCGATCCCAGGTCAGGCGGGGTCGCAGCTCGGCGAAGGCGTCGGAGGGATAGCGGCCGGAGAGCATGTCGAGCACGGATTCCAGGGCGCTGGCGGGCAGCGACGCGAACGGCGCCGCGCGGCGCACGAGGTCGGCGACGTCGTCCACCGTCCAGTCCTCCATCGCAACCATCGCGACGATCTGCTGGGCGAGGACGTCGAGCGCGTTACGCGGGTAGCGGATCGCCTCGATCTGGCCGGCGGTCATCCGCTCCGCGACGACGGCGCACGGCACCAGATCCCCGCGGTGCTTGGGGAATATCGCGCCGTGGCTGGCCACGCCGACATGGTGCCCAGCCCGGCCGATGCGCTGCAGCCCAGATGCGACCGAGGGCGGCGACTCGACCTGCACGACCAGATCGACGGCGCCCATGTCGATGCCCAGCTCCAGGCTGCTGGTCGCGACCACGGCCGGCAACCGTCCGGCCTTGAGTTCCTCCTCGACGACGGCGCGTTGTTCCCGCGACACAGATCCGTGGTGCGCGCGGGCGACGATCGCCGGCGCTCCCGCGGCCGACCCTGCCTGCGCCATCATCTCGGCCGGCATTCGCCCGTCCACTGTGGACTCCGGCGGAGCACCTTCGGCGCGCTCGTAGGCGAGCTCGTTCAGGCGCGCGGTCAGGCGCTCGGCCAGCCGTCGGGAGTTCGCGAAGACGATCGTGCTGCGGTGTGCTTCGATCAGGTCGAGGATCCTCTCCTCGACGGCCGGCCAGATGGAGCTGCGCCGCTGGGCTCCGGCGGCGTTCGCCGGCAGCTCGCCGGTCGGCTCGCCCATCTGCGCGAGGTCTTCGACCGGCACGACGACGTCGAGCTCGACGGTCTTCGCCGACGGCGGCGCGACCACGGTGACGTCGCTGCGCCCACCAAGGAATCGCGCAACCTCCTCCGCCGGGCGCACCGTGGCCGAGAGCCCGATCCGCTGCGCGGGCGAGCCGAGCAACGCGTCGAGTCGTTCCAGCGACAGGGCCAGGTGCGCGCCGCGCTTGGTACTGCACACCGCGTGGATCTCGTCGACGATCACGGTCTCGACGCCGCGCAGCGCCTCGCGCGCGCCGCTGGTGAGGATCAGGAACAGCGACTCCGGCGTGGTGATCAGGATGTCGCCGGGGCGGCGTGCGAACGTGCGGCGCTCTTCGGGCGGGGTGTCGCCGGAGCGCGTCGAGACCGCGATGTCGGGCACCGGCAGCCCGCTTCGCATGGCCTGCTGGCGGATGCCGGCCAGCGGCGCGCGCAGGTTGCGCTCGATGTCGATCGCCAGCGCCTTCAGCGGGCTCACGTACAGGACCCGGCAGCGACGCAGCGGATCGTCGGGTGGCGGCGTCGTCGCGAGCCGGTCGATCGCGGCCAGGAATGCGGCCAGCGTCTTGCCCGAGCCGGTCGGCGCGATGACGAGGGTGTGCTCGCCGCGACCGATGGCATCCCACCCGCCGAGCTGTGCCGGTGTCGGCGCGGCGAACGCGGACTCCAGCCACGCGCGGGTGGCCGCAGAGAACCGCTCGGCTGCGCTCATCGCCATCGACCGCCTTCCCGCTGCCGGCGGATGCCGCGCAGACCCACATCGTGCCGGGTCCGGCCGACAGTTTGCGAGCGCCCGCTGCTGACCGCCCTTGTGCTGTGGCCACAAGGCGGATCGAGCAGTTTCGTGGCGGGCCGCATGCCGCGACGGCGCCGTTCGCCGGATGATGAAGATCACACCGGATGGTCCGCGGAGGTGCGTCGATGGACGCGCACGACAGCTGTCCCTACTGCAGCCTGCCGCTGCCCGGACGCGCCGCGGAACTCCCCACCGCAGCGGAGGTGGCGGTCGCCGTCGATGCCCTCGCGAGGGTCGATCGCCTCAGCCGTGAGGTCACCCGGCTACGGGAGACGGTGGCGGCGCTGCGTGGGAGCGGGATGCACCCGATCGGGCCCGGCCTGCGTGCCCTACCGGGCGCCGACGACGGCCCGCGCCGGTGAGCGTCGGGTCGACCGGCGCGCCCGAGGTGCCGGCAGCGGGCGGGGAGCAGTGGCCCCGTCCCATCCGGCCCACCGGTCCGGCGAATAACCCGCGGGCGATGTACCGGCTCGGGCAGGTGCTGCTTCCGAACCCTGCCTATCGCACGGTCGCGCGCGCACTGGAGGCGCACCCGAGGGCCGAGGCCGCATTCACGGCTGTCGAGCGCCGGGTCAAGGAGCGGATCTTCGGCTGCCAGATGTGCGGCCAGTGCACGCTGCCGGCCACCGGTTACGCATGCCCGATGACGTGCCCGAAGCAGCTGCGCAACGGCCCGTGCGGCGGCGTCTCGCAGACCGGCGGCTGCGAGGTCTTCCCCGACAGGCAGTGCGTGTGGGTGACCGCCCATGACCGGGCGGCCTCGGCCGGACACGGCGACGATCTGGCCAAGTTGCAGCGGCCGGTGGATTACCGGGAGTTCGGCAAGAGCTCGTGGGTGAACTACTGGCAGTGTCGCGACGACGACCTGTGGACCGATGGCGACGGCCTGGCGCGCCAGTACAGCGTCCGCCCGCCGGCATGATCGATCTGCCCGAGAGCGGCGGCACCGGGGCGCTCGCCGCAGCGCTGCGGGCCGGCCACTTCGCCGCCACAGCGGAGATCGGGCCGCCGCGCGGGGCGAATGCCGAGGTGGTCCGGCGCAAGGCCGCGCTGCTCGCCGGGCACGTCGACGCCGCCAACATAACCGACAACCCGAGCGGATTCATCCGGCTCTCGAGCCTCGCGGGCTGCGTGATCGCGCAGGCCGGCGGCGTCGAGGCGGTGGTGCAACTGACCTGCCGCGACCGCAACCGCATCGCGCTGCAGTCGGACCTAATTGGCGCCGGGGCACTCGGAATACCCAACGTACTGCTGCTCACCGGCGACCATCCGCGGTTCGGCGACCACCCCGACGCGAAGCCCGTGTTCGACCTCGACGGCGTGCAGCTGACCTGGACCGCGCGGGAGCTTCGCGACGAGGGCCGGCTGCTCTCCGGCCGCGAGCTCACGGCGCGGCCGAGGTGGCTGATCGGCGCGGTCGAGAACCCGTTCGCGCCCCCCCGGGAGTTCCGTGCCCGTCGACTCGGCAAGAAGGTCGCTGTCGGTGCGCAGTTCGTGCAGACCCAGTTCGTCTTCGACGTCGCGGGCTTCGCCGACTGGATGAAGCAGGTTCGCGACCTGGGCCTGCACGAGCGCTGCGGCATTCTTGCGGGCGTTGGCCCGCTGCGGTCGCTGCGGGCACTGCAGCACGTGTCGAACGACGTGCCGGGGGTGTACGTACCGGACGACGTCGGGCGGCGGTTGCGCGCCGTGCCCGAGGACCGGATCGCCGACGCCGGCGTCGACCTGTGCGTCGAGACGATCCAGCAGATCCGGGAGATCCCCGGCGTCGCCGGCGTGCACGTGATGGCATTCGGTTACGAACGCGGCATTCCGGAGATTCTCGAGCGTGCCGGCGTCGGCCCGCGCACCCGGGTCAGCGCCGTCGCCGGGAGAGGAGACGAGCATGCTCGTTGACGTCCGCCCCACCTCGCGGTTGCGCGGGGCGAAGGCCACCGACGTGGCGGCGACACTGGCACCGATCATGGCAGCGTTGCGGGACACCGATTCGGTGGACCTCTCGCGGTTGCGCGTCGTCTGCGACTGGATCCAGTACAAGGACAACTTCCGGGAACAGATCGACGTCCGCACGATCCTGTCCAACGGTCCCGCCGGCGGCGCGCCGGCCGACGGCGATCTGGAGATCGCGGTCGACCTGCGGCGCAGCGCCGAAGGGCCGCTCGCCGAAACCACCCGCGCCCTGCTTCGCGGGTACGCGGACAACGGTCTGCACCGCTGCTACCTGGAACCGTGGGTGCACACCACCGAGAGCTGCGTCTGGGACTTCAACGCGCTGTACTGGCGGGCACTCGACCTGTGGGAGAAGGCCACCGGTCGGCTCTACGAGCAGGCCCTGCCCGGTGGCGAGAGCGACGCCCGCAACACCGACGCCGTGCGAGAGCTGCTCGGCCAGATGTTCGGTGTCTGGGACGATCTCGCCGCGCGCAACTCCCTCCCCGAGGAGCTGTACGTCGTCGAGCTCGGGGTCGGCAACGGCGGACAGGCCAAGGTGTGGCTCGATGAGTTCCGGGCGATGGATCGTGCTCGGGGTACCGCCTACTACGGGCGACTGAACTACCTGATGTGCGACTACTCACCGCACGTCCTGGAACAGGCGAGGATCACGGTCGCCGACCACGAGGCTCGGATCAGTGCGCTGGCGCTGGATGCGAGGTCGCCCACGACCGCGCTGGGATTCCTGCGCGGCAAGATCTTCCTGGTCTATGTGTCCAATGTGTACGACAACCTGCCCAACGAGGAGGTCGCACGCATCGGTGGGCGCAACTACCGGGTCGAGTCCCGCGCCTATGTCACCGCCGACGACGCGACGCTTATTGCCGAGGACCTCGGCTGTGCGGTGGAGACCATCCGGCCCACGGTGGGCCAGCTGCTCCGGCTCGGGCCGGCCCTGCTGGCCGAGACGCGGCCCGACCAGTTCCCCTCGTCGGAGGTCGCCGTCACGCTGTGGCGCGAGCTGTGGGCCGCGCTGCGGCTCGAGGAGCGCTATGTGCCGCTCCCGGGCCTCGACATGTATCGCATCGCAGAGCGGGTGTCCGGTGAGATCCTGCAGCCGCTAGTGGAATCCGACGGCGACATCCGGATGCACGTCAACAATGGGGCCGTCGCGAGCTTCGTCGACACCCTGCCGCTGTTGCATCCGTTCGGACGGCTGCTGTGCCACGACCTGTTCGTCACCGACGTCCAGCAGTTCCAGAACGCGTTCCGGGGGCCGGGGAAGTACGACGGCTCGGTGGTGAACTGGTGCAACGGCCCGCTGCTGCGCCATATCGGCGGCCGCGCCGGATTCGACGTCGGCTTCGCGCGGTTCGCGCACCGCACGGGCACGAACATCGTGACGATGACCGCGCAGGTACGGGACTAGTGGTGGCCCAGCCCAGAGCGCCGATTCCCGGGCTGCCGATGCTGCCGACCTCGATTGTCGGGTCGTACTCCGTGCCGGGCTGGCTGGAGCGGATCAAGACCGACTTCCATCGACACCGGATCAGCGCGAACCACCTGACCGAGATCGAAGAGGTGGCGATCAAGGCGGCGGTGAAGGACCAGGAACGCGCGGGCATCGACGTCGTCTCCGACGGCGAACTGCGGCGCGACAACGACATCGACTATCTGCTGGCCCGCATCCCAGAGGTGTCGATCCGCGGTCAGGGCAAGGACTTCTACTACGACTACTACGACGCGGAGCTGGTGCGGCCGCTCGGATCCGACGGCCAGCAGAGCCTGGGCTTCGCCGCTGATTTCGATTTTACCCGGCAGCAGACCGATCGGCCGATCAAGTTCTCCTTCACCGGTCCGTTCTCGTTGTCGCGACGCCTGCGCAACGGCGATCGGCCGGATGAAACCGAGCTGGTACGCTCGCTCGCCCGGCTGCTGAACGTGCAGGCCAGGGAACTGTTCGACGCGGGCGCCCGCTTCCTGCAGATCGACGAGCCGTTCCTCGCCGGCTACCCCGACGCCGTCCCGCTCGCCATCGAGGCTGTGAACATCGTCACCGACGGCGTTCCCGCGTCGTGGGGCCTGCACATCTGCTGGGGGAACCGGTACGCGCGGCCGACGTGGGAAGGGCACTACGACTTCCTGTTCCCGTCGGTGTTGCAGGCGCGGGTCGACCAGCTGGTGCTGGAGTTCGCGCGCAAGGGATACGACGACCTGCAGCTGCTGCACCGGCTCGGTTGGGATCGCGCCGTCGGCGTCGGCGTTATTGACGTGAAGTCCACCGAGGTCGAGACGGCCGAGACCGTTGCCGGACGGGTCCGGCGCGCCGTCGAGGTACTGCCGGCGGAGTCGATCGTGGTCAACCCCGACTGCGGACTGCGCCACACACCACCGGAAGTCGCGCTGGGCAAGCTCACGGCCATGGTGGCGGGAGCGGCCCTCGTGCGTGCCGAGCTCCAGCCGTCCGTGGTGCACGGGTAGGTTGGCCGCCGCGCTCGTCGTCTGAAGGGATCGTCATGAGCATCGTCGTCACCGGTTCGATCGCCACCGACAACCTGATGGAGTTTCCAGGTCGGTTCCGCGACCAGCTCGTCGACGGGCATCTGGAGGAGATCTCGCTGTCGTTCCTGGTCGACGAGCTGCAGATCCGTCGCGGCGGAATTGGCGCGAACATCGCCTTCGGCATGGGCCTGCTGGGCCTGCGTCCGCTGCTGGTCGGCTCGGTGGGGAAGGATTTCGAGTCCTACCGCCCGTGGCTGGAGGACCACGGTGTCAACACCGGGGCGGTGCGGATCTCCGAGACGAAACAGACCGCAAGGTTCCTCTGCACAACCGACACCGACAAGAACCAGATCGCGTCGTTCTACGCGGGAGCCATGGCCGAGGCGCGGGAGATCGACCTCACCTCGATCGTGTCCACAGTGGACGAGCTGGAGCTGGTGGTGATCAGTCCAGACGATCCCGAGGCAATGCTCAAGCACACCGAGGCCTGCCGCAAGGAAGGATTTCCGTTCGCTGCCGACCCGTCGCAGCAGATCGCGCGGATGGACGGCGAGGGCTTGCGGGCGCTCATCGACGGCGCGACGCACGTCTTCACCAACGGATACGAGCGCGAGTTGCTGGAGCAGAAGACCGGCTGGGATCGTGAGGAAATCCTCGACCGCGTCGGCGCGCAGGTGACGACCTTCGGGTCGAAGGGCGTCGAGATCGCCCGCAAGAGCCAGCAGGTGCTCTCGGTTCCGGCCGCGCCCGAACGGCACAAGTCGGACCCGACCGGCGTCGGCGACGCGCTGCGTGCCGGATATCTCGCGGCGACGACCTGGGGGGTCACCGAAGAACGCGCGATGCAGGTCGGCTGCCTGCTCGCAACGCTGTCGCTCGAGGCGGTCGGCCCGCAGGAGTACGAGTTCGAGAACGAGCAGTTCATCAAGCGCCTGAGCGAGGCCTACGGCGAGGATGCGGCCGATGACATCCGTCCGCACCTGGCGGGCGGGCAGCTCTGATGGCGTTCCCCGGTGATCTGCAGATCGCTCGGGGCGCGAGCCTCAAGCCGCTCAGCGAGATCGCAGAGTCGATGGGCATCGGGGCGCACCTGCTCGAGCCGTACGGCGACTCGGTGGCGAAGATCAAGCTGGCGGCGATCGACGAGCTCGCGGACCGTCCCAGGGCCAAGTACGTCGTGGTCACAGCTGTGACGCCCACCCCCCTCGGCGAGGGCAAGACCACGACCACCGTCGGCCTCGGACAGGGCTTCGCGCACATCGGCAAGCGGGCCACCGTCTCCGTGCGGCAACCCTCGATGGGCCCGACGTTCGGCATCAAGGGCGGCGCGGCGGGTGGTGGCTACAGCCAGGTCGTACCGATGGAGATCCTGAACCTGCACCTCACCGGCGACATGCACGCCGTCACGGCGGCGCACAACCTGCTCTCGGCCGTCATCGACAACCACCTCTACCAGGGCAACGAGTTCGGGCTGGACGCGCACAACATCACCTGGCGGCGGGTGCTCGACGTCAACGACCGCAGCCTGCGCAACATCGTGCTCGGTCTCGGCGGGCGCCCCGACGGCGTGCCCCGCCAGACGGGGTTCGACATCACGGCAGCCTCAGAGGTGATGGCGCTGCTGGCACTCGCGACGTCGTTGCGTGACATGCGCGAGCGGCTCGGACGCATCGTCGTCGGCTACACGCGCCGCGGCGAACCGGTGACCGCCGAGCAGTTGCGGGCCGCCGGCTCGATGGCGGTGATATTGCGGGAGGCGATCAAGCCCAACCTGCTGCAGACGCTGGAGAACACGCCGGTGCTGGTGCACACGGGACCGTTCGGCAACATCGCCACCGGTAACTCCTCCGTCGTCGCCGACCGGATCGCCATTCACGGCGGTGATTACCTCATCACCGAAGCAGGTTTCGGCGCCGACATGGGCGCTGAGCGCTTCTTCAACATCAAGTGCCGTGCATCGGGCCTGGCCCCCGACGCTGCCGTCGTCGTCGCGACCGTGCGTGCGTTGAAGGCACATTCGGGCAAGTACAAGATCGTCGCCGGCAAGCCGCTGTCGGACGACCTGCTGGCCGAGAACACCGATGACGTGCACGCCGGGGCCGCGAACCTGCGCAAGCAGATCGAGAACTGCCGCATCCACGGCGTATCACCGGTCGTGGCGATCAATGCGTTTCCGACCGACCACGCCTCCGAACACGAGGCGATCCGGCAGATCGCAGCGGACTGCGATGCGCGCGCCGCCGTCTGCACCCACTTTGCCGACGGCGGCCGTGGTGCCACCGAGCTCGCCGAAGCCGTTGCGGAGGCGGCGGACGAACCGTCGAACTACGCGCCGCTCTACCCCGACGACATGAGCCTGCGGAACAAGATCGAGACCGTCGCCACCAGGGTGTACGGCGCTGACGGCGTCGACTACGCGCCGGCCGCGGCCAAGGCGCTCGACACCTACGAGCAGGCCGGCTTCGGCTCGCTCCCGGTGTGCATCGCGAAGACACACCTGTCGATCAGCTCCGATCCCAAGAAACTCGGCGCACCGACCGGATGGCGGCTGCCCGTCCGCGAGGTGCGGGCCTCGGTCGGTGCCGGCTTCGTCTATCCGATCTGCGGGGACGTCCGGACGATGCCGGGGCTCGGCACGGCGGCCGCGCTCATTCGCATCGACATCGACGACGACGGCGAGATCGTGGGTCTGTCCTGAGCGCCGATGGCGCCAACTCGGTGGACGGCGGGACCGATGACGACGGCTTCATCGGTCTGCGGCTCGGTCGATTCCTGGATCTGGTGGCATCGCGGGAACCGACGCCGGGCGGCGGCGCGGTCGCGGCGATGACGGCGGCGATGGCCGCGAGCCTGGTCGCGATGGCGGCGCGGTTCGCGTCCGGCGACGTCGTCGACGCCGAGCAGATCGCCGTGCGATCAGACGGCCATCGCGGCGAGGTGACCGAGCTGGCAGAACGGGACGGGCGGGCATTCGGCCAGGTCCTGGCGGCGCTGCGATCGCCGCGCGACGTCGATCCCGATGGCCGTCGCGGGGCGCTGCACGCCGCCTGGACGGAGGCCGCCACGGTGCCGGTCCTGATCGCCGAAACGGCCGGGCGGATCGCGCTCGACGCCGCGAACATCGCCCGCGACGGCAACCCGAACCTGCGCGGAGATGCTTGTACAGCAGGCTTTCTCGCCGCCGGCTCTGCCCGCGCGGCATCGACGCTGGCCGAGCTCAATGTGCGGGCGGGCAAGCTTCCACCCGAGCTCCTCGATCGAGCCGCTGCTGCGGTCCGCGTCGCCGAGCAGGCCGCGCGGGCGGCGCAGCAGGCGGCGGGCACGACCGCATGATCGCGACGATCATCGACGGCCGTGCCTGGGCCACCGTGCTCGCGGGCGAGGAATACGCGGCTACGATTCGGTGAGAGCACCGATACCGCGGGCGACGTCGCACCGCGCTGGGGCGGCTGGCTGGAAGGCGGGTGCCCGGTTGACAGGACACCGCGCGCCGGACGGCGATCGTCGCACCGCACGAGCCCGCACGGACTTCGCCCGGCGCATCGTCGTCTGCGACGGCGCGATGGGGACGATGCTGCACACCGCCGGCGTGCCGCTCGACCGGTCGCTGTCCGAGCTGAACCTGAGCCGCCCCGCGCTGGTCGCCGACCTGCACAAGGCCTACGTCGCCGCCGGAGCGCGGCTGTTGCAGACGAACACCTTTGACGCGAACCGGCTGCGGCTCGGCCAGCGCGGGCTGGAGGAGAACGTCGCCGAGATCAACATCGCGGGTGCTCGGCTCGCCCGCCAGGCGGCCGAGACCGCGTCCGAGCACCCAGACGGGCCGGTGCTCGTCGCCGGCTCGGTCGGGCCGGCGTTGTCGGCGCCGGCGCTCACCCGGGTGCCGGCCGAGACTCGTGCGGCCACCTTGCGCGAGCAGATCGACGCGCTCGCCGACTGGGTCGACGTGCTGGTGCTGGAGACGTTCGGCGACCTCGAATCCCTTGTGCAGGCCGTGGAGGTCGCGCTGTCCACCTGCGACCTGCCCGTGATCGCGCAATTGACCTTCGGCGACGACGGTTGCACGCTGCGGGGGGAAGATCCGGCCACCGCGGCGTCGGTACTCGGCGGCTACGACGTCGCCGCGATCGGTGCCAACTGCACGGTCGGCCCAGCCGCGCTGCACGACGTCATCGCCGAGTTCGCCGCGGCGACCAGCCTTCCGGTGTCAGTGCAGCCGAATGCCGGTGTGCCGCGGCGGCTCGGCGGCCAGGTGCGCTATGCCCGCAACGCCAGCTACTTCGGCGAAGCAGCACCGGGGTTCGTCGCCTCTGGCGCGACCTTGATCGGCGGCTGCTGCGGCACCACGCCGGCCCACGTGCGTGCCATCGCGTCGGCCCTGGACGGCATGGGTCCTGCTGTCCGCATTCCGCCGAGCCGCTCGCGCGGACTGCGCCTGGTCCCGCCCGCGCCAGCGGAGCACCCGGCCCGCGACCTGGCTGGGTGGCCGCCCCCCGGACGATTCGTCGTCGTACCAGGACTGCCGACCCCGCGCGACCAGCATGTCGACACCTTCGTCGAACTCGCCGCCGCTCTGCGCGATGCCGGCGCCGATCGGATAGCGGTGACCGAGCCGGAACCGCCGCGCACCAGCGTCTCGCCAGTGGCGGCCGGAGTGGTGGCGCGTGAGCGTGTCGGCATCGAGGTCATGTTCTCGATCGAGGCGGTGGATCGCGGATTACCTGCCCTGCAAGCGGATCTGCTCGGCGCGCACGCTCTCGGGTTGCGCACGGTGATCTGCCGAACCGGATCGGCGCGGGTCGCGGGCGACTACCCGGACGCTGGCATGCAGACGACGGTCGACTCGCTCGGGCTGATCTCGCTGCTTGCGGGCCTCAACGTCGGTGTCGACTGTCACGGCGTCGCCATCCGCGATGCCACCCGGTTCGTGGTCGGCGCGGGCATCCGCACGGCGGCGCTCGACGTCGGGACGGAGGTCGATCGCGCACTGGCGAAGGTCCGGGCGGGCGCGCACTTCCTGGTGACCGACGTCGTCTACGACGCCCACCGCGCCGGCCGGATGCTCTCGCTGCTGCGCGACCGCGGCGTCGTCGTGCCAGTACTGGTCAGCATCGCTCCGCACGCCGATCAGCGGCTGCTGCGGGCCCAGAGCCGCGAGACACCGGGCGTCGTCAGCGCGCCCTCGGTCGTCGCGGGTGCGCAGACACCCGCCGCGGCGACGAAGCGAGCCCTGGAGATGGTGGCGGTGCTCGGCGGTCTCGCCGCGGGCGTGGTCGTCCGGTTGTCCTATGAGCGCGCCGCCGAGGCGGTGGGCCTGGTGCGGTCGCTGGTCGCGGCAAGGGACACGGCATGACCGCCAAGAAACCCGCGAGGGTGGACGGCGAGCCGGCTCGCCCGCGACAGCGGTCGGCGCCCGGCGCCCCGATGGCTGCCCAGTACTCCCGGATCGCCGAGGTGCACGATCAGCTGGCGGATGCGGCGCTGCGCGGAGTGGGCCCAGCCGAACTGACCACCGCTTACGCCGCTCTCGTCGGCCGCACGATCGTCTTGCTGGACGCGGCCTTCACGCCGCGCGCACAAGCGGGGGCTGTCGACGGGTCGCCGACCTGGAGCCAGCGTGATCCGAGCGTCGCCCGGCTGATGCAGGCGCTCGCCGGTGAACGCCGGCCGCTGCGGGTGCCCGCGGTACCCGGATCGCTTCTGTCGCAGGGATTCCTGGTCGCCCCCATCGTCGTCGAGGACCGGCCCCTCGGCTACCTGCTGGTGCTCGACGACGTTTCGGGTCAGTCGATGTCTGACGATCTCGACCTGCTTACCACGACCTACGCCGCGCCACTGTTCGCGCTGACCCTCGCACACGAGCGCACCAGCACCGAGCTCGGACTCCGGTACCGCCGCGCCGTCGTCGAGGCCCTGCTGTCGGGACACTTCGTCGACACCGACGACGCCCGGCAGAAGGCGCGCGCGGCCGGTCTCGCCGCGGCGCCGTTCTGCGTCGCCCTGTTACGGATCGCGGACGACACGGGTGCACCTGCCGGTGCTCGGCTCGCCGATCGCCTTGCGGCAGGGCTCTCGGGCGACGTCGTCGGACCGATCGCCGTGGTCCGCGACGGCGCCGTGGTCGCGCTGGTACCCGATGACGTGGCGACCGACCCGCGACGGCTGATCGTCGACGTCTTGCGGCGCAACGGCGGCACCGGCCGGGTCCGCGCCGGCCTGTCGGAGCCGACGACGGTGGCCGAGCATGCGCCCGCGGCTTATCGACAGGCCGAACAGGCGGCCGAGATGGGGGCGCGGGTCGGTCACGACGATCCGGTGGTCAGCTACGAGGATCTGGGCATCTACCGCCTGCTGCTGCGGATCGGCAACGAGACCGAGCTCTGGCGTTACGCGGACGACGTGCTGGGCGCGATCATCGCCTACGACGACGAACGTCAGCTCGACCTGTTACCAACGCTGTCAGAATACCTGCGCTGTAAGGGAAGCATGAAGCACGCCGGCGAGCGGCTGCACGTACACGCCAACACGGTCGCGTACCGGGTGCGCCGGATCGAGGTACTGACCGGCCTCAACCTGGCGGACCCCGACGACCGGCTGGCCGCGCACGTCGCCGTGAAGATCGTCGAGTACTACCGCCCGCCGCCGCGGGTCACGCATTCAGGCCCTGGGTGATGGCTTCGCGCGTGCGACGATGTGGCCCGTGGCAGCCCAACCGCTGGCGGGTCGCGCCTTGGCTCTCGACGCGCGCAGCGCCGTGCCAGCCGCCATCGGCATCGGCGTCGTGATGGTCCTCGCCGTGGCCGTGCTGCTGGTCCGCCTCCGGGCTCGCCGGTCGGTACGCCTTTACGGATCGACGTTCAGCGCCGCGCGGTTCGCCAGCCTGATGGACAATCGCGCCTTCTACCGGCGTACGGAAGCGCCGGCGGAGGAGGGCGGCGCCCCGTGGGCGTCACCGCCCGCGCATCCGGCGCCACATCAGGACCAGCAGCGCCGCGAGGCACAGCATCCACCCGATGTCGTAGACCGTCCCTAGATGACTAATTCCAAGGGGTGATCTTGCGCGTGTCGGCCTGAAGTGTGGGTTGAGGGTGTCCAGGATCGGCGTTGCTTACCCGACGTCGAGCTTGGAGGCTCACCGTGGACGCTGACCTGGACACCCTCGTGACCGCACGGTAGGTGAAGGCCGACGATCTGTTGACGGCCTTTCCGGAACGGGTTCCGGCCCGTCCGCGGGTCGGGCCATCCCGAAGATCAGCGACGCCGAGCTGGTGACGCTGGCGGTGATGCAGGCATTGCTGGGGTTCACCAGCGAGGCCCGCTGGCTGCGTCACGCGCACGTCCACTTGCGGGGCTGGTTTCCGTATTTGCCGCAGCAGCCGGGCTACAACGGCTGCGGGCCTTAGCCGGCACGGTGTGCTGGCTGATCGGTGTGCTGGCGCGCGACACGAGCGTGTTCACCGATGACGTGTGGGTGGTCGACTCGACGCCGGTGGAATGCGCCCGATCGACAGAGACGGTGAAACGCTCGGATCTGGCCGGGTGGGCCGAGTACGGCTACTGCGCCAGCCATTCGCGCTTCTTCTGGGTTTGCGCCTGCATCTGCTGTGCACCCTGCACGGCCTGCCGGTCGGGTTCGCGCTCACCGGCGCCAAGGCCGATGAACGGCAAGTGCTGCTGGACATCCTGCACGCCGACCCCACCCTCACCGACCGTCCGCGGGGCCGATGGTGGGTCGGTGCGTCGACTCTCACCGATCGTTGCAAAACGGACACCAACCCTTCCTTGCCCGAGTCGAATCGAGGAGCTACTGTTTGACCCAGCGAAGCCTCAGATGCTCGCAGCGACAGGCAGGAGGTCGCGATCATGCACACGGCGAAGCATTGGCGCCGGGCGTTCGCTTGGGCGGCGTAGTCGTCTGCACGAAAGAGGAATTGGTGGAGTGGCTCGACGCACCCGCTCCTGAGAACGAACGGATCCAGCTAGGCAGGGCCGCTAGGCAAAAGGGAGGAGCAGCCAGTCATGGGGCTTCGTCGAATAGGGATCGTTGAAATTCAGGTGCACGACTGGCCGGCTGCAGTAAAATGGTACACAGAAGTGCTCGGGTTGCGTGCCGAATTACTTGAAGACGACGATCAGTATGGCTGGTTAGGTCTGCCGGAGGGCGATGCGAGGATAGCGCTGTACGGCGAGGGGCGTGTTCGAAATCCCAAACTTAGATCGCGCTGCCTACCCTCGGTTGAGGTGGAGAATATCGCTGAAACGGTGCGCGACCTAGAAGGACGGGGAGTCGAAGTGCTTGATGGCCCAACCGTAAGTGACGAAGGATATACGGATGCACATATCGCCGACCTGGAAGGGAACCTGATTGAGCTGTACGAGCTCGCGAAGCTTTGACCATGGCCCCTCCGTTGCGCTTCTCGTCTTCCAGTCCAGTCGTCACCAGCATTGGCCGCGCAACACCCAAAGGAGCGAATCGCAATGGTTTGGGCAACCGTTGACACGTGCTGCGCGGAGTCCAAGCGCGTTCGGCCAGTTGTAGCCCAGACGGATGAGCCGGGAAGTCCGTCGGTAGCTAACTGGGGAATGCTTACGAAGCAGTAGGCGGTGGATAGGATGAGACGCATCTCGCGACGTCCGTTGCCCTGGCTACTACTTGGCTGCGTGACGTGCCTGACCGCGACCAGCTGCGGCAGCGTGACGACCGGGACGGCAGGAGGTTCCTCGCCTTCGGCCGGGGCCCGCATTCGTCCCGCGAATGGTTTGCCAGCGGGTTGGTCGGTGACCTACAGCCATCTCTTGCCGGATGGTTTCGACACAGAAGCTTATTCACAAGGGTGAGC
>QHCD01000060.1 GCA_003244255.1 Pseudonocardiales bacterium | reverse complement strand
TGCTTGTCCTTGAGCGTCTCGGGGATCTCGCCCTTGACGATGGCCTGCGCGAGTCCCTCGACGACGGCGGTCTTGCCGACGCCAGGCTCCCCGATCAACACCGGGTTGTTCTTGGTCCGGCGGGACAGCACCTGCATGACCCGCTCGATCTCCTTCTCCCTGCCGATGACGGGGTCGAGCTTGGACTCGCGGGCGGCCTGGGTGAGGTTGCGGCCGAACTGGTCGAGCACCAACGACGTCGACGGCGCGCCCTCACCGGACGCGCCCGCGCCGGCGGGCTCTTTCCCCTGGTAGCCCGATAGCAGCTGGATCACCTGCTGGCGCACCCGGTTCAGGTCGGCGCCGAGCTTCACCAGCACCTGCGCGGCGACGCCCTCGCCCTCGCGGATCAGACCCAGCAGGATGTGTTCGGTGCCGATGTAGTTGTGGCCCAGCTGCAGCGCCTCGCGCAGCGACAGCTCCAGGACCTTCTTCGCCCGCGGAGTGAAGGGGATGTGGCCGGTCGGGGCCTGCTGGCCCTGCCCGATGATCTCCTCGACCTGCTGACGCACGCCTTCCAGGGATATGCCGAGTGACTCCAGCGCCTTGGCGGCGACGCCCTCGCCCTCGTGGATGAGGCCGAGCAGGATGTGCTCGGTGCCGATGTAGTTGTGGTTGAGCATCCTGGCCTCTTCTTGCGCCAGGACGACGACCCTTCGCGCCCGGTCCGTGAACCGCTCGAACATTCGCTACTCCTCACGTGCCTTGCGGCACCGTGCGGTCCGGGTGACTGGCTCGCTTCCCGATCCGCGCTATCTGCCTACTGTAGTCGCGGGCCGCGCCCGTTACCGGCACGTCCACCGACCGTCATCTGGTTGTGAACGACATACGTAGGACACACCCGGTCTGGATGCGTTTGCCGCACAGTGCATGCAACGCGTGGAGGTCGGCTGCGCTTCCGCCGTACGCCGAGAGCGAAAGGTAGCCTTCGACGTCGTGACGGCTGTGCTGATCGACGTCGGCGGCGTGCTGCTGCTGCCCGACCCGGACGTCCGCGGAACCATCGCCAGAGCACACGGGGGCGGCGCCGATCACGAAACCGTCACCCGGGCCCACTACGCCGCCGCCTCGGCGGCCGACGACGGCACGAGCTTCGACTGGGCCGTCTACCGGCGGGAGGTAATGGCCCGCTGCGGCGTTCGGACCGACCGGCTCGCCGCGGCGGCGGCCGAGCTCGGCGTCGCGGAGCGGGCGAGGAACACCTGGACCCATCCCGTCGCCGGCGCGAAGGCAGCTCTCCACGCCCTGGCCGCAGGGCGGCGGGTAGGGATCGTCTCCAACTCAGACGGCACGGTCGAGGCGACCCTGCGTCAGCTCTCGATCGCCACTGTCGGCGGCGTCGGCGGCGTCGTCGGCGGCGTTGCGGTGGAGGTCCTGGTGGACAGCTATGTTGCGGGCGTGGCCAAGCCGGACCCGAAGATCTTCCGGATCGCGCTCAAGGCGATGGACCTCGCACCCGAGCAGGTCGTGTACGTCGGCGACATGCGCTTCGCCGACGTCGCCGGACCGCGCGCGGCCGGGATCCGGCCGTTGCACCTCGACCCGTACGGCGACTGCCCCGGCCGCGACGACCATGACCACGTGGCCGACCTCACGGAGGTCGCCCGCGTGGTGTGGGGAACCTAGTGGTGTGACGAGCGCCCGTGCGACCAGCGCACGGGTGACTAGTTCGCGGTGTTGAAGGCCTCGACGACGTCGGCCGCGATCCGGCCGCGCTCGCTCACCTTGTGGCCGTTCTTGCGGGCCCAGCTGCGGATCGCCTTGGCCTGCTCACGGTCAATCGAGGCACCGCCGCGACGGCGTCCACCGCCGACGTTCGCGACCGCACGGCCGCGCCCGGCCTTGCGGGCGTGCGCCACATAGGTCGCCATCGCATCGCGGAGCCCGGCCGCATTCTGCTTCGACAGGTCGATCTCGTAGGCCGTGCCGTCCATGGCGAATGCGATTGTCTCGTCGGCGGTTCCGCCGTCGAGATCGTCGATCAGCAGGATCTGCACTTTCTGCGCCATTAGCTACCTTCCGTCGTGAGTACAGATGGTGACTACCGATAGTAGCGTCATTCGGGGCGTACGAATGGGAACAGGATGGTCTCCCGCAGCCCGCGCCCGGTGAACGCCTGCATGAGTCTATCGACGCCCATGCCCATACCGCCCATCGGCGGCATGCCATATTCCATCGCGCGCAGGAAGTCTTCGTCCAGTTCCATGGCATCGACGTCGCCCGCCGCCGCTGCGGTGAGTTGGTCGAGCAAGTTCTGCCGCTGCAGCAATGGGTCGACGAGCTCGGAGTAGGCCGTCGCACGCTCGACGCCGTCGATATAGAGGTCCCACTTCTCGGCGACGCCCGGGGTGCTGCGGTGCGGGCGGGTCAGCGGACACATGTCGAGCGGGAAGTCGCGCACGAAGACCGGCCCGGTGAGCTGACCCGCACAGGCCTCCTCGAACAATTCTTCGACGACCCGACCCGGCGGCCATTCCGGTCGCAGCGGTATCTGCCGGACGGCGGCCAGAGCCCGTAACTCCTCCGTCGGCGTCTGCGGCGTGATCTGTTCACCGACCGCGCCGGAAACCAGCCGATAGAGGCTCTCGGTCCGCCATTGCCCGCCCAGGTCCAACTCGCTGCCGTCGAGGCGGGTCACCGTCGTGCTCCCGGACACGGTTCGCGCCGCCTCCTGCCACAGTTCCCGGGTCAGGACGGCCATCGAGTTGTAATCGCCGTAGGCCTCGTATACCTCGACTATCGCGAACTCGGGCGAATGCGTCGAGTCGGCACCCTCGTTGCGTAACACGGGGGCAATCTCGAAGACCCTCTCGATGCCGCCGGCGACGCACCTCTTCAGCGGCAGTTCCAGCGCGATCCGCAGGTAGACGTCGAGATCGAAGGCGTTGAAGTGGGTGACGAACGGCCGCGCGGTCGCGCCCCCGCGTACCGCTTCGAGCATCGGCGTCTCGACCTCGAGGAAGCCGCGCCGGCGCAACGACTCGCGCAGCGACGCGGTGACCGCGGCACGCATCTCGACCATCCGGCGAGCCTCCGGTCGCACGATCAGGTCGAGGTATCGCTGGCGGACCCGCGACTCCTCGGTCATCGCGCGGTGGGCGACAGGCAACGGACGCAGTGCCTTGGCGACGAACGTCCACCGGGTGGCCAGCACCGAGAGCTCGCCCCGGCGGGATGCGACCACCTCACCCTCGATGAAGACGAGGTCGCCGAGATCGACGTCCGCCTTCCACGCCGCAAGTGCCTCCGTGCCCACCCGGTCGCGGGAGAGCATCGCCTGCAGTTCGGTGCCGTCGCCCTCGCGCAGGGTGGCGAAGCAGAGCTTGCCGGTGTTGCGCATGAAGATCACCCGGCCGGTGACGCCGACGCCGTCGCCAGTGTGCTCGTCGGGCGCGAGGTCGGGGTACGCCGCCCTGATCTCGGCCAGCGTGTGCGTGCGCGGAACGTGCACCGGGAAAGCATCGACGCCCGCGGCCAGCAGACGGTCGAGCTTCTCCCGCCGGACCCGCCTCTGCTCGGGCAGATCGGGCTCGCCGTCGGAACCGGGATCAGGGCCGCCGTCGGGCTCGTCGGGCGGGAGCTCGGTCATCGGGGGCAGCCTACCGGCCGGATCCGGGCCCACCACTAGCATCGGAGCGATCATGACCTCTGCCCCAATGCGTAGCGAAGTCTTCGTGGCGAGGACCGACGCCGAGGCGGTGGGCCGGGCCAACCGCACCGAGACCACCACCGAGCCGGCGGAAGGGGTGTCGACGCCAGGGGTGACGACGTGGGAGCTCGACGTGCTGCAGAGCGTGCTGACCGGCGAGGCCGTCGAGGACGTCGTGCGCGAGGGCGGTGGCGATGCGGTCGCGGCCGGGCGCGAGCCGGGCTCGTGGTTGCACCGCATGCGCGGCGCGATGCTCGGCGAGACCGACACCGGCCCGTGGCTGAACCGGCTGCGGCCGGAGCTCACGGGCGCCCTGGCGGCGGCTACCGAGGAACAGCTCTCCGCCGCGGCGGCGGCATGGGCCGGCCGGCCCGAGCTCGCCGACAGCGACGCGACGGACCTGGCCGGCGTGCTGCCCCAGCTGGCCGCACTCGCGCGGGACGCCGGCGCGGGCCAGCTCTACATCTGGAGCGCACTCCCCGCGACCTAGCTGGTCGTGGTCTAGTCGGAGTTCTTCGCGAACGCCAGCCGCAGGCCGATCAGGGTGAGGTCGGGCTCGTGGTGCTGGATCGTCTCGCTGTCCGCGATCGCGAGCGGTGCCAGACCGCCGGTGGCGATCACGACCGGTTCGGTGTCGAGTTCGGCGGCGATCCGCCGCACCAGGCCGTCGACCTGGCCCGCGAAGCCGTAGAGGATGCCCGACTGCAGGGCTTCGACGGTGCTCTTGCCGATCACTGAGCGCGGCCGGGTGAGCTCGACCTTGAACAGCCGGGCGCCGCGCGCGGCCAGGGCGTCGACGGACAGCTCGATGCCCGGGGCCAGCGCGCCGCCCAGGAACTCGCCGTTCGGGCCGACGACGTCGAAGTTCGTCGAGGTACCGAAGTCAACGACGACGGCCGGGCCGCCGTAGAGATGGAATGCGGCGAGGGTGTTCATGATCCGGTCCGGCCCGACCTCGCGCGGGTTGTCATAGGAGAGCTGCACGCCGGTCCGCACGCCGGGCTCGACGATCAGGGTCGGCACGCTGCGGTAGTACCGCTCGAACATGACTCGCAGCTCGGCCTGCACCGCTGGAACCGAGGAGCACGCCGCGACGCCGGTGACCGGGAAGCCGTCGAGCAGCCCGCGCAAGGTCAGCGCCAGCTCGTCGGCCGTGGAGCGTGCATCGGTCTTCACCCGCCACGACTCGTCCATCCGGTCGCCGTCGAACACGCCCAGCACCGTGTTCGTGTTGCCGACGTCGACGGTCAGGAGCACGGTGGTCCTCCCAGGCACACGGCGACGTTGTCGATCAGCCGGGCGGTCCCGAGCCGCGCGGCGACCATCAGCCGCGCCGGGCCGACGGCCGGCGCGGGGCCGAGGTCGGGACCCGTGAGCCGCAGGTACTCCAGGGTGAGCCCGGGCACCGCCACGAGCACGGCACCGGCGGCCTCGAGCACCGCCAGCTCTCCGGACCCGGCCACCCGCTGGCCGGCCGCGAGCGCACGGTAGAGCGCCGGCGCGATCGCCCGGTCGGCGACGGACAGGTTGCGGTTCCGGCTGGAGAGCGCCAGGCCGTCGGGCTCGCGCAGCAACGGCACGCCGACGATGTCGACGCCGAAATCGAGGTCGCGCACCATCCGGCGGACCAGCACCAGCTGCTGGTAGTCCTTCTCGCCGAAGAACGACGCCGCGGGCAGGCCGAGCAGGTGGAGCAGCTTGGCGACGACGGTGAGCACACCGCCGAAGTGGGTCGGGCGGAACTCACCGTCGAGGATCCGGCCCAGCTGCCCCGGATCGACCGTCACCGACGGGTAGCCGTCGGGATAGACGACGTCGAGGACCGGCGCGAACACGACGTCGGCACCTTCCTCCCGGCAGGCGGTCAGGTCACCCTCGAAGCTGCGTGGATAACGGTCGAGATCCTCACCGGCGGCGAACTGCGTCGGGTTGAGGAAGATCGAGACGACGACGGTGTCGCAGCGTTGCCGCGCCGACCGGATCAGGGCGCGATGGCCATCGTGCAGGGCGCCCATCGTGAGCACGGCGCCGACGGCGGATCTGCCGGCCAGCGCGGCCGCGACCTCGGCCCGAGTGGTGGCGACGGTGAACCCGGCGGGCGGCGTCATGCCGTGGTGCGCCGGCTGCGGTCGGCGAGCACGTCGAGCAACGCCTCGGCAGCGGCGGGCTCCAGCGTGCCGGCGGCGAGCGCGCGATCGGCGGTGCGCCGGGCCAGCGCGATGTATGCGGCGACCGAGTGTTCGGCCTGCTCGTGCAGCGTCTGCAGGTGGGCTCGCACCGTATCGGCGTCACCGCGGGCGACCGGTCCGGTGAGTGCGCCGTCGCCGGTGCGCAGCACGTTGTCCAGAGCGGCACCGAGCAGCGGGCCGAGCATCCGGCCCGGCGCGGCGATGCCGGCCAGGCGCAGCAGGTCTTCGGCCTCGGCGACGACGGTGACCAGGTGGTTCGAGCCGATTGCCAGCGCCGCGTGGTAGAGCGGGCGAGCCCCTTCGGGCACCCACACGGGCTCGCCGCCCATCTCCAGCACCAGTGCCTCGGCCACCGGCCGGAGCGCATCGGCCGACGTGACGCCGAAGGACACGCCGGCCAGCCGGTCCAGGTCTTCCGGGCGGCCGATGAAGGACATCACCGGATGAATTGCGAGCGGCAGGCCGCCCGCCCGCGCGACCGGCTCCAGCACCTCGACGCCGTAGACGCCGCACACGTGCGCCACCAGCTGCCCGACCCGCCACGCGCCGGTCTCGGCCAGGCCCGCCACCAGCCCGGGCAGCGCGTCGTCGGGAACCGCGAGCAGCACGAGATCCGCAGCGGCCACCACCTCCGGCTCGCCCAGCAGCGGGACGCCCGGCAGGTGCCGGCCGGCGAGCAGGATCGATCCGCGCGAGGATCCGGACGCGGCAACCACCCGGTGTCCGGCCCTGGCGAGTGCGGCGCCGAGTACGGATCCGACCCGTCCGGTGCCGATGACGCCGACCGCGAGCCGCCCCGGGCGCCCCGGGATGCCGGCCGCCCTCATCCGCGCTCACCGGGCTCGTGCGTCAGTGGGGGCATCGGCAGGTTCCAGTCCGCAGGCGTCGTGGTACCGGATGCCTTCGAGGGTACCTAGTGTCCTGTGAACGAAGTATGTTTACCGGCTGCGCCGCCGCGACGGCTCAGCCGTGGCCCAGAATCCGGGCCAGCGTGTCCTCGCTCTCGTCATCGCGGTGGCGGTGTCTACGCGGCGGGGAGCGGTCGGCCGGCGGCTCCGTCTCGTCGTCGTCACGCGCATGCCGAGCGCGGTGCCGGCCGGGCGGTGCCGCGTGCGCGCCGACGCCTGCCGGTTCGGCATCGGGCGGCTGGGCCGGCGCAGGCGCGGCAGGTCGGGGCGGGGCCGGCGCCGGCTCGGTGGGTGCGGGTCCGGTACGTGCGGGCTCGGCGCGCACGGGCTGGGCGAGGAGATCCGGCTCCAGGGGATCCGGCTCGATGACCGCCGGCCGGTCGGGCTCGATGACCGCCGGCCGGTCCGGCCCGAACGCCGCCCGGCCGGTTTCCAGCCGGCGCAGCTCGTCGGTGACGCCGTGCAGCTCACCGCCGGTCAGCCGGGTCGCCTCGGCCCGCAGCGCGATCCGCTCCCAGCGCAGCTCGCCCTGCCAGCGCTCGGCCAGCTCCTGGCGCAGGCCGGCGATCTCCGCGCGCAGCCCACCGAGATCGCCGCGCAGGGAATCCTCGATCTCCCGGCGCAGCCGCACCTCGACGGCGAGCTCACGCGCGCGCAAGGCAGCCGAGTCGCGCTCGCGCTCGAGCTCGTAGGTCCGGCGCAGCTCGACCTCCGCGCGGGACCGATCGGCGGTCGAACGGGCGGGGCGCCGGGTCAGCACGACGAGGCTGATCACCAGGGCCCAGACGGCGAGCAGCACGGCGAGGCGGAGCCACTTCGGGTTGTTGGTAACGAACAGCGCAACGACGGCCGCGACGGCGAATACCGCGCCGGCCAGCACCCCGATACGCGGGCCGAGCCGACCGCGCTCGGCTGCGACGTCGGGGACGGGGTCCTCGGCCGGTGGCATGGGGAAGAGATTACGGCCTGCAACGGCCCGCTGGGATCATCGCAGTGACCCCGGTGTCACTTGTCGTGATCACGGGACGACATAGGAGGGCGCTGAACAATGCACTGCTCTGCTGCGCGGCGCCCGGATCGGCGACCGGCGGNGTTGTCCTCGTCGTCCATAGCGATGCNATGGCCTCCTCNTCCGCCTTGCCGGACCGCCGCCCGACCCGCCGCTCGCGACGAGCGACATTGTTCAGCGCCCTCCTAGAGCAGGCCCTTGGTCTTCAGGTATGCCGACGCGACATCCGCTGCCGTCATCTGCCCGACGTCCACCTGCTTGTTCATCTGGGCGAGGTCGGCTGTCGTGAGCACAGCCGACAGCCCGTTGAGGGCCTTCTCGATGTCCGGCGTCAACTTCTTGGTATTGACGATCGGGATCAGATAGTCGGCGTTCTGCAGGTGCTTGTCGTCGGTGAGCGTCACCAGCCCGGCGTCGGACACGGTGGCGTCGGTGGTCAGCACCAGCGCCAGCTGGTCGACGCCCTTGGCCACGGTGTTCTTCGTGGCGGTGGTGTCGACGCCGAGCTGGTCGATCTTGGTGACCTTGATGCCGTAGGTCTTCTCCAACCCGGGCTGGCAGAACGGCCGGATCTTGCATTCGGCGGCGGCGGCCAGGATGACCGGGACCTTGGACCTGCCCAGGTCAGACAGCGTCTTCAGGCTGTGCTGTTTGGCGAACTTCGTCGACACCGCGAACGCGTTCTGGTCGACCGCCTTCGACGGGTCTAACGGCGTCAGCCCGACCTTGTTCGCCAGCGTCTTCAGCGCCTTCAGCGTCGTCTGCAGGTCCGGTGAGGCCACCGAGGCGGCCTTCGGCCCGTTGATGGTCGTGTTCAGCTCGTCGGCGTAGGTCGCGGCGTACTCGGGCGCCACTGCGACCTGGCCGTTCTGCAGCGACTTCTGGACGAGCTCGGTGTTGCTCACCTTGGTGACCGTGGTCTTGTACCCGGCCTTGCTCAGCACGTCGGCGTAGAGATTCGCGACGACATCGCTCTCGGTGAAGCCCTGACCGACGACGGTCAGGTTCCCCTTGCTGCCCTTGTTGCGGTCGACGCCTCCGTTGCCACCGCCGGAGGTTCCACCACACGCCGCGAGGATGAACAGGGTGCCGGCCGCGGCACCGGCAAGAAGTGAACGTGCGCGCATCGGTGACGCTCCCGCCATCTGTGTCCCGCGCCCGATCGGGCGCGCGTGTCCTGGCGGGCTTCGGTTACCCGCTGGTTTCCAGTCTGCCACAGCCATCGGACCGGAACGGAAATTTCCTCGGCCGGGTCTGGTCAACCCCGCACAGCAGAGCGAGGACAGCCGGCCGCGGCCTACCCGGCCGGGAGGGCCGCCACGGGGGTCTGCTCCGCCGGCGCGGCGCGCACCCGGCCGCCACGCCGACCTGCCCGCCGGGCGGGATCGACCCGGCGCTGCAGGACCGCGAAGAAGCCTTCGAACGTCAGAGCGAGCGCGGCGACCAACACCGCCCCGGCACCGTATTCGCCGGGGTCGTTGCTGATGAAGCCGTCCGTCACGAAGCGCCCCAGCCCGCCCACCCCGATCAATGCGGCAACCGTCGTCGTAGCAATGACCTGGACGACGGCGATGCGGACGCCGTCCATGATCAGCGGCATCGCCAGCGGGACCTCGACCTTACGCAGCAGCTGCCCGCCGTTCATACCCATTCCCCGCGCCGCTTCGCGCGCCTCGGGATCCACCTCGCGCAGGCCGACGTAGGTATTGGTGAGGATCGGTGGTATCGCGAACGCCACCAGTGCGATCACGGTTTCCAGGTTCCGGTGGGTCGCGCTGATCGCGACGAAGAGGATCACCAGCAGGGCGTATGTCGGAATCGCGCGGCCGACGTTGGAGATGTTGATCGCGAGCGCGCCGCCGCGGCCGACATGGCCGAGCCACAGGCCGATCGGCAACGCGACCGCGAGCGCGATCCCAACCGCCATCCCGGACAGTTCCAGGTGTGTCGCGAGCTGTGCTGGAACGCCGTCAGAACCCTTCCAGTGGCTCCCGTCCGAGAGCCAGCTGGCGACCTGCCGTGGGAGGTTCATGTGGGCCAGATCCCTCCCGAGCACCGATTGGTCATCGCACGGCACTCCGGCGCCGCCACGGGCTGAGCAACCGCTGAATTGCCAGCAGCAGCAGGTCGGCGACGACCGCGAGCGCGATGCAGAGCAGCGCGGCGTCGAGCGCTTCGAATCGGTAGGACTTGTCGAGTGCTTCCTGCAGCAGGTTGCCGAGTCCGCCGTGATCGACGACGACGCCGAGCGTCACCAGCGCGACCGTCGAGACGGTCGCCACCCGAAGTCCGGCCATGATCGCCGGAAGGGCGAGAGGCAGCTCGACTCGGAACAGCAGCCGCACCGGGCCGTATCCCATGCCCCGCGCGGCTTCGACGGCATCCGGCGGCACGCCGCGCAGGCCGGTGACGAACGCGCGCACCAGGATCACCAGCGAGTAGAGCACCAGGCCGAACAGCACGGCGAGCCGCGATCGGGTCAGCCCGATCAGCGGCACGACGATCGCCAGCAGGGCGAGCGAGGGAATCGTGTAGATCACCGTCGAGCCACCGAGAATAAGGGTCTCGAGCCACCGGGCCTGGCGGGCAAGCAGCGCGAGCCCGAACGCGACCGCCAGCCCGATCAACACCGCGCCGACCGTCAGCGAGACGTGTTCCTGCAACGCAAGCACGATGTCGCTGCGCCGCGCCGTGATGTACTTGCCGCAGAGCCAGTCCGTCCCGGGGCACAGCGCCGGCGTGACCGAGGGAGCCATAGCAGTGGACGGTACCCATCCCCGCTCGCCGGAAGCCAGTGCCTCGCGGGATACCCCGCAGCCGACCATTCGACTCGACGGCGTGAGCAAGCGTTATGCCGACGGCACGACGGCCGTGCACGAACTCTCACTCGACGTTCCCGACGGCGACATCGCGGTGCTCGTCGGCCCGTCCGGCTGCGGCAAGACGACCACGATGAAGATGATCAACAGGCTGGTGGAGCCCAGCGGCGGCCGGATCATCCTCGAGGGCGACGACGTCACCGACGTCGACCCGGTGCGGTTGCGCCGCCGGATCGGCTACGTGATCCAGCAGATCGGCCTGTTCCCGCACCAGAACGTGCTCGACAACGTCACCACCGTGCCGCTGCTGCTCGGCTGGGACAAGCGGAAGGCACGCGCCCGCGCCGGCGAGCTGCTCGAACTCGTCGGGCTCGATCCGAAGATATATGCGAAGCGATACCCGCAGCAGCTCTCCGGTGGACAGCGCCAGCGGGTCGGCGTGGCCCGTGCGCTGGCAGCGGATCCGCCGGTACTGCTGATGGACGAGCCGTTCGGCGCCGTCGACCCGATCGCCAGGGACCGGCTGCAATCGGAGTTCCTGCGGCTGCAGAGCGAGGTACGCAAGACGATCGTGTTCGTGACCCACGACATCGAGGAAGCCGTGCGGCTCGGCGATCGCATCGCCGTGCTCTCAGAGGGCGGCCATCTCGAACAGTACGACGACCCGCCCACGCTGCTCGGTGCACCCGCCAACGACTTCGTCGCCGATTTCGTCGGAGCCGACCGCGGTCTCAAACGCCTGGCAGTGACCGGAATCAGCCGCGACGACCTCGATCAGCCCGCTGTGATCAATGACGGCGACAGCCTGGCCGACGCCCGCGATGCAATGACCCGTGCCTCGGCTCGGTGGGCCGTCGTGCTCGACGACACCGGCAATCTGCGCGGTTGGCTTTCGCGGCGGCGGGCAGAGGGCGACGGCGAGGTGCGCGAGCGCGGGCGCCGGATGGACGCGTGGGTGCCGGTGGGATCCACTCTCAAGCAGGCGTTCTCCGTGATGCTCCAGCAGGACGCCGGCTGGGTGGCCGTTCTCGACGGGGAAGCATTCGTCGGCGTGCTCACGCCCGAGTCGCTGCACGCTGCGCTCCGCCGCTCGGTCGAGGATCGCGAGCCGGAGACCGCCGGCGCCGTCTGAGGCCCGAGCCGGAGGACGCCCGGGGCCGGGGTCCAGTCAGCCGCGGTTCTGCCGCTCGGTTTCGCGTGGGAGGTCGGCGTCGTCGGGGCTCTCCGGCGTCTTGCAGCAGTGCTCCAGCCACAGCGCGGCGGCGACGAGGGCGATCGCACCGGCCGCTCCGATGGCGGCGACGAACGTGTCGTCGTGCGCCGCGGCCAGCGTCGAGGCGCGCGGGACGACGTAGCTCAACAGCCCGCACCAGGCACCGGCCGTCACCGCGCCGACGATCGCGCTGGCCTTCGCGAGCGCCACCGAGCGCGCAGCCACCAGCGGCTCGACGGGTGGGCGCGGCGTCCGCCCGCGGGGCCGCCGCTGGATGCGGGCACGCAGCTGCGAACCGAGCACCACCTCCACGATGGCCAGCAGCGGCAGCGACAACGGCACGAACCACTGGAACGCCGGGAAGTCCGGGTAGAAGTGGCGCGTCAACAGCCAGACGGCGACGCCGGCCGCAACCGCCAGACCCACGACGTCCCGGATCCTGGTCGAGTGCATCAGGACCACAGCCGCACGTCGTCGCGGCGGCGCATACCGGCCGTGTCGAGGCCCCGAATCAGATCGGCCACCCGCCCATGATCGGCCAGCACCGCCTCGGGCTCCACATCGAGCCACGGCACTAGAACGAACGCACGCTCATGCGCGCGCGGGTGCGGCAGGGTCAGCGCCGGATCGTCGCTACGCATGTCGTCCACGGTGATGACGTCGATGTCGAGAGTGCGCGGCCCCCAGCGCACGGCGCGCTCCCGGCCGGCAGCCGACTCCATCTCGTGCGCGCGGCGCAGCCAGCCCGCGGCGTCGGTCTCGTCGGCGACCACGACGACCGCGTTCAGGTACCGCGGTTGCGGCACGGGACCCCACGGCGCGGTCTCGTAGACCGGGGAAACCTTACCCAGAGCCGATCCCAGCGCGTCCACTGTGGACTTCAGGTACATCTCGCGCTCGCCGAGGTTCGACCCGATCGAGAGCACTGCGCGGCTCACCGCCGGCTCCGGGTGATCGAGACCGACACGTCAGCGAAGTCGAGCGGAATCGGCGCGGAGGGCTTGTGCAGCGTGATGTCGACGGCCTGCACGCGGTCGTCGTCCAGGCAGGCCGCTGCGAGCCGCTCGGCGACGGTTTCGATCAGTGCACACGCCTCGCCGGCAACGATGTCGGTCAGCTGTTGCGCGAGCGCGGCATAGTCGACCGTGCTGGCGAGATCGTCGGCCGCCGCCGCGGCGCGCGTGTCGAGGTGCAGTGTCGCGTCGACCACGAACTCCTGCCCGGCGCGGCGCTCGGTGGCGAGCACGCCGTGCCGGCCGCGGACCCGCAGGCCGGTGAGGGTGATCCGGTCGGTGTTCACGGCGCCTCCGCGGCAACGAATGCGTCGGCGGTGTTCATCCCGCGGCCCGGATCGCCCCGGCGACGCGCACCGCGTCCACGGTCGGGGCGACGTCGTGCACCCGCACTCCCCACACGCCGGCGGCGGCGGCGATCGCACTGATCGCGGCGGTGGCGTGCTCGCGCTCGTCGGGTGGGCGCGATGTGCGAGCCGGGTCGACCGGCAGGGTGGCGAGGAACGTCTTGCGGGAAGCGCCGAGCAGTACCGGCAGGCCGAGCGCGAGCAACGCGTCCACATGCGCCAGCAGCGCCCAGTTGTGCCCGGCGTCCTTGGCAAATCCCAGTCCCGGGTCGATCACCAGCCGACCCGGCTCGACACCGGCCGCGATCGCGGCGTCGACCCGTGCCCGCAGCTCGGAACAGACATCGCGCACGACGTCGTCGTAGTCGGCTAGCTGCTGCATCCGGCTGCTCGGACCGCGCCAGTGCATCAGGATCCACGGCACGCCGGCGTCGGCGACCATGCGCGCCATGTCCGGGTCGGCCAGCCCACCGCTGACGTCGTTGACCACCGACGCACCAGCCGCGATTGCCGCCGCCGCGACCCGGGCGCGGGTGGTGTCGATCGAGAGCGCGACGCCCGCGGCCGCGAGCGCGGTGACGACCGGCAGCACCCGGCGCGTCTCCTCCTCGGCTGCCACCCGCTGGGCGCCCGGGCGGGTGGACTCGCCGCCGACGTCGACGAGGTCGGCACCAGCCTCGTGCATGGCGACGCCGTGAGCCACCGCGGCATCGCGGTCCTCGTAGCGACCACCGTCGGAGAACGAGTCCGGTGTGACGTTGAGGATGCCCAGCACGGCGCACCGACCGGGCCGCGGGAGTTCGGTCACTGCGCCTGCAGCTCAGTGGCCGAGGATGAGGCTCATCGCCTCTGCGCGGGTGGGGGCATTGGTGACGAAGAGGCCACGAACGGCCGACGTCACCGTGCGAGCACCGGGCTTGCGCACGCCGCGCATCGACATGCACAGGTGTTCGGCTTCGATGACCACGATCACGCCGCGCGGGTGCAGCTTGCGCACCATCGCCTCGGCGATCTGGGTAGTCAGCCGCTCCTGCACCTGTGGCCTGCGGGCGTAGGCGTCGACCAGCCGGCCGAGCTTGGAGATCCCGGTGATCTGGCCGTCGGAGTTGGGGATGTAACCGACGTGCGCGACGCCGTGAAACGGTGCGAGGTGATGCTCGCAGGTGCTGTAGAGGTCGATGTCGCGCACGAGCACGAGCTCTTCGTGGTTCTCGTCGAACACCGTCTCGAGCGCGGCGTCGGGGTCGCTGTGCAGGCCGGCGAACTGCTCGGCGTAGGCCCGCGCCACCCGCTCCGGCGTGCGCTTGAGGCCCTCCCGGTCGGGGTCTTCGCCGACCCCGATCAGCAGCTCCCGCACCGCGTTCTCGACCCGCGTGGCGTCGAACGGCGACCGGTCAGCTGGCGTCGCGCCGGGCGACGTCACGCATCGGCCCCCGGGTCCGGGTGCACGTAGGGCTCGCGCGGATACGGCGACGGCGCCGGCGCGGTGGGCTGCGGGCGAGATCCGTTCACCGAGGCTCCGGTGAGCTCGTCGGGAATGTCGATCGGTGGCTTGTCCGACGGCGTGCGCTTGCCGAAGCCGGTGTAGCTGTTGTGCGGTTGCCGCTTCTTCACCGGCGCGAAGATGCGCTCGATGTCGGCCTTGACCAGCGTCTCCTTCTCCATCAGCTCGACGACGAGGTGATCGAGGATGTCGCGGTACTGGACCAGGATCTCCCACGCCTCGTCGTGTGCGCCCTCGATCAGGCCGCGCACCTCCTCGTCGATGTCGGCAGCGATCTCATCCGAGTAGTCGCGGGTGTGGCCGTAGTCGCGGCCCATGAAGGGCTCCGCGTCACCGGTGCCGTACTTCACCGCACCGAGCTTGGCGCTCATGCCGTACTCGGTCACCATCGCCCGCGCGATGGCGCTGGCCTTCTCGATGTCGTTGCTGGCGCCGGTGGTCGGCTCGTGGAACACCAGCTCCTCCGCTGCACGACCACCGAGTGCGAAGGCGAGCTGGTCGATCATCTCCGAGCGCGCCATCGTGTACTTGTCCTCGGTTGGCAGCGGCAGCGTGTGCCCGCCGGTGCGGCCACGCGCGAGGATCGTCACCTTGTAGACGGGGTCGGCGTTCGGCAGCGCCCAGCCCACCAGGGCGTGACCGCCTTCGTGGTACGCCGTCAGCTTGCGCTCCTTCTCGCTGATCACCCGGGTCTTGCGCTGCGGTCCGAGTACCACGCGGTCGATGGCCTCCTCGAGCATCGCCCCGGTGACCCGCTGGGCGTTGCTGCGTGCGGTCAGCAGCGCCCCCTCGTTGATCACGTTCGCGAGGTCGGCACCGGTGAAGCCCGGCGTGCGGCGCGCGACGTCGTCGAGGACGACGTCGGCAGCCAACGGCTTGCCCTTGGCATGCACCCGCAGGATCGCCTTGCGGCCGGCCAGATCGGGCCGGTCGACGGCGATCTGCCGATCGAAGCGGCCGGGGCGCAGCAGGGCGGGGTCAAGGATGTCGGGCCGGTTGGTCGCCGCGATCAGGATGACACCGCCCTTCGTGTCGAAGCCGTCCATCTCGACCAGCAGCTGGTTCAGCGTCTGCTCGCGCTCGTCGTGACCGCCGCCGAGCCCGGCACCGCGGTGCCGGCCGACGGCGTCGATCTCGTCCACGAACACGATCGCCGGCGCGTTGGCCTTGGCCTGCTCGAACAGGTCACGCACGCGGGAAGCGCCGACACCCACGAACATCTCGACGAAGTCCGAACCGGAGATCGAGTAGAACGGCACGCCCGCCTCGCCCGCCACCGCGCGCGCGAGCAGCGTCTTGCCGGTTCCCGGCGGCCCGTAGAGCAGCACGCCCTTCGGGATCTTGGCGCCGATCGCCTGGAACTTGGCCGGGTTCTCCAGGAATTCCTTGATCTCCTGCAGCTCCTCGATCGCCTCGTCGGCGCCCGCGACGTCGGCGAACGTCGTCTTCGGCGTGTCCTTGCTGACCAGCTTCGCCTTCGACTTGCCGAAGTTCATCACCCGGCTGCCGCCGCCCTGCATCTGGCTGATGATGAAGAAGATGAGGATGCCGACCAGCAGGAAGGGGGCGAAGGCGAACAGGATCTGCAAGACGACGCTCTGGCCGCCGATGTGGGTGTTGAACTTCATCCCACTCGCGGTGGCCTGGACCCGCAGCGCGCTGAAGACCTGGTTGGCGGCACCGGCGGGATACGACGTGGTGATCCGGGTGTGGCCGGCCGAGTCCGGCGCCTTGAGGATGAGGTCGAGCGACTGGCTCTTGTCGTTCTGGGTGGCCTCTTTGACCTGGTTCTTCGCGATGGCCTGCAGCGCGACCGACGTATCGACCTTGGTGTAGCTGGCGCCGCCACGCAGCAGCGGGTTGAGCACGAGCAGGACCACGATGGCCACCGGAATCCAGAACCACGGTGACCTGAGAATGCGTTTACGATCTGGCATCTATCCGCGAGGCCGCCACCCAATCGGCTGGCAGCCTCGTCCCTCCTGCCCGGTTCATCGATGTCGGTCGAATCCGGCGATCATCCGGCAACTGGACGGTACACCGGAGCGCTCCGCCACGCCCGAGCGCGAAGGAGCGGTCACATGCAGCCAACGACGTTGCACCGCGCCGTGTTCCGCGCGTCGAATAGTGTTCGCGGCCGGGCGGACGCCGGATGGCCGGTCAAGAGCTGGTGTAGACCTCCGGCTTCAGCCGCGCGACGTAGGGCAGGTCGCGGTAGCGCTCGGCGTAATCCAGGCCGTAGCCGACGACGAACTCGTTCGCGATGTCGAAGCCCACATAGCGGATCGGGACGTCGATCCGAATCGCATCCGGCTTGCGCAGCAGCGCCACCACCTCAAGGGACGCCGGCTTGCGGCCGGCCAGGTTCCTCAGCAGCCAGGACAGGGTGAGGCCGGAGTCGACGATGTCCTCGACGACGAGCACATCTCGACCGGTGATGTCGCGGTCGAGGTCCTTGAGGATCCGGACGATCCCCGACGACGACGCCCTCGATCCGTAGGACGAGACGGCCATGAACTCCATCTCGGTCGGGCGGCCGACGGCGCGGGCGAGGTCGGCCATGAACATCGCCGCGCCCTTGAGCACGCCTACGAGCAGGATGTCACGGTCGGCGTAATCGGCGGAGATCGAGGTCGCGAGCTCGGTGACCTTCGCCGCGATCTGCTGCTCGGACACCAGGACGGTGTCGATATCACCTGCGTAGACGGAGTCCGGCACGACTGCTCCAGGGATCGACGGCGGCGGTCGCCCGCCTGGTGCTGCTGAACAATGCACTGCTCTGCTACGCGGCGCCCGGATCGGCGGCAGCTAGCCCGGGCCGGTGACGAGCAGCCTGCCATGCCGCCTCGCCGCGACGACGCCCCGGGGCAACGCCACCGGCCCCTGGCCGTGCCAGCCCGTGACCAGCGCGTCGACGGCTGCCACGTGGGCGGCCGCGAGGCCGCCGCCGGGCGAGCCGGCTTCCAGCAGGACAGAGCGGATCACCCTGGTACGTAACGCTTCCGGCAGGGCAGCCAGCTGGTCGACGTCGAGGCCGGTGGGTGTGTCGACGCCGGCCCGGGCCTTCGCGGCCAGTTCCTCGAGCAGGTCGGCGTCCGCACGCAGCAACCGTGCGGTGCGCGCGAGGTTGTGGGTGACGTTCGGGCCGAGCGCCTGCTCGATCCTCGGCATGGCCGCCCGCACCCGCGCTCGGGCCCGTGCCGGATCGCTGTTCTGCGGGTCGTCCCAGGCCGGGATGTCGCAGGCCGGCGGATCCCCGACGGTCAGGGCCGCGCGGACCACCTCGCGGGATACCTCCAGCAGCGGCCGGCGGTAGACACCGCGGCGGGCCGGCATGCCGGCCAGCGACCGCGCGCCCGAGCCGCGCGCGAGCCCGAGCAGCACGGTCTCTGCCTGGTCGTCGAGGGTGTGCGCAAGCAGCACGGCGGCGGCACCATGCCGGATCGCAGCGGCGTCGAGCGCGGCGTACCGGGCGGTCCGCGCCGCGGCCTCCAGCCCGCCGGAGCGGCCGACCACGACGGTGAGCACCTCGACCGGCTCGAGCCCGCGGGAGCGCGCCCATCCCGCGAGCCGGTGCGCCCGCTCGCCGGAGCCCTCCTGCAGGTCGTGGTCGACCGTGACCATGCCCACCAGCCAGCCGGGCTCGCGAGCCGCGAACACCGTCGCGCCGAGCAGCGCGAGGGAGTCCCGTCCACCGCTGCACGCCACCAGAACCCGGTCGCCCGCGCCGAGATCGGCCAGCGCCCGCCGAACTGCTCGCCGCACCTGCGCGGCCGGCGCCGGCGGCCCCGCCACCGGTTTCAGCCCTCGACCGCCGGAACGGTCCCGTGCACGCGCTCGATCCAGGCCGCGGGGTCGGCCAGCTCCGAGCGCAGCGGGAGGTTCGACGGCGATCGCCAGACCGCGTTGAACGCGTCCATGCCGGCGGTGTCGACCACCCGGCGGACGAACGTCCCGCCCTCGGCGTACTGGCGCATCTTCACGTCCAGGCCGAGCAGCCGACGCAGCAGCCGGTCGGCGGCGCTCGAGCCGCGGCGGCGGGCGCTGAACTTGCGCCGGATCGTCGCGATCTGCGGCACGACGAGGGGTCCAACGGCGTCCATCACGTACTCGGCGTGGCCCTCGACCAGGCTCATGAAGGCGGTGATCCGGTCCATTGCCGCCCTTGCATCCTCGCCCTGGATCAGGGCGAGCAGGCCCTCACCGCTCCCCCGCCCGCGCACGGCCGACGAGAGCTCCCTGACCACCAGCCCGAGCCGCTCGCGCAGCACCTTCGGATCGAGTTCGAGCGCGTCGACCAGGGCCTCGACCTCCGACCGCATGTGGTCGGCGAGCCACGGCACGGCGGTGAACTGCAGCCGGTGGGTGCACTCGTGCAGGCATACCCACAGCCGGAAGTCGTGCGGGTCGACCGCCAGCGTCCGCTCCGCCTCGACGATGTTCGGTGCGACCAGGAGCAGCTCGCCGCCAGCCGGCCCGAACACGTCGTACTGACCGAGCACCTTGCCGGCGAGAAACGCGAGCAGCAGGCCGGTCTGCGTGCCCGTGACGCGCGGGCCGATCGTCGCCGCGACCCGGCCGGGCGGCGCCGGTCGCTTGGCCGTGACCCGCTCGATCAGCGGCCCCATCAGCCGGTCGAAGCCGGCGGCGTTGGTCGCCACCCAACCTGGCCGGTCGACGATCCGCACCGGCGTGAGCGCGCCGACCGGTTCGAGGTGGGTGAGGTTGCGGACGTGACCGTCGGCGACCCCCGCAAGTTCGAGCAGCGAGCGCACGGCGGCGCCCGCCTCGCTGCGCGAGACCTCCGGTCCCGGTCGTAGCAGCCGGTTCGCGGTCGAGACGGCGACGTCCCAGTCGACCATCGCCGGTCCAGCTGCCATGGCCGTCACGGTACGCGCCGGTAGGTACAGCCTCAGCGGCAGCCACAGCCGGCCAGCGCGGCGGCGGCCTCGTCGAGCGCCGACTCGGCCCCGGTGGTGCCGCTGGTCGCCACCTCGTCGGCGAGGAATGCGAACGCGAGCACCCGGCCGTCGTCGTCGGTCACGACTCCGGCCAGCGTGCTGACGCCGGTGAGGGTGCCCGTCTTGGCGCGCACCTGACCCGCGGCGTGGGCCGCGGACCCGGAGCGGTACCGGCCGGCCAGCGTGCCGCTGTAGCCGCCGACGGGCAGGTCGCCGATCAAGGCGTGCAGCCGGCCGTGGCCCGGCGCGGCGGCCGCCCGTAGCGTGGCGACCAGCGCGGCCGGTGCGAGCCGGTCGGCGCGGGAGAGCCCGCTGCCGTCGGCCATCGAGACTTCCGCTGGCGGCACACCCAGCGCGGAGACGACCGCTCGCACCGCGGCGGCGCCGCCGGTGAAGCTCGCCGGTCGTCCGGTGCGGATCGCCACCTGCCTGATCAGGTACTCGGCCAGCACGTTGTCGCTCGTCGACAGCATCTGCGCCACCAGCTGCCCGACCGGCGCGGAGGAGACCGTGGCGAGCACCTTCGCGCCAGCCGGCGCGGTGCCGCGGGTGACCGTGGCGCCGGGAACGCCCAGCGCCGCGGCGAACGCCCTGCCGGCGGCGAGATCCGGTTCACCGGTGCGGACCCTGGACCGCGGGTTGACGCGGCCGCCATCGACGGTCAACGCCGACACCGGGGCGACGTCGCCGCCGCCGACGTCGTCGCCGTCCCAGCCGGGACCGATAGCCGGGCCGGTGAACCGCGAACCGTCGACCACGACCTGGCTGACCTGCGTGGCTCCGGCTGCGAGGGTCGACGCCGCCAGCGCGCTGATGCGCGGAGCGCCGTCGTAGGCCGGGGCGGCGCCCCGCTTGGCCGCCGAGAGCGTGGGGTCACCACCGCCGACGAGCACGACCTGACCCGGCGTCGCACCCGCCAGCACGGTGGTGACGAACCGGAAGTCGGCGGGCAGGGCCTGCAGCGCCGCGACGGCGGTGACGATCTTCGCGGTCGACGCCGGCTGACCCAGCCGGGTGGCGTGGTCGTCAAGCAATCCGGTTCCGGTGGCAAGGTCGGCGACGTCGGCGGATACCCCCGTGCCCAGCCGCGGGTCCGCGAGCCGGGCGCCGAGTGCGCGAAGGACCCCCTTCGACGTCGGAAGCGGGCCCGACCCGGCGCCGGGCGCGAGCACCGTCGGGGGCGGTGTCGGGGCGGGTGAGATGGGTGCGGTCGTCGGGTGGGATGTGCTGGCATGCGCCGAGGGCGAGGCCGGCGATGCGCCGCGCTCGGCTTGGTCGCCGAGCCGGACGAAGAAGTAGGACCCCACGCCGAGCACGGCCAGCGCGATGACGGCGGCCAGCACCATGGTGCGGCGGCCGCGGTTGCTCCGGCCCGTCACGCCGTCCTCCTGACCTGACCGGTCATGCCCTCACCCTGTCCCGTCGATACCGTTGGCCAGCAGCGTATGGCGCGGGCGATCGAGGGAGAGGGTCGTGGAGTTCGACGTCACCATCGAGATCCCCAAGGGCCAGCGCAACAAGTACGAGCTCGACCACGACACGGGCCGGATCCGGCTGGATCGGATGCTGTTCACCGCGACCCGATACCCCGCCGACTACGGCTTCGTCGAGCAGACGCTCGGCCGCGACAGTGATCCCCTGGATGCGCTGGTGCTGCTCGAGGAGCCGACGTTCCCCGGCTGCCTGATTCGCTGCCGGGCGATCGGCATGTTCCGGATGACAGACGAGAAGGGCCCCGACGACAAGGTGATCGCCGTCCCGGCGGGCGATCCGCGGGCGCACGCCCTGCAGGATCTGGACGACATCCCGAAGTACGACCGGCTGGAGATCCAGCACTTCTTCGAGGTCTACAAAGACCTCGAACCCGGCAAGTCGGTGGAGGGCGCGACCTGGACCGGCCGCGTGGAGGCCGAGGCGGAGATTGAACGATCCCGTTCTCGCCACGGCGAGCCGCGCCGATGACCGGCCGTCTCGGGCCGGTGCTCAGCGGCTGGACCGGCGCTACCCCGCTGCAGCCGGTCAGCCTCGCCGGCCGCTACTGCCGGCTCGAGCCACTCGCAGAGCGGCACGCGGCCGGCCTATGGGACGCCGTCGCGGGCAACGACTGGGTGTGGGACTACCTGCCCGCCGGACCGTTTGCTGACGAGTCGGAGTTCCGGCGCTGGCTCACCCACCTCGTCGGCTCGGCCGATCCGATGGCAGTCACCGTCATCGACCGCGACGCCGCGGACGCCGCGGCCGGCCTGGCGACCTACCTGCGTGCCGTACCGGACGACGGGTCGGTCGAGGTCGGCCACATCCTGTTCAGCCCGCGGCTGCAGCGCACTCGAGCGGCGACCGAGGCGATGTACCTGATGGCCCGGCACGTCTTCGACGATCTCGGCTACCGCCGCTATGAATGGAAGTGCAACGCGCGCAATGAGCAGTCCAAGCGGGCCGCCCGGCGGCTCGGCTTCAGCCCCGAGGGGACTTTCCGTCAGGCTCGGGTGGTGAAGGGCCGCAACCGCGACACCGCATGGTTCGCGATGACCGACGTCGACTGGGATCTGCTCCGGCCGGCCTACGAATCATGGCTCGCACCCGAGAACTTCGACGCTGACGGCGCCCAGCACACGTCGTTGTCGACGCTGACCGCCACGGCGTTGCGCCGGAGCCGGGAATCCGCTGTCCTGGCAGCCGATTCGGCGTTCTTTCGTGCACTGCTGGCAGCCGACGCGGCGGCGCTGGACGAACTGCTCACCGCCGATTTCGTCCTCGTCGGAGTCGACGGTGGACCGCCCGTCGCCCGCGCCGACCTGATCGCCGCCGTCGGCTCCCGAGGGCTGGAGTTCGCGCGGGTCGAGCGTGATCCGGCGTCGGTGCAGGTGCGCCATTACACCGCCGCGGCGATTGTCACCGGCTCCACCCAGATGGCGTTCGTCCATGCCGGCGTGACCGCGACGGTCGACAGCCGCTACGTGCACGTATTCGTCAACGACGGCGCCGGATGGCAGCTGGCATCGGGGCAGGGAACGCCGGTAACCACGCCCGATAACCCCTGAGGCGTAAGCGATTCACGCCGTAGTGCTGTGGGCTCAGACCCGCGGCGCCCTGGCGCCGATCGCGGCGTTGCGGGAGACCAGCGTGATCGCTGGCGCGATGATCGGCGCGGTGCTCTTCCATGAGCGGTTCGGCCGGTGGCGAATCGTCGCCACGGCGCTCGTCGTGGCAGGCGTCGTACTGGTCAATACCTAGCGAGGCTCCGCCTCGGAC
>QHCD01000059.1 GCA_003244255.1 Pseudonocardiales bacterium | reverse complement strand
ACCAGGGCTTGTGAATAAGCTTCACAGTTACCGGCCTGGCAGATGATCCCGGCCGTGGCGGGGTGTGGCTGTTCGCGCAAGCACCGAACAACCGGCGCGTCTTCTACGTCAACGCGCCAGGCCGGGTAGCCGACTCGTTCTCCATTCCACCGGCCGCTGACGGCCAACCAGCTGGGCTCCAGACGCCGATGGCGGTCGCACGGAACGGTGTCGTGTGGCTCGGCATCAATGAATCATTGATTTCGATCGATCCGTCGGACGGAGCGGTTTCGAGCAAGACCCTCCCCACCCCGCCGGTCGGCGCGCCTGGCAGCAATCTGCCCCACCAGTCCCGCACCACCGACGGACGTTTTGCCGGAATCGATGCACTTGCCGTCAACAGCAGCAACCTGGTCTTCGTCGGTCGCGAATTTGCCACGGCACTGCAAGTCGTTGATCCGAATTCGCTGACCGTCGACACGATCGACCTTCCCCCGGGCACTGCAATGGTCGGAAACGGTCCCGGCGATCTGGCGAGCAGTTTCGATACCGAGGTTGTCGCCGCGGTCCTTTATCGCTCCGCGGGTGTCGATGTGCTGGGTCAGCTCTCGAGTGGCGTCTGGACGCTGTCCGACACCAGCTGTCCGCCGGATGCAGTTCACCTGCGATTCGGGATATTAGTGACGTCAGGCGTGCACTGTGTCACCCGCGGACGGATGCCGGCATCGGGCGTCGCTGACCTCGAACCGATTCCCGTCAGCGGGCTCCCCGACTGGCCGTGTGCGGCGATGCTTGACGCGTCGACAACGCTCGCATGTTCGTCAGCAGGCATGCTCGCACTCAGCGACGACACGCCATCAATATCGCTGCCGCTGGGTGAGATTCAGACCGGTCGCAGTTCAGGTCGCGGCGTGCAGACGGCTCCGGAGCCAGCGCAGTGGGCCGCGGTTCGGTGCACAATCTTCGCGGTCGACTCGGCGTCTCATTTCTGGTTTGTCGTTCAGAACGGCGGTGGCTTGATCGGCGTACTCAGCAGCTCGACACCGTGAAACGCGCCGGCCGCACGGCGGCGCTGGGTGTAACAGTCCTCGCAATCGCGCTGCTTTCCCTCGTCGGGTGTACGGGCGGCACCAAGGAAGGCACGGTCCACGTGAGCGTGCGGCCCTGCTTCGGACCGCCAACCGCAGCTGGTAACGGCTCGCAGCCGGACATCGCCCTCATCGTGCGACACGATGGTGCCGTTGTCACCACCCGCAGCCTCACCGACAGCGAGCATTACCGAACGACATTGACTCTGCCGACCGGCACGTACGAGCTTCGAGCTGAAGGCCACAGGGCAACGGTTTCGGTCAGGGCCGGACACGCAGAATCGGCGCACGTCGGTGAAGTCTGCGGCTAGCCAAGCCGCTCGGTGTGGCGGTTCAGCGATCGGATTGGTTTGTGCAGGTGCCGGCCCTCGCCGACGTCGAAGGATTCGCCGATCCAGCCAACGAATTCGGGATCGAACGCACTCGGCTCGGTGATCCAGAACTGATGCGCCCACAGCCGCTTGGTGTAGGGAACGACGCGGCGCAATCGCGGGCTGTCGATGTGGCGGGCGGCGTCGATGTAGCCCTCCTGCGCGCGCGGCTTGAGCACCGCGCCGGCGTAGGTCCGATGGCTGCCGCGAAGCCCGACCTGGCCCTTCACCGGCGCGAGCTCGACGCGCCCGAAGGTGCGCGCGGCTGCGACGAAACGGTTAACAGGTCAACGATCTCGGCCGGCTTGCTGCGGGTGTGGTGATCGACCGACCAGCGCTCACACTTGTGCGTCTGGCCGGTGCGCGCGAACGTGCGGTCGCAGTCCGGGCAGGTCCAGGGGTCGGGCGTCATCGGTCGTTCCTATCACCGGCCACCGATCCCGGCCGCCGGGTGCGACGATGGCCGGCGTGACCGAACGCGACCCGATGGCCGAGATCGCCCGGCTGCGCGCGCCCGGATCGCCGTACCTGCACCTGCTGGACGGCGCGCCCGCCGACGCGCGACAGCTCGGCTGGATGCTCGCCGGGAACGACATCGCGACCAGGGCGCTGCGCGGGCAGTGCATCACATCGGCACCCCGATCAAGCGATCGCTGACTGCCTACGACCACTGACCCCTGGGAATTGCTCAGCTAGGTGCACACCGCCAGTAGAACACCGCAGCGGCGCGCCCGCCGGCCACGGACTTCCGACCGGCGCCGGACGGTGCTCGGCCATCCGCGCACGACCGATGCCGGTAGGCCGTCGGGCACGATGGTCTCATGCGGCTGACCGAGTTCTGGGGACGGATGAGGGAGCAGTTCGGAGCCGCCTACGCCGACTCGGTCGCCCGTGACCACGTGTTCCGCCGGCTCGGCGGCCGTACGGTGCGAGAAGCGCTGGAGGCCGGCGTCGAGGCCAAGGCGGTCTGGCTGGTGGTGTGCGACGAGTTCGACGTCCCGGTCGCCAATCGCTGACCGCGACACGCCGACGTCGCACTAGCACATCTCGAACATCTGTTCGGTATCGTCGTCCACAGCGCGTCCTTGATCCACAGGGGCGGCGCCGCCCGGTGTTCTGTCGGTGCGTCGCCGTAACGTCCCGGATCGACGAGAGCCAACCGCGACGCCTCCGGTGTCGCCAACAGTTGTAGAGGTGGCAGGAGATGGCTGGAATCGACAGTGGTGGCGTCCGCGGGATGGACCGGGACGGCGCCCGCGACAAGGCGCTCGACGTCGCGCTGGCCCAGATCGAGAAGCAGTTCGGTCGCGGCTCGGTCATGCGGCTCGGCGACGAGACCCGCGCGCCGGTGCAGGTCATCCCGACGGGGTCGATCGCTCTAGACGCCGCCCTGGGGATCGGCGGGCTGCCACGCGGGCGGGTCGTGGAGATCTTCGGACCGGAGTCATCCGGCAAGACCACCGTCGCACTGCATGCCGTCGCCAATGCCCAGGCCCTGGGCGGCATCGCGGCATTCATCGATGCCGAACATGCGCTCGATCCCGACTACGCGAAGGTGCTCGGTGTCGACACCGACGCGCTGCTGGTGTCCCAGCCCGATACCGGCGAGCAGGCGCTGGAGATCGCCGACATGTTGGTCCGGTCCGGCGCGCTCGACGTCATCGTCATCGACTCGGTCGCCGCGCTGGTGCCGCGCGCCGAGATCGAGGGCGAAATGGGCGATTCGCATGTCGGCCTGCAGGCGCGGTTGATGAGCCAGGCGCTGCGCAAGATGACCGGCGCCCTGAACAACTCCCGCACCACCGCGATCTTCATCAACCAGCTGCGGGAGAAGATCGGCGTCATGTTCGGCTCACCGGAAACCACCAGCGGTGGCCGGGCGCTGAAGTTCTACGCCTCGGTTCGGCTGGACGTGCGCCGGATCGAGACGCTGAAGGACGGCACCGAAGCCGTCGCCAACCGCACCCGGGTGAAGGTCGTGAAGAACAAGGTCGCGCCGCCGTTCAAGCAGGCCGAGTTCGACATCGTCTACGGCGAGGGCATCAGCCGGGAAGGCTCGCTGATCGACGTCGGCGTCGAGCAGTCGATCGTCCGCAAGTCCGGCGCCTGGTACACCTACGAAGGCGACCAGCTTGGCCAGGGCAAGGAGAACGCACGCTCGTTCCTGCGCGATAACCCCGACCTCGCCGCCGAGATCGAGAAGAAGCTCAAGGAGCGGCTCGGCATCGAGCCGCGGGTCGACGCCGAGGCGCCGGTCGACGGCGACGTCGTCGTGCCGGTCGACTTCTGATCCGCGTGGCCGAGCGACGCCGGTACCGCGGGGCCGGCCGGCCACCCGGCGCCCGATGGGCCGGGCCGTCCACCGCCTCCTCGGCTGCTGCTCCGGCCGCCGATGCCGACGCGGATCCCGAATCGGTCGCGCGGGGGATCTGCCTGCGACTGCTCACCGGAGCCCCGAAGACCCGCCATCAGCTGGCCGCGGCGTTGGCTCGCCGGGGTGTCGCAGCCGAGGTAGCCACGGCGGTGCTCGACCGGTTCACCGATGTGGGCCTGATCGACGATGCTGCGTTCGCCCGCGCCTGGATCGGAACCCGCCAACGCGGTCGCGGCCTCGCCCGGCGGGCGCTCGCCACCGAGCTGCACCATCGCGGCGTGGATGCCGAGGTCGCCCGTGCGGCGCTCGAGGTCGTCGACTCAGCGGACGAGGAAGCCGCCGGGCGGGCCCTGCTGCGCCGCCGCGCGGCGGCGTACGCACACCTTGATCGTCCGGTAGCGGCGCGACGGCTGGCTGGGATGCTTGCTCGCCGCGGCTATCCCGGTGCTCTCGCGGCGCGGCTGGTCACCGAGCAGCTGAATGAGGCCGTGGAGCTCGACGACGGCGCATAGCTGGCAGTCGGCCCATCTGTCGACAGCTGACCGGCGGTCGCAGGCGCCGTCCCGGCGTCCGCGCTTGACCGCCTGGCTGGGCCGTCCTTAGCCTCGAGGTCATGAGGAGTTGACCTGCACGCCACCGGGCGACTCCGTCAGCCCGGCGGCGCGGATCGATAGCCGTGCATCCGTCACCCGAGATCTTCTGACAACGCACCGCAGCGGCAACGACGCCGCACCGGATCGGCGCACTCGCCGCTCGTGCCGAGGGCGGCGGGGGCGACCCGTGCCGACCGCGTGGCCACCGGCGGCCGGACCGGCTGCCCCGACGGGGGGCAGCTCGGGCGGCGGGCGGCGGGTGGGGCGACGGGCAGGGCATCGGGTCGCAGGCCTCTTCTCGTCGTGACCCGCCTCCCCGGCGGTCACGCCGGGCGGGCAGAGGAGGCGCGATGACCACGTCTCGGGACGTCGTCGTCACGATCCTGTTGCTCGTCCTGATCGCCGCCGTGCTCCTGGTCGGCCGGCGGCTGCGCGACCGGCCGAGTCGGCACGGCGTCACAGACCAGCACAGCGTCACAGAGCAGCACAGTGCCACAGAGCAGCACAGTGCCACAGATCAGCACAGTGCCACAGATCAGCACAGTGCCACAGATAAGCACAACCCGGCCGACGAGGTTCAAGCCGAGCGCCGCGAGTTGGTCGCGGAGCTGTCGTCGATGCGGATGCAGGCGATCCAGTCTGCGGCCGCCACCAAGGCCGAGGCGGAGACCCTCGCGTCGCTGCAGCGCCGGATCGCCGAGGCCGAGATCGACGCCGCCCGTCGAACGCTGGCGACCGAGACCGAGCGCACCCGACATGCGGCCGAGCTCGAGGCGTCGTCCGTTCTGCTGGAGGCCAGGCGCCAGGCCGAGCGAGAGGCGATGGAGCTCACGGCGACCGCACGCAGCGCGCAGGCCGACGTCGAGCGGCGGCAACACAGGGTTTCCGAGCGGGAGGAGCGGCTCGATACCGACCGGTCGCGGCTCGACGAGCGCAGCGCGAGCCTCGCCGAGGAGACGGCCCGACTGGACACGCGTGCCCAGGAACTCGAGACCGCCGCCGAGGCACAGCGCGCCGAACTCGAGCGCATCGCGGGCCTCACCGCTGCCGACGCCAAGATCGAGCTGCTCGCCGCCGTCGAAGCCGATGTACGCCGCGATGTCGCGATCCTGACCCGCGATCTGGAGGCCGAGGCCCGCGCTTCGGCCGGCGAGCGGGCCCGGCGGATCATTGCCGACTCCGTTCAGCGGGTCGCGAGCGAACAGACCGCGGAGAGCGTCGTGAGCGTCATCCACCTGCCCGGCGATGACATGAAGGGTCGGATCATCGGACGCGAAGGCCGCAATATCCGCGCCTTCGAGTCGGTCACCGGCGTCAACGTGATCATCGACGACACGCCGGAAGCGGTGCTGCTGTCCTGCTTCGATCCGGTTCGCAGGGAGATCGGTCGGCTCACGCTGGAGAAGCTCGTGCTCGACGGCCGAATCCACCCGCACCGGATCGAGGAGGTCCACGAACAGAGCAAGACAGAGATCGCCAGCCTCTGCGCGCGCGCGGCCGAGGACGCCGTGATCGACGTCGGCATCACCGGCGTGCACCCGGAGATCATGGCGCTGCTCGGCCGGCTGCGATACCGCACGTCCTACGGCCAGAACGTGCTGGCGCATCTGATCGAGACCAGCTACATCGCCGGGGTGATGGCCGCTGAGATGGGGTTCGACGGCACGGTACTGCGACGCGCGGCGTTCCTGCACGACATCGGCAAGGCGCTCACCCACGAGGTACCGGGTAGCCATGCGATCATCGGCGGCGAGCTGGCTCGTCGCTACGGCGAGACCGAGGACGTCGCGCACGCCATCGAAGCGCACCACAACGAGGTGCAGCCGGCCACGGTCGAAGCGGTGCTGGTCCAGGCCGCCGATGCGTGTTCCGGCGGCCGGCCCGGCGCGCGCCGGGAGAGTCTCGAGGTCTATGTGCAGCGGCTCGCGCGTATCGAGGAGATCGCGTCCGGCCACGACGGCGTCGAGAAGGTGTTTGCCATGCAGGCCGGGCGCGAGGTGCGCGTGATGGTCGCGCCGGAGCAGGTCGACGACCTGGCCGCGGGCGTGCTCGCCCGTGACGTCGCCAAGCAGATCGAGACCGAGCTGACCTATCCCGGACAGATCCGGGTCACCGTCATCCGCGAGTCCCGCGCGACCGAG
>QHCD01000058.1 GCA_003244255.1 Pseudonocardiales bacterium | reverse complement strand
TTCATCACCAGCCGGATCTGCGGGATCTGTGGCGACAACCACGCGACGTGTTCGTGCTACGCGCAGAACATGGCTTACGGCGTCAAGCCCCCGCACCTCGGCGAGTGGATCGTCAACCTCGGCGAGGCCGCCGAGTACATGTTCGACCACAACATCTTCCAGGAGAACCTCGTCGGCGTCGACTACTGCGAGAAGATGGTCGCCGAGACGAACCCAGGCGTGCTGGAACGCGCGAACCAGACCGAGGCGCCGCACGCGGGTGAGCACGGCTACCGCACCATCGGCGACATCATGCGCTCGCTCAACCCGTTCACCGGCGAGTTCTACCGCGAGGCCCTGCAGGTCAGCCGCTGGACCCGCGAGATGTTCTGCCTGATGGAAGGGCGCCACGTGCACCCGTCCACCCTCTATCCCGGTGGCGTCGGCACGGTCGCGACCATTCAGCTGATGACCGATTACATCACCCGGCTGATGCGCTACGTGGAGTTCATGAAGAAGGTCGTCCCGATGCACGACGACCTGTTCGACTTCTTCTACGACGCGATCCCGGGCTACGAGCAGGTCGGCCTGCGGCGCACCCTGCTCGGCTGCTGGGGCTCGTTCCAGGATCCCGAGTACTGCAACTTCGACTACCGGGACATGACGCAGTGGGGTCGCAAGATGTTCGTCACCCCCGGCATCGTGGTCGACGGCAAGCTGGTGACCACCGACCTCGTCGACATCAACCTCGGCATCCGCATCCTGCTCGGCAGCTCCTACTACGAGGACTGGGAGAACCAGGAGATCTTCGTGACGCACGACCCGCTGGGAAACCCGGTGGACCGTCGTCACCCCTGGAATCAGCACACCAGCCCGCGCCCGCAGAAGCGCGACCTGGGCGGCAAGTACAGCTGGGTCATGTCCCCGCGCTGGTACGACGGCAAGGACTACCTGGCGCTGGACACCGGCGGCGGCCCGCTCGCCCGGCTGTGGTCCACCGCGCTGGCCGGCCTGGTCGACATCGGCTACGTGAAGTCCACCGGGAACAGCGTCCAGATCAACCTGCCGAAGACGATCCTCAAGGGACCCGTCTCGCTCGAATGGAAGATCCCGCAGTGGAGCAACACCATCGAGCGCAACCGGGCCCGCACCTACTTCCAGGCCTACGCCGCGGCCTGTGCGCTGCACTTCGCGGAGAAGGCACTCGTGGAGATCCGAGCCGGCCACACCAAGACCTGGGAGAAGTTCGAGGTTCCGCAGGATGGCATCGGCTGCGGCTTCACCGAGGCGGTACGCGGCGTGCTGTCGCACCACCTGGTGATCCGCGACGGCAAGATCGCCAACTACCACCCCTACCCGCCGACGCCGTGGAACGCCAGCCCCCGCGATGTCTACGGCACCCCCGGACCCTACGAGGACGCCGTACAGGGCCAGCCGATCTTCGAGGAGAACGATCGCGAGCACTTCAAGGGCATCGACATCATGCGCACCGTTCGTAGCTTCGACCCGTGCCTGCCGTGCGGTGTGCACATGTACCTCGGCGGCGGCAAGACCCTCGAGACCGTGCACACCCCCAGCGGTTCGGTGATCCAGTAGCGCATGGTGGATTCGGTGGACGGCGCCGCATTCATGCAGGAGACCGCGGACCGCGTCGATGCGCTGCTCACCGCCAGCTCGGCCGGTGGAGCGATGGCGCGAGACCGCGCCGAGGAGCTAGTCCGGCTCGTCGTCGACCTGTACGGCGCCGGATTGGCCCGGTTGCTCGACCTGCTGTACGAGCAGGGACGGCTCGACGACGCGGTCCTCGACGCCATGGCCGGCGATCCGCTGGTGGCTGGCTTGCTACTCGTGCACGGGTTGCACCCGAACGACACACAGACGCGTGTCAGGGGTGCCCTGGACTCGGTACGGCCGTACCTGGCATCGCACGGGGGCGACGTCGAGCTGGTGGAGGTCACCGACGCCGGCGTCGTGAAGCTGCAGCTCACCGGTAGCTGCGACGGCTGCCCGTCGTCGGCGACGACGCTCGAGCTGGCCGTCGAGGGCGCGGTGCGCGACGCAGCGCCGGAGATCACCGAGATCGAGGTGCTCGCAGCACCGAAAGCGGCAGGGGTGATCCCGATCGCCAGCCTGCGGGTTCGGACCGCGGGCGCGGATGCACCCGCACGGTCCGGTGATTGGCAGGCCGTGCCGGATGCGACCGCTCTGGTCCAGGGCCGGGCCGAGGCCCGGGTGGTCGGCGGCGTCGCCGTCGTCGTCTGCGCGGTCGGCCAGGAGCTGTACGCATTCCGCGACCGATGCGGCTCCTGCGGCGCGTCGCTGGCTGGCGCTGCCCTGCATCGGCGCGCGGGGGCCGGCGCTGGCGCGGCGGTGCTGCGCTGCCCGGCCTGTGGCGCGCATTTCGACGTGCCGCGCGCTGGCGTCGGGCTGGATTCGCCGGATGACCGGCTGGAGCCGTTGCCGCTGCTGATGCGGGACGGCGGCGTCGACGTCGCCGTACCCGTCGGCGCATGAGCACCGCCGAGCCGTTCGTTTCCGGCGAGGCGGCAGGGAGCACCGCCGAGCCGTTCGTTTCCGGCGAGGCGGCAGGGAGCACCGCGGAGCCGTTCGTTTCCGGCGAGGCGGCAGGGAGCACCGCCGAGCCGTTCGTTTCCGGCGAGGCGGCAGGGAGCACCGCCGAGCCGATCCTTTCCGGCGAGGCGGCAGGGAGCACCGCCGAGCCGTTCGTTTCCGGCGAGGCGGCATGAACGCCGACGCCGGTCCGCTCAGCCTGCTGCAACGCATCGCGGCCGCGCGCCCCGCGACGCCGGACTACGAGCGCTGCGAGATGTGCGGGGAACGCATCGGCGACGAACACGGGCACGTGGTCAGCCTCGCGAGCCGCAGTCTGATGTGCACGTGTCGCCCCTGCACGCTGCTGTTCGCCTACGACAGCGCGCAACTGCACTACCGGGCGGTGCCGGATCGCTACCTGAACTTTCCGGATGTCGAGCTATCGGCGGCGCTCTGGGACGACCTGCAGATCCCGGTCGGGCTGGTGTTCCTCTTCCGCAATTCCGCTCTCGACCGCATGGTCGCGTTCTATCCGGGGCCGGCCGGCGCGACGGAATCCGAGCTCCCGCTGGGCGCCTGGGACGCCGTCGCCGCGGCGCACCCCTCTCTTGGTGTCGCCCGGCCCGACGTCGAGGCGCTGTTGCTGCGCGCACCCGAGGGCGATCGGTCCGGCGTCGAGTGCTTCCTGGTGCCGATCGACCGCTGCTACGAGCTGATCGGACGGCTGCGGCAAGGTTGGCGCGGCTTCGACGGCGGTCAGGAGGCGCGCGCGCAGCTGGAGGATTTCTTCGCGGACCTCGCGCACCGCAGCCGACCCGCCGACCCCTCGTTGTCGGGTCCGGACTAGCCATGACCGAGCTGCACTTCACGGTCCTTGACATCGCGCCGGAGCCCTACGCCGCGACCCCGATCCTGATGGCACGACTGCGCATCGAGGAGACGACAGGGGAGAGGGTGCACGCCGCGGCGTTGCGCTGCCAGATTCGGATCGAGCCCCAGCGACGTGGCTACGACGACGTCGAGGAAAACCTGCTGCTCGACATATTCGGCCGTCGCCCACAGTGGTCGGATACCGTTCGACCGTTCCTGTGGATGCACACCAGCGCGCTGGTGCAAGGGTTCACGGACAGCACCGAGATCGACCTGCCGCTGCCGTGCAGCTACGACTTCGAGGTGTCGGCGAGCAAGTACCTGCACGCCCTGCGCGACGGCGAAATCGCGCTGGTGTTCCTGTTCAATGGAACGGTGTTCAGCCGCGGTGCTACTGGCTTCGAGGTGCACCAGCTGCCGTGGGAGGCCGAGGCCGCCTACCGGATGCCGGTGGCGGTGTGGCGGGCATTGATGGATCAGCACTTCCCGAACAGCGCGTGGCTGCGCATGGGACGCAGCGGATTCGAAGCTCTGCAGCAATACCGGACAGCGCACGGCCTGCTGGACTGGGACGAGACGGTTGCGGCGCTCCTTCGGGACGCGTCGGAGGAGGTTCGGTGATCACCGCGCTGGAGCAGGCGCGGGTTGTCGCCGACGCCGTGCTCTACGAGGGCTATCTGCTCTACCCGTACCGGGCGTCGTCGAGCAAGAACAGGGTGCGCTGGCAGTTCGGGATCCTAGGCCCCGCGAGCGCACCGGCGGGAATCGGCGAGCCACCGGAGATGCGCGCGGAGTGCCTCCTCGCTGGCGAGGGTGGGATCACCGTGCACGTGCGGTTCCTGCAGCTGCAGGCGCGGCAGGTGCAGGACGCCGCCGGCCAACCGGTGCAGGAGCTTCGAGTCGACGCGACCAGCTGGCTCTGCTGGGAGGAGGCGGTGCCACGGGAGGTGACACTCGGACCGTTGTCCGCGGAGGAGTTGCGAGCCGGTCAGAGGTTGCCGATCGACGTCCCGGGAAGTGAGGACGTCGAGGTCGTGCGTGACAGCGTCGGCACCGTCGCGGGAGCGCTCCGGCGCAGTTGCCGGCCGCTTCGTGCCGAGGTGGACATCAGCGCGACCGAGGACGGGCCGGTCCTGCGGCTGCGCGTCGTCCTCCGCAACGTCACCGAAGGCCCGGCGCAGGACCGTGACGCCGCGATCGCACGGTCGTTTCTTGGTGCGCACGCCATCCTGGAAGCCGATGGCACGCCCTTCGTCTCGCTGCTCGAGCCACCGCCGGAGGCCGCTGCGCCAGCGGCGCGGTGCGAGAACGTCCGCTGCTGGCCGGTGCTGGCCAGCACCGACGACGAACTGCTGCTGGTGTCACCGATCATCCTCTACGACCACCCCGAGATCGCTCCGGAGAGCGCCGGGGCACTGTTCGATTCCACCGAGATCGACGAGATCCTCACGCTGCGCGTCATGACGCTGACCGAGGAAGAGAAAGCGGAGGCCCGGGCGACCGATCCGCATGCGGCCGCCATCATCGACCGCTGCGACGCGATGTCACCGGACGACATGCAACGCTTGCACGGCGTGCTGCGTAACCCGCACGCGTTGAGCAGCCCCGCGATGACCGAGGACTGGATGAGCGAGGACTGGGAGGTGCCCAGCTGGTCGGACACCGGCGGCAAGCCGTGGTGGGATCCGTCGGTCGACGGTGCAGTCTCGCCCGAAACCGACGCCGTGGTGATCGCGGGTGTGCCGGTGTCGCGAGGCAGTCGGGTGCGCGTGCGGCCGCGGCGCAGAGCCGACGCCCAGGATCTCTTCTTCAGCGGGCAGGAGGCCAAGGTCGCCGCGGTGTACGCCGACGTTGACGGTGGCGACCATGTCGCGGTGGTATTAACTGACGACCCGGCGGCCGAGCTGCATGAGTGGTACGGCCGCTACCTGTATTTCGCTCCGGACGAACTCGAGCCGTTGTCGGAAGTCAGCGAGCCCGGAGAGGAGGTGTGAACGTGGTATTCGTCGGCAAGCTAACGTCTCTGGTGGTGTTGGCTGCATGCGCCGGAGCCCTCGTGGTCGGCGTCCGCTCCGTGCCGGACATCCAGCGCTACCTGCGTATGCGCAACATGTAACACCGAGCAAGGAGGAACACCGTGAGCGAGCAACCAGGCGAACAGCTACCGGAAGAGCCGCAGGACGAGCGCGGAGGTCCGGGCTCCCGCGACACCGGTTCGGACGAACCGGCCGGCGGTCCGGTTGACCGCCCGACCGGAACCTCGGATGCGCGAGACCACACGTCGGTGAAGCCCGACGACCCGATCGAGGACGAGTCGCCGACCCTGCCGGCCGGCTGACCGGATGCGTCCACTCTGCAGCGAGGAGAAGCTATGACTGGCATGTTCAAGGGCGAACCCGACGCCGGCCACGATCAGCCGGTACCGCCCTACGACGGCCGCAAGGAGAGCGCCGACGTCGGCTCGGCGGACGAGGTCGTCGAAGACGACGCTGACGTCGGCGGTGCGCGCCGACCGACCGAGAGCGACCGCGGGCAGGTCTCGCCGGATCCAGAGAGCACGCCTCGCGGCGAGCACGCTTCCCCCGCCGACGAGCAGCCCGCCGAGGAGTCCGGCGGCGACGAGCCGGGCGAGGCCGAGACCGGCCCGGGACACGTGCCCGGCACGGCGAAGGGCGAACGGCAGCCGTGAGCCAGTCCGCCGGCGCGCCGGCGGGTGGTAACGGAATCCTGATCGCCGGGGTCGGCAACATCTTCCTCGGTGATGACGGCTTCGGGCCAGAGGTTGCTCGGCGGTTGCTTGCGGCGGGCCCTCGGCCTGGGGTGCGCGTCGTCGACTACGGCATCCGTGGCATGCATCTGGCCTACGACGTGCTCGATGGCTATCGGGCGCTGGTTCTCGTTGACCTGATCCCGCGCGGCGAGCCGGGGCAGGTGCAGGTGCTGGAAGTCGCGCGCGAGGATCTCGCTGGCGGTTCATTCGACGCGCACGGCATGGACCCTGCTGCGGTTCTCGGAACGTTGGAGGCACTCGGCGGCGCGTTGCCGCGCACCTTCGTCGTCGGGTGCCGGCCGGTCAGCGTCGACGAGCAGATCGGATTGTCACCTGCCGTCGAGGCGGCGGTGCAGAACGCCGTCACGGCGGTGACCGGGCTGCTCGACGGTGCCCTGTCCCGCGCCGGGTCCGAGAGCGAGCAACCTGCGCGCGGCCCAGACGCCGGCACCGCGAATGCCCGCGGCGCGTCAGCTGCCGGCCGCCACTCGTGATCGCGCACCGATCCGGCCCGCACCGTATTCCTCGACCCCGTCGAGCATGGGTAGCTTGTTCCGGCCTCGCGCTGGGCCCGCCAGTCATCGCAGCGTCCAGACAAGGGAGAGCGGCATGTGCCTAGCGATACCAGGCCAGGTGGTCGAGACGTGGGGCCACGACGCCACCCGCATGGCCAAGGTCAACTTCGGCAGCGTGCAGAAGACCGTGTGCCTGGAGTTCGTGCCCGACCTTGAGGTGGGTGACTACACGGTCGTGCACGTCGGGTTCGCGTTGCAGCGACTCGACGAGCAGTCCGCACTCGACACGCTTGCGCTGTTCCGTGAGCTGGGCGATCTGGAGCAGGAGTTCGGCGACGCGTGGGACCAGGCCGCCAGGCAGGCCGGCGCGCAACCGCCTTCCGATGCAGCACCGGACGAGGCTGCGCGATAGCTCCATCGACCGGTGGCTTGGCTCCGTTCAGGCGGCCGGCCAGTGAACGGAGCGGGCGGTGTCCCTCGCGACGAAGCTCTGTCTCGACGTCGAAGGAGCAGGTGCCGTAACGACGTGTCGTTCCGGTGCCGGCCTACGTTGCTCCAGGCGTCGAAGGCCTTCGGGCGGTGCCGAGGATGTGCGCAGCAGCCGGCAACAGCGGCATGAATCGGAACATGAACCGGTCCAGGTCGTCGATGGTGAAACCCGCCTCGCGGATGGCCTCCGCGGTGTTGCGGTTGGGGTGACAGCCGCCGCCGGCTCGTGACCAGATCGGGGTGATGACGTCTTCGATCCGGCCGCGCCAGCCGGCCGAGCGGACGTGCTCGTAGACGCGCAGTTGGCCGTTGGGTCGCAGCACGCGACGGATTTCGGCGAGCGTGCCGGCTGGGTCGGGCACCGAGCACAGCACTAGGGAGACCACGGCCGCGTTACAGGACTGGTCATCGGCAGGTAGCGCGTCGGCATGGCCGGCGAGCACGGTGATCGGCACCGGGGCGGCGACGGCAGCGTGTCTGGCGAACGCTCGCAGCCGATCTTCGGGCTCGACGGCGACCACCTCGGTGACCGTGGCCGGATAGTGAGCGAAGTTGCGGCCGTTGCCGGCGCCGACTTCGATCACCCGCCCGGACAGGCCGCCGAGCAGCCGCTGCCGATGCGCGGCGCCGCCGCGGGCATCGGACTGGGCAGCGATGCGCTGGTAGGCCTTGGCGAATCGCGGGTGCTGAAATCTGGCCAGGTCGCTCATCGCTCTGCGCGGGCCGCCTCGATTGGCCCGGGCGCCTTCGCCGCGGGTGGCTGGGCGCGGCGGCGTAGCCAGGCGCGGATCATGCCGATAGCCATGGGTGGGATGCACATGAACGCCATCATGGCCAGGCAGGCGACGACGGGGCACCGCGGTCGGAACACACCCGGCAGGGTCTCGGCGCGGCTGTGGCTCTGCGCCGGGCAGTAACACCGCACCGCCGAGGCCTCACCGGTTAGACCTTCTGGACCGACCGCGAGAGCAGGCAGAACTCGTTGCCCTCTGGGTCGCCGAGGACCACCCAGCTCACGTCCGGCCCCTGGCCGATATCGACCCGGCGCGCGCCGAGGCTCAGCAGGCGCTCGAGCTCGTCCGGCGTCGCCACGCCGTCGGCGCGCAGGTCGAGGTGCAGCCGGTTTTTGACGGCCTTCCGCCCAGCAACGCCCAGCACGTCGATCGTCGGCCATGCGCCGTCGGGCGGGGCGATGCTGATGACCCCTTCGTCGTCGTCGTCCACCACGTGCCATCCCAGGACATTGCACCAGAACTCTGCGACCAGCCGGGGGTTCACGGCGTCGATTGCGATGACGGCGATGCGGCTCGGCATGCGCGTCATCATCCCTCAGTCGCGCTGGGCGTGCCCGATGGCCGATCGACCACCGGGTTCGCAGGCTTCGCTTGGGGGCGTGCCTGGTCGCGCGCGCCGCCCTAGGATGTTGGGCGGATGCAAGGGATGGAAGTTTCAACCATGATCCTCCCGAAGGTCCGAGACTCTCGCTTCGTGACGATCCGCCGCGGTGGGAACCTCACCGATTCGGATCACCAGCTGCTGGCTCTTTGGGCGGCATCGTGCGCGGAGCACGTCCTTGACCTGTTCGAGTCGGCTCAGCCGGAGGACCCACGACCGCGTCAGGCGATCGAGCATGCCCGCGCCTGGGTGCGTGGCGAGGTCAAGATGATCCAGGCTCGCACGGCGGCCGGCCATGCAATGGCCGCGGCCAGAGACCTGCGTGGGGCAGCACGGCATGCCGCGTACGCTGCCGGTCAGGCCGGGGCCGTCGCGCACGTCGCCGCGCACGAACTCGGTGCGGCCGCCTATGCGATCAAGGCCGCACGTGCCAACGCGCCGGAAGGCGAGGGCGAGGCCGCAGGGCGACTTGAGTGCCGGTGGCAGCGCGACCAGCTCCCGGAGGCGATTCGCGAGCTCGTACTTGACGACCAGCGGTTGCGGAACGACATCTGCTGGTCAGTGTTTGACTGACCGACTCGACCGGGATCCCCGCCTCGCGCAGCACTGCCACGTAGCGGCGCGCGGCCCAATCGGTCACGCCGAGTCGGGCGGCGAGCCCGGCTCCGGTGATGCCCGGCGCCGCCTGGATCGCCTCGAGCGCGAGCAGGGCACGTCCGACCGGGCTCACATCGTTGCTCATCGCGTCGAGGAAGCCTTCCGTCCGCAATCCACCGTGCCGTCGACACCCCTGGTGGCCAGTAGCCGAACCGCCTGCTGTCCGGTGTATTCCGGAAGTTAATTGTCCAGAATAGCCGCTACCGTCGCCGCACCCCCCACAGTCAGGAGGATCCACGCCATGGACATGCTCGGCGGCGCGCAGATCACCGCGGCCAATCTGACGGACTGGCGCAAGCTCGGTCAGGGGCTGCACGCCCGATTCGTCGTCGATGACTTGCGCGCCGGCACCCGTTTCCTCACCGCAATCAGCGAGGCCGGCGAGGCCGCCGGACATCTCGAGGTTCGGATGGGCACGCGTCATGTGGACCTGAAGCTGATCAGCGACGACGCGATCTACCGCGACGACGCGGGCACCGAGCATCAGGTCGATTGGGTGACCCAACAAGACATCGACCTCGCCCGCCGAATCAGTGAGATCGCCGCCCAGCAGTCGATCGCCGCCGATCCGCGGTCGATCGCCGCCATCGAGCTGGCGCTGGACACGGCGAACGCCGCCACCCTGGCACCCGTGTGGTCGGCGCTACTGACCGGCGGCCCCGAGGCCCAGGGTCGCGGCACGATCGGCGACGACGTGCGCGATGCCACCAGCCGGGTGCCGATCCTGTGGTTCCAAGAGACCGATCCGCACCGGACACCACGTCAGAGGTTCCACGTCGATATCCAGGTGCCATACGACGTCGCCGAGCAACGCATCGCCGCCGCAGTGGCCGCCGGGGCCATCATCGTCGACGACAGTAAGGCGCCATCGACGACCGTCCTCGCCGACCCCGACGGCAATAAGGCCTGCGTGGGCACGTTTCAGCCTGCCACCGAACCTGCGAGCACGAGCATCGATGAGCCCGGTAGCAATCGGTGATGCCGCTGCGCTGGGGCGCGATGGGTGAGTACGAGATCAGGGCGTTGACGAGCGAGACCTGGGAGGCGTTCGCCGATCTGTGTGCCAGCCACAACGGCGGCGGGATGGGCGACTGCTGGTGCTGCTGGTTCCACAACGCGACCTCGGCCGAGCGACGCGCTTGCGGGGGCGGTGACTGGCGTGCCTATAAGGAGCGGTTGGTGCGCGAGGGCAGGGCGCATGCCGCGCTCGTGTTCGACGGCGAGGCCGCGGTGGGTTGGTGTGAGTACGGCACCCCGGACGAGCTGCCGGGCATCTTCCATCGCAAGGAGGTCGAATCGCCCGGCACGCCGTTGCCCGACTACCGGCTGACCTGCTTCTTCGTCGCTCGGCGCTACCGCCACAAGGGCGTGGCCGCGGCCGCCCTCGACGGCGCCCTGAAACTGATCGCCGACGCCGGTGGCGGCGTCGTCGAGACCTACCCACAAGACACCGCCGGCAAGAAGGTCTCTGCGTCCTTCCTCTACAACGCCACCCGCAGCATGTTCGAGCAGGCCGGCTTCACCTACGAGCGTCCGAAAGGCAAGAACCACTGCATCATGCGAATGGTGATCCAACCGAGCTAGGAGGGCGCTGAACAATGTCGCTCGTCGCGAGCGGCGGGTCGGGCGGCGGTCCGGCAAGGCGGACGAGGAGGCCATAGCATCGCTATGGACGACGAGGACAACGCCGCCGGTCGCCGATCCGGGCGCCGCGCAGCAGAGCAGTGCATTGTTCAGCGCCCTCCTGGGCAGCCAAGTGGACCACTGCCCGTCTGAGGAACGGTGTTGCTGGGCCGTTCATGGCGGCGGTGCTTGCACGACGCCGGCGATGACCGTGGTCACGATGTTGCGGACGGCTCCAGCCTCCGGCGGGGTGCCTTTCCGGTCGGCGAACACCAGGTGCCCGGCCCCGATCAGGGTGGGAGCGAGGGTGTCGACGTCGGCGTCGGGTGCGATTCGGCCCAGTTCCCGCTCGATCGTGAGGTAGGAGGCGATCATGGCCGTTGCTTCTGCGAGGACCGGGATACCGGCCGGCCTGGCCTGGCGCAGCCGGGCCCGTAGGTCATCCCGGAAGGTGACCAGGCCGATGATCGCCACAGCGACCGAGGAGAACAGGGCCGTCAGCGTGCCGGTGAGGTTGTCGGCGACGGTGCCGGACCCGGCGCAGTTGCGCAGGGCGGCGGCCTGGCCCTCGATCCGGGCGATGCGATCAGCCACGAGCTCGGCGAGGAAGGCGTCGAAGTTGGCGAAGTGCCGGTGCAGGACGCCCTTGGCGCAGCCTGCCTCCGTGGTGACCGCCCGGCTGGTCAGCGCGTTCGGCCCGTCCCGGAGCAGGACGCGCTCGGCGGCGTCGAACAGCTGCTCGCGGGCGTCGCGGATGGCCACTCCTGTCGGCACCGTGCAGCTTCCTTCCTCGGTTGGTCCCGCCGGTTGACGAGTGGGCGCATGCCCATTCATAGTGGGCAGATGACCACTCTACCGCCCGAGCGAGCAGGTCTCTCCGACCTCGAGCGGCATCGCTGGGCCCGCAGGGCGGACCTCTGACGCGGTCATCGCCGGGACAGCCTGGCACTGGGTCGACCCGGTCGCCGGCGCGGCCAAGGCGGCACAGGTACTGCGGCCCGGCGGCCGGCTGGCGCCGTTCTGGCACGTGCTCCAGCTTCCGCCCGAGATGGTCGATGCATTCGCCGCGGTCTACCAGCGGGTGGCGCCCGACGAACCGGTCAACTTCGAGCGATGAAGCAGGGCCTGGACGCCTACCAGGTGCTGCTCACCAAGGCCGCCGACGGGATTCGAGAGGTCGGCAGGTTCAGCGACACCGAGCAATGGCAGTTCGACTGGGAGCACACCTACACCCGGGACGAGTGGTTAGAGCAGATGCCAACCCTGGGCGCCCTCACCAAACTCCCGCCGAACAGGCTGGCGGAGGTGCAGGAAGGCGTCGGCGCTGCGATCGACGCGATGGGCGGCAGCTTCACACTGCCCTACGCCACGGTGGTCGTCACCGCGGTGCGAACCGACGGTGCCTGACCTTCGATCTGCCCGGCTGCGGAGTCAGGCCGGGTCCGATCGGCTCCGGCTCTCCCCGCCCGAGGGTGGTATGGCGTGCTGGCGAGCGAAGGTCGCGATGACTCGACCGACGGCGTCAGGGTCTTGCAACGGCATCTGGTGGTTGACGCCCGGGACGGTCACGACCTCGGTGTGCGGCAGGAGCGTCGTTGTCAGCTCCGTGATCTGGCGGCTCAGCGGGCCGAGGCGGGCGCTTGCGGCACCTTCGACGACTAAGACCGGCTGCCGGACGCGACGGCCTTCGGCCGCCCCGAACCGCGACTCCAGCACGGCGGGCAGCTCGTCACGGAAGAAGAATGCCGAGTCACGGACGGCTCGCTCATATCCCGCTCCGCCTAGCCGCGCTTCGGTGACTGCTCGGTGTTCGCCGCCGCATACCCCGCTCATGAAGGTGTCGAACGCATTCTCGATGTCGCCGCTCGCGAACGCCTCCATCGCCGGCCCGGCGAATCGGCGTACCAGCTCCTCCGTCGCCGGTACCGCAAAGCCGCCGACCGCAGCCGGCTCCAGCAGCACGAGACTGTGGACCAGATCAGGACGATCGATCGCCAACTGCAGCCCCATCTGACAGCTAGACGAATGGCCGACCCAATGAATCTTGGGGACACCAAGCCGATCGGCCAGCGCCCCGGCGTGGCGGGCGTGATCGGCGATGGTCAGATGCCTCGTGGGAGGCGTGGACCCGTAGCCGGCGCGGCGGATGCGAATCACCCGGAAGCCGTCCAGGGCCGGGCTCTCGCTCACAGGTAGGAACCAGTCGCCAAACACGCCGGCGTGAACGAGGACGATCGGCTCGCCGCCACCGCGCTCCGAGTATTCGATCTCGACGTCGCCCAGGGATACGCGCTGCATCGACGGCTTGCGGTCTTGCTCCATGTCGGCCCTCCAATGCTGGCGCCTCCTCGACCGAGTACAGCTGACGAGGGCACGATTCTGGAAAACAGATTAGCATTCTTGACACCGCAGGGAGGGGTCCCTAGCATCGCATGGTCGCCGCGTAGCTCCGGCGTCGACCAGGTGGCGGCGGGTCGGTAGAGGGGAGCTGCACCATCGAGCTCAGCAGCGGGCGGTATTCAGGATCGGTCGAGCAGCATGCGCGTGCGAGTCGTGCCCTCGCTGGTGGCGTGGCCAGCGCCTTCCGCGCACCGCAGCAGCCGGTACCGATCACTTTCGTCGGCGGGCACGATGCGGCGTTGATCGACATCGACGGTAACGAGTATGTCGACTACGCCCTGGCGTTCGGTCCAATGCTGCTGGGCCACTCGTGCGCGCGTGTGCTGGAGGCGGTCGCTCGACAGCTCCGGTCCGGCATCGGCTACGGGGCCTCACATCCGTTGGAAGCTGAACTCGCCGAGGCGGTGCAGCGGACCGTGCCGTGCGCGGAGCTCAGCGTCTTCTCCAACAGCGGCAGCGAGGCCGTGCACGCGGCGGTGCGGATCGCGCGGGCGGCAACGGGCCGCAATCGGGTGATCAAGTTTCTGGGCCACTTTCATGGCTGGTTGGATCCACTCGCCGTGGGCAATCCCGGTCGACCGGACGCACGCCCTTCGACGGCGGGGCAGGATCCACGTGCGTCTGACGCCGTCACTGTCTGCCGGTGGAATGACCTGGAAGCCATTCGGGCTGCGCTCGCCGATGACGTCGCGGCCGTGATCATGGAACCGGTCGCTGTCAACGGCGGCTGCCTGGTGTGTGCTCCGGGTTATCTGGAGGCGGTGCGAGAGCTGACTCGCCGCTCCGGCACGGTGCTGATCTTCGATGAGGTGATCACCGGGTTCCGACTCGCCCTGGGCGGCGCTCAGGCCCGGCTGGGCGTCGTCCCCGACCTCGCCGTCTTTGGAAAAGCCCTCGGTGGCGGGTTCCCGATTAGTGCGGTCTGCGGATCGACCGCGGTGATGGAGCAAGCGGCCTCCGGGCGGGTCGCTCACGTCGGCACGTACAACGCTAATCCGGTATGTGCGGCCGCCGCGCTAGCGGCGATCACCGAGTTCGAGCACACGGCCGGTGAGCTGTACCCGCGGCTGAATGAGGTCGGTGCGACGCTGGCCGACATCCTGAGTACCGAGGCGATGGCGCACGGCTTGCCGCTCGTGGTCAACCAGATGGGAGGCGCCGCTTATGCCTTCTGGAGCGACACACCGGTCGAGACCTACGCCGACACCCTCGCCGCCGACGACGTGGCGTACCGCAGGTTCGCGGCGGCACTCCTCGACGAGGGAGTCCACGTGATCCCCCGCGGCCTGCTGTACGTGTCCGCTGCACACGGAACAACGGAGCTGGCGCGCACCCGGGAGGCGGTGCGGCGCGCCTGCGACGCGACGGCCGCTTCCCTGGCCCGGCGGCAAGAGCAGCCGGCCGGATGAGGCTGAGGGGCAAGGTCGCGATCGTGACGGGCGCCGGTCGTGGAATCGGCCAGGCTACGGCGCGGCGGTTTGCCGAGGAAGGCGCGGCGGTCGGTTGCATCGATATCGATGGCGAAGCGGTCACCGCTGCCGCCGAGGCGATCAACAGGGACGGGGGACAGGCGCTCGCCGTTGCCGCCGACGTCGCCACGGTCGAGGGCAACCGGCACATGGTCGAGCAGACCCTGGCCCGTTTCGGCGGGCTCGACGTGTTGCACGCGAACGCTGCGGTCCAGTTCCTCGGCCGACTCGAGGACACCAGCGAGGCGGACTGGGACCGCCTTCACGCCACGAACCTGCGGGGCGTGTATCTGGGCATCCGGGAGGCACTACCCCGGCTGCGGGCGCGCGGCGGTGGCACGATCTTGATCACGTCGTCTGTGCTCGGCATAGTCGGCGACCCGGATCTACCGGCTTACGGGGCGCAGAAGGGCGGTCTGCGGGCGCTGTGCCGGGCGGTCGCCACCGCGCACGGCCCGGAGAACATCCGCTGCAACACCATCTGCCCCGGTGACGTTGACACGGCGATGAATGTCGACTACTTCGCGCAGCAGCCCGATCCCGAGGCCGCGCGGGAGGCGGTCACCGACCGATACCCGCTTCGGCGGCTGGCGTCGCCGATCGACGTCGCCAACGTCGCGGTGTTCCTGGCCTCGGAAGAGGCGAGCTATTTGAGTGGAATTGACATTGCCGTTGACGGAGGTCTCCTTGCCCGCATCTACTGACCGCACCCTGCTCAGCAGCGGCCTGTACCAGGGACGTAGCCGGGCCGCGGCCCGCGCCTACCTGTACGGAACCGGATTCTCCCCAGACGATCTGCGCCGCCCGATCGTGGGCGTCGCCCACGCCTGGATCGAGACGATGCCGTGCAATCTCAACCACCGCGATCTCGCCGGCAAGGCCAAGGAGGGTGTGCGTCGAGCGGGTGGCACTCCGATGGAGCTGAATACGATCGCCATCGGAGACGGCGTGACGATGGGGACCGAGGGTATGAAGACCTCACTGGTCAGCCGGGAGGTGATCGCTGACTCGATCGAGCTGGTGGCTCGGGGGCACATGTTCGATGCGTTGGTGTGCATCGTCGGATGCGACAAGACCGTTCCGGCGGCCGCGATGGCCCTGGCCCGGCTGGACCGGCCGGGGGTCGTGCTCTACAGCGGGTCGATCATGCCTGGTCGGTTCCGGGGTCGTGACGTCGCGATGGGCGAGGTCTTCGAAGCCATCGGGGCCGTGTCGGCGGGCACGATGACGGAGGACGATCTGGCCGAGCTTGAGCTGGTCGCCTGCCCCGGGCCGGGTGCCTGCGGCGGGCAGTTCACCGCCAACACCATGTCGATGGTGATGGAGGCGTTGGGCCTCTCGCCGGTCGGCTTCAACTCCATCCCGGCCACTGATCCGGCCAAGTCGGTGGTGGCCGGACAGGTTGGTGAGCTCGTGCTGACGGCTCTTGAGGCCGACTTGCGCCCGAGTCAGATCTTGACGCGCCCCGCCTTCGAGAACGCCGTCGCTGCCGTCGCGGCCAGCGGGGGATCGACGAATGCAGTGCTGCATCTGCTCGCTCTCGCCCGCGAGGTCGGGGTCGACCTCGCGCTGGCCGACATTGACCGGGTGAGCCGGCGCACTCCGTTGCTCTGTGACCTGCTGCCGGGCGGCCGGTACACATCGGTCGATCTGCACCGGGCCGGTGGTATCGGCCTGGTGCTTCGGCGCCTGCTTGAGGGCGGCTACGCGGATGGCACGGCGCTCACGGTCACCGGACGGACGCTTGCCGAGGATGTCGCGGCGGTGACCGAGACGCCGGGGCAGGACGTGGTCGCGGCTCTCGATCGGCCGCTGGCGGCGGAGGGTGGACTTGTCGTGCTGTACGGGAACCTGGCCCCGGAAGGTTCGGTGGTAAAGATCACCGCGCACACGCTCACCTCCCACCGCGGCCCCGCCAGGGTGTTTGACCGCGAGGAGGATGCCTACGATGCTGTGGTCGCCGGGCGGATCGTGGCCGGTGACGTCGTCGTAATCCGGTACGAGGGTCCGCGAGGCGGCCCGGGGATGCGGGAGATGCTGGCCGTGACCGGGGCGCTGGTCGGCCAGGGGCTGGGTCGGTCGGTGGCCCTTGTTACCGACGGCCGGTTCAGTGGCGCCACGAACGGCCTGATGGTGGGTCATGCGGCGCCCGAGGCAGCAATGGGCGGCCCGCTGGCGGGACTGCGCGACGGCGACATCATCCGCATCGACGTCGGCGACCGGACTGTGCAGGCCGAGGGCGTCGACCTGCCCGGCCGCCTGGGCGAGTGGTCTGCACCGAAACCTGCCTATCCACACGGTGTCCTCGCCAAGTACGCCGCGCAGGTCGGCTCGGCCAGCGAGGGCGCCGTGACGGGGCCCTAACCGTCCGGCCGGGTGCGGCGGAGCCGCTACGTCAGGTGCTGGGCTGCCCGGCCGGCCGCCTCCCGGAGGATAGCGGCCACCCGGGGCACGGAGGCCTCGTCGAACCGCGACAGCGGTGCCGACATGGCGATGGCCGCGCGGATCTGCCCGAAGGCGTTAGTGACGCCGACGGCCACGGCGGCGACGTCCGGCTCGCTCTCCCCGCGGTTGGTGCCGTACCCCTGCTCGCGTACCCGGTCGAGCTCCCGGAACAGCTCCGCTCGTCGTTTGGTCGACCGCGACGTCAACGTCGGCAGTCGTTCGGTGGGATAGAGCTCACCCAGACGTTCCGTCGGCAGTTGGGCGAGCAGCACCTTGCCTCCCGACGTATTGTGAGCGGGATAACGTCGTCCGATCCTGGAGCTGGTACGAAGGGCCTGGTGGCTTTCGACGCTGTCTATGAATAGCGTGTCGGCGCCGTCGAGGATCATCAGTTGGACCGTCTCGCCGAGATCCAGGGCCAGCTGCTCCAGATAGGGGCGTAGGTGCCGGCGTACGTCCATATCGCGAACGACCGACAACCCGATGTCGACGAGTGCGGGACCGGCGGCGTAGGCCTTGGTCTCTGGATCCTGCTGGACGAGACCGCGATATTGCAGCATCGCGAGTAGCCGGTGTGCGGTCGACCGGACGACCCCGAGTGACTCGCTCGCCTCGGCAACCCGGATCCACCGCTGGTCCCGGAACATCAACACCAGGCGTAATGCGTTGTCGACCGAGGTAATCGGATAGCGCGGCTGGTCGCCCGCTTGCGCCGCCAGGACGGTGGACTTGCTCCGTGCGGCGGACTTTCTTGGCGTGCGAATCCTCTCCATTGGATCATCGTAAGCCTGCCGGCGGCGTCTAGTTCCAAGCTCAGGCGGCGGGCCTGCCGGGTCGGCACGCAACTTCCGGCGGCTGGTCGCCGAGCAGAAAGCCTTGTGGCGCAGGGAGAATCACCGCGGGCGCAGACCGGCAGCGTGATCGCCGGGTGAGCATCTGGTCATCGACTGGGGTGTGCTGGGCGGGTTGCACGTGTTCTGCGCGGTGCTGGCCTGGTGCCGGGTGCGGTTGGTGCGTTTCGCCGACAACGAACGCGCCGACACGACGTGGCGCTGCTGGCGGAGTGCTTGGAGACCGTCGGCGGTGTGCCCGGCGTGGTGCTCGCCAACCGGATGGACGACTCGAAGGCTTCGCAGGCCGGGTTCCTATACAGGCGAGGTCTTCCGGCGCACGCAACACCTAACCGCTGCTAATCCCGCGAGAGAGGCAGACTAGCTAGTGTCCCGTGTCGGAAGTATCTTCACCGTCTGCGGCAAACGACCTCCGACACGAGACACTAGTGTGCACGTTCATGCAGGCCGACTGGAGCGACGACGAGCTGGTGTCGCTGTTCGATCGGGTCGACAACGCTGGTCGATGGGGACCCGATGACGAGCTCGGGACGCTCAACTACATCACGCCCGTTGAGCGGCGTGCGGCAGCAACCCTGGTACGAACCGGCGAGACGATGTCGCTGTCGTTGCCGCTGACCGGCGGCCAGGTCGAGCACCAGCTGCGGTACCACCACGACCCGGGGCATCCGCTGCGCCCGCCGCCCAGCGCCGGGGAGCATCTGAGCCTGGACGTGCACCAGCCGGGATTGACCCACCTGGACTGCGTGAGCCACATCGGCAGCCACGACGGTCGGGTCTACACCGGCCGGAGCTTCGACGCGGTGGCCACCGACGCGGGTCTGTCCCACGGCTCAATCTACGCACAGCGGGCGGGGATCCTCTCGCGCGGCGTGCTGCTCGACGTGGCGGCGGCGTGCGAGCGAGACTGGCTCGAACCCATGCATCCCATCTCGGTGGCCGAGCTCGAGGCGGCCGAGACCGTCGGAAACGTGCGCGCGTCCCGCGGCGACGTGGTGGTCGTGCGTTCGGGCAGCGATGCCCGGCAGGTAGCGTTGGGTCCGACGCCCTTCTCGCCAGGCCCGGCACCCGAGGCCATCGAGTGGTTCCATCGGCGGGAGATCGCTGTCTACACCGGCGATGCGCCAGAACGTCTCACTCCGGCCGGCGCCCGCATCCTGGGACTGCTGCCGCCGGGCATCCCGGAACCCGGGCCGACCCGCTTTCCCTTGCCTCTGCACCAGATCGCCATCCCGGCGATGGGCCTGGTGCTGCTCGATCACAGCTTCGTGGAGGGCCTGGCCCAACGGTGTCGTCAGCTCGGGCGTTACGAGTTCATGTTCGTCGCCGCACCGCTTGCCCTCCCCGGCGGGACCGGTTCGCCGGTGAACCCGATTGCCGTCTTCTAGCGCTGGCGAGCGAGCTCTGCCGTCACAGCTCGAGACGGGTGCCCACGCAACTGGGCACGAAGGCATTTGGAAACGCGGACGCGATCCGGTGGATCGCCCGCCAGCCCGTGCAGTGGGTGGCCACGATGAGGTCGGGTGCGAAGTCGGTGAACGCCGCGCAGACGGCGGGAATCTGCGGCTCGAACAACGGGCCGCTCAAATGAAAGCCGCCGATGATCGCGTAGATACGGTCCTGCCCGGTCAGCCGGCGCGCATGGCGGACGGTGTTGACGATCCCGGCGTGGCCGCACCCGGTGAGCACGACGAGCCCTCTGTCGCGCACGTCCAGCACCAACCCTTGATCGTCGAGCACGAGCGGATCCGGTTGCCATGACGTTGCGCGCAGCGCCTCCTGCAAGGGGAAGCCAATCTCGAAGTCGGTGGTCCGGTCGATCTCCCCGGTGACCAGTAGCGAGCCGTCGAGCAAGAACGAGGGCTGTCGGTCCTCGACGATCTCGAACCCCGCCCCCTGCAGCGCCGACCTGCTCGTCGTCGGCAGCTCCCACGGCTCGCGACCGGGCAGAGTCAGCCGTCGTCTGGTCCAGAACTCCGGATGGATGAGCACGGGGATATTGGCCCGACCCACGGCGCGGATGAAACCGTCGAGCCCGGCCGTGTGGTCGAAGTGTCCGTGGCTGCAGACGATGGCCTCGACGTCGCCGGGCACCAGGTCGAGCATGCGCATGTTCGAGACCAGGCCGTCCGGACTGACCCCCGTGTCGAAGAGTACGCGGCGGCTGCGATCGCCGCGGGTGACGGTCAGGAGTGCGGAGAAGCCGTGCTCGCCGCGTAGCTGCTCGACGACCTCGCCTTCCTCGAACGTAACCGCCGGGTGGCGGGCCGCGGTAGGGGAGGTCAGGGGGTGCCGTCGCGCCGGGCCTTCATCCGGCATGAAGACGTCCGTGAGGTTGTCGACCAGGATCGTAATGGTGAGTGCATCCACCGACTGCAGGCTTATCTGGGCGTTCTCCATAGGCGGCATCCATTCTTGACGATGCACAGGACGATCAATACGATCTCATGCATGCAGACGCCGCGCGAGGTCGCCGAGTCGTACTGGGCTGCCGAGTGTCGGCGCGATCTGGACGCCGCGCTCGCGCACTACCACGAGGACGCCCTCCTGATACCCCCGTCCGGTCCCTCGCTGCGCGGACACCGGGACATCGCCACGTTCTACGTCGAGGAGATGCGGGACTACCCGGGCCTCGAGGTGACGATCACGCACGAGATCAGCGACGGCGTGGAGGCGGCACTGGAGTGGGAGGCGGTCCTGATCGACCACGCCGGGACCCGTCACCCGTACCGCGGGGTCAACGTCGTTCGGGTCCGGGACGGGAGGTTCGAATCCGTCCGCGCGTACTTCGACCCCGCGGCGGTCGAGCAGGGAGCCTGAGGTGACGTGGGCCGGCGGCTGGCGGGGCCGCTGGATCTGGGACCGCGCGCCACGAGAGGCCTACTGGTGGCGCCCCACTGACCCGGCCGATCATCTGATCTACCTGAGGCGCTCGTTTCAGCTCGACGAGGTCCCGCCTCGTGTCCCCGCCCGGGTGACCTGCGACTCCCGGTACGTGCTGTACCTGAACGGTGCACTGCTCGGCCGGGGACCGGTCCGTGCCGAGCCGGAGTTTCTCGGTTGGGACGAGTACGACCTCGCGGAATGGCTGGCGCGGGGAGGCAACGTGCTCGTGGCGCTGTGTCGCTACTACGGCCGCGCAGGACCGTGGTGGGTGCCAGCTGCCGCGCTGGGCACCCTCGGGCGTGGATCGTTCTGCCTCGAAACGGCCCGCGACTGCCCGGTCGAGCTCGCGACGGGGCCCGACTGGCGGGCCCTGCCGGCCCCGTGGCTGCCCCGCGAGGGCGGGGACATGCACGGGCTCCCGCCCGAGGTCGTCGACGGGCGGCTGGCACCAGAGGGACTGCACGACCCGGACGTGGCCGACGAGCGGTGGCCCGCTGCGGTCGTCGTGTCCGGGCACGGGCACGGGACGGTACTCGACCGGCCGCCGGCCGCGCCGTATTCCATGCCGCTGCGCCGCCCGATCCCGCTGTTGCGGTCTTCGCTGTTCGAACCTCGGCTGGTGCGCGGAGACATCCCGGTCCGTGCCGCGCTCGGCGAGGACCCGGCACGTGCGTGGTCGAGCACCCACGCCGACGCGGACGGCGATCGGCGGCTCTCGGTGTGGGACTCCGGAGGCATCCGGCTGGGTCATGTGCGGCTCATGGTTGACGCCCCGGCGGGCGCCGTCGTCGACGTCGTGGCTGGAGAGGATCTCCGCTCCGACGGACTGCCCGAGACCCGACCCCGGCAGTGGAGCGCCCGGTACGTGGCGTCGGGTCGCGGGGAGGAACGGATCTGTTTCTTCGACCCGGTCGGGCTGCGTTACCTCGCGGTGCACCACCCCACCAACGCTCGCGTGTCCGTTCAGATCGAGGAGACAGGGTATCCGCGCCCGGAGGGGGCATCGTTCGACTGCGACGACGAGTGGCTTACGCAGCTGTGGCGGGCCGCCGCGCGCACCGTCGACGTCTGCTCGAGCGACGCCTTCCTGGACTGCCCGGGCCGCGAACAGCGTGCGTGGATCGCCGACGCGTACGTGCAGATCCTGGTCTCCTTCGTCACCAATCCGGACTGGCGGCTGATCCGCCACCACCTGGCGCTCACCGCCAGCAGCCGCTACCCGAGCGGACTGCTCGCCGGCGCGGCCGCCTGCGACTTCGCCCGGATCGGCTTCACGATGCCCGAGTACTCGCTGCACTGGCTGCGCTCGCTCGCCTCCTACTGGTGGTACTCGGGCGACGAGCCGTTCGTGCGTAGCCTGCTCCCGGTTGCCGAGGGGATCATCGATCGCTACGAACAACAACGGGCGCCGAGCGGGCTGCTGGAGAACTTTCCCGGCTGGGTCTTCCTGGACTGGGCACAGACCGACCGCGACGTCGTAACCGCCGCACACGATGCGCTGTACGCCGCCGCACTCACCGACTACGCCACGCTTCCAGGTGCCCGGGACGTCACCGACCTGATCGCCGCGACGGCGTCGGCCTTCGAGGCGCTGTGGGACCCGGATCGGCACGTCTACACCGACGCGATCGGGGCCGCCGGACGCAGCCGCCGGATGAGCCAGCACACCAACGCGCTGGCCCTGCTGGCCGGCCTCGTACCCGCCGACCGCGTCGATGGCCTGATCGAGCGGATCGCCGATCCGGCCCGCTCTTCGGTGGCCGGCCGACTGGTCGTGACGAAGACGCCGGCCGACCTGCGCGAGGGCGCGGACGCGCACGACCGCGTCCCGGTGTTCCAGTACCAGCCACCCGAGGGGTTCGACGTCGACCGGGACGTGGTCGCCGCCCAGCCCTGGTTCTGCCGGTTCCTGCACGAGGCCTACTTCCGGTACGGCCGCCGCGACCTCATCCTGGCCAGCCTGCGTCGCTGGCCGCTCGACCCGCAGAGGGGAACACTGCAGGAGTTCTGGACCGCCGACCCCGGCGCGTCGAGCCGTTGCCACGGCTGGTCGGCCAGCCCCGCCTACGACCTCACCAGCTATCTGCTTGGGGTCCGGCCGGCGGCGCCGGGCTATGCACGGATCGTCGTCGACCCCGGCCTCGGCCCGCTCGGGCGGGCGGCTGGGCGGGTCCCGACGCCGCACGGCTGGGTGTCGGTCTCCGTCGACGACTCGGGCGTACGGGTCGACGCACCCCCGGGGATCCCGGTCGAAGTGGTCAGCGCTGAGGCTGAACGGTTTGGAGGTTGAAGTGCACGCACGCAACGGCGGACCGGTGACTGAGCGGGGCCCGTCGCCGCGCGGGGGAACCTATGCGATCGAAGTGCCAGCCGGTTGGAATGGTCAGCTGCTGCTCTACAGCCGAGGCCTGCCGATGGCTCCCGGCGACCCACCGTGGGATGCCAGCGACCCCCTGATCCGCGTCCTGCTCGACGAGGGCTACGCGATCGCCGGCACCGGCGGACCGATGTTCTGGCCGCTCGAGCAGACCTTCGCCAACCAGCAGGCACTGCTCGACACGTTCGTCGGCCGCATCGCAGAGCCCGAGCACACGATCGCCTGGGGGCTGTCGATCGGCGGGATCATGACAGCCGGCCTGGTGGAGCGCCTTGCCGGCCGCCTCTCGGGGGCGCTGCCACTGTGCGGCAACCTGGCCGGCGCTGTCGGCGTACACAACCGTGAGCTCGACATCGCATTCGTCATCAAGGCGCTGCTTGGCGCCGAATCGCCGGTGCAGCTCGTCCGGATCTCTGACCCGGAGCCGAACCTCGCGGCAGCGCGATCGCTACTGGACCACGCTCGGGAAACGACGTCCGGGCGGGCCCGCCTTGCCCTGGCCGCGGCCGTCGGCAACATTCCCGGCTGGTACGACCCGATGAGCCCCGAGCCAGAACCCGGTGACTTCGACGAGCGCCTGCGCAACCAGCTCCGCTGGTATGACGAGCCGGGCTTCCTCGTCTACTTCATGCTCCGCGCGCAGGTCGAACAACAGGCCGGCGGCAATCCCTCCTGGAACGACGGGGTCGACTACGGCGCGCTGCTGGCGGCGTCGCCGGGTCGGGACGAGGTCGCGGCGCTGTACGCCGACGCTGGCCTGGACCTGGACACGGACCTGGCCGTGCTTCGGGACGCCGCTCGGGTCCGCGCCGACCCGAGCGCCGTGGCATACCTCGAGCGCAACATCGTCTTCTCCGGAGACCTCGGCGGCGTACCCGTCTTGACGATGCATACCGAAGGCGACGGGCTGGTCACCCCCGACAACGAGACCGCGTATGCCGAGGTGGTCGCCTCGACCGGCCAGCAGGACCTGCTACGCCAGCTCTTCGTGCACCGCGGCGGGCACTGCACGTTCACGCCGGCCGAGATCCTGGTGGGGTTGCGGGCCCTCCTCGACCGGGTGCGGACCGGCGACTGGCCGACGCTGACGCCCGCTGCCTGTAATGCGGCCGCCGCCGCCCTCGGCAGCGAACGCAACACTGTGTTCCGGACCGGTGATGCCGCGGCGCCGGCATTCAGCGCGTTCGCACCCGGACGGTTCCCCCGACCATACGACGCGCGCGCAGCAGATCTCGGGCAGAGGGCCGCCGAAGACTCGAGAAGACGATGAGATGAGCGCGCCGCTCGTAGAGGTCGCCCGGAACGGCATGGTCGAAGCGATCCACCGAGGCGACGTCGCCGTCGTGCACGCGGACGGTCGGCTGCTCGCGTCGGTCGGCCAGCCCACCGAGAAGATCACCTATTGGCGCTCGGCAGCCAAGCCGCTTCAGGCACTGCCCCTCGTCTACAGCGGCGCCGCCGCGCAGTGGGGGTTCACCCCCGAGGATCTGGCCCTGGTGGCCGGTTCGCACAACGGCGAGCCGGTGCACGTCGAGCGTGCCTCGGCCCTGCTTCGACGGGTCGGTTGCCGGATGGAAGACCTTGCCTGTGGGACGCATCCCCCGCTCGATTCGAGATCGGCGGCGGATCTGCAACGACAGGGCGCCGAACCGACCGCGCTGCACAACAACTGCTCCGGCAAGCACATCGGCATGCTTGCCCTCGCCGGGCACCTCGACGTCGATCGCGGGAGCTACCGGTCCGCGGACCACCCTGTGCAACGGCAGATCCTCGAGTGCATCTGCCACTTCACCGGCCTGCAACCGGACGCGGTGCGGCTGGGCGTTGACGGCTGCGGCGTCCCGTGTTTCGGTACGAGCGTCTATCACCTGGCATTCGCGTTCGCGCGCCTGATGAGCCCGGCGGACCTCGACGAACCGTATCGCGGTGCGGCGCCGGTCCTCAGCCAGGCGATGGCCCGCCACCCGTACCTGGTAGCCGGGCGGGGCCGGCTCGACACCGACCTGATGAGCGTGGGCGATGGGACGTTCGTCGCAAAGGGCGGGGCGAGTGGGGTGCAGTGTGTCGGGCTGCGCGGCGGCATTGGGGTGGCAGCAAAGATAGAGGACGGTACGGACGGACCCTCGCCGGTCCGCGTCGGCGCGGTTGTCGTGCTGGCGGCGCTGCGGCAATTGGGGCTGTTGGACGACGGGCAGACGGCCGTTCTGCACGACTATGCCCGGCCGGTGCTGCGTACCGTCGACGGGGACGCCGTAGGGGCGGCGTATCCGGTCTTTGATCTCGGCCCGCGCAGTGACACCTCGCGAGCCGCGACCGGTTCGGCGGGTCGCGGATGAGCCGGCCGCTGGATCCGGAGACGCTGGTCTATCGACTGGCGATGGGCGGTGACCCGCAGGTCTCGCCCGACGGGTCCGCCCTCGTGTATGCCCTCGGCACGGTTGACCCGCAGACCCACCAGCGGCACAGCCGGCTGTGGTCGTGCCCGATCGCGGGCGGGCGGCCGCACCCCCTTACCCCGACCGCGCAACGAGTTACCGGTGCGAGATGGTCGCCGAGCGGCCGCCATATCGCGTACACGGCTGGCGACGACGACGCGTTCGCGATCTTCCTACTGGACGTCAACTCGGAGTCGCCCGCCACCGCGATCGCGCGTCACGCCCAGGAGGTGGCCGAGCTCGCCTGGGCCCCCGACGGACAACGGATCGCGTACACGACCCTGTTCGATCCCGACAATCCCGACGAGCAGCCGGACCGTGCCGGCGCGGCGCCCAAGGTCCGGGTCACCCGAAGGCTGGACTACAAGGAGGACGGCCGAGGCTACTTAGGCGACCGGCGTAAGCAGGTCTTCGTCGTCGACGTGTCGACGAGGGCCGGCCGACGGCTGACGACCGAGCCGGTCGACCACGACCTGCCCCAGTGGTCGCCAGACGGTCGCCACCTCGCGACTCGCGTGCACCGGCGCGACCGCGCCGGCATGGCGCTCGAGATGCTCGACGCGACGACGGCCACCATCGACGTCGTGTGGACGAGCCAGGGGACGATCGAGCTGTGGAGCTGGTCACCGGACGGCGACCAGCTGCTCTTCGCGGCCGACCCCGACCAGACCCTGCAACCCGACTATTTCGTCTACAACCGCACGGAGCAGTCGACCCGTCGACTAACCACCGACCTGCCCTCGGTGCCGGACCAGGCTCCGCCGGTGTGGCTCGACGCGGGTCACGTGCTGGTGCACGCCGTGCGGTCCGGCGGCAGCCAGCTCGAGCTGCTCGACGCCGAGACCGGCGCGAGCACGGTCGGGTGGCGCCCGCGGGCACGCAACGCCGGCCTCTCCGTCGACAGCGCCGGTCGGTACATCGCCCAGGCACAGGCGACCCCGACGTCGATCGGCGAGATCTGCGTCTACGACCGACACCTCGACCTCGCCCGCACGGTGACCAGCCATAACGCGTCGGCGCTCGCGGCACATCCGCCCGCCGACTGGGAGACCTTCCAAGTGCGGCAGGACGAGTTCGACATCGACGCCTGGCTGCTCCGCCCCTCCGACTTCGACCCCGCGCGCCGCTACCCGGTCATCCTGGACGTGCACGGCGGCCCCAGCGCCAACTACGGCTACGGCTTCCTCGCCCACCAGCAGTGCCTGGCCACCAACGGCTTCCTCGTGCTGTACGCCAACCCGCGCGGCTCCACTTCCTACGGCCGCGACTTCGCCGGGCGGGTTGTGCGCGACTGGGGCGGCGGGGATTACCGCGACCTGATGGCCGTCCTGGACACGGTGCTCGAACGGCCATACGCCGACCGGGAGCGCACCGGCATCTTCGGCATCAGCTACGGCGGCTACCTCACCTCCTGGGCGATCGGGCAGACCGACCGGTTCGCGGCGGCCGTCTGTGGTGAGCCCATCTTCGACCTCGAGTCCGACTACGGCACCAGTGACGTCGCCTACCGCGGCCTGGCGCGGCACGGCGGCGGGCCCCCGCACGAGGAGGCCGAGTGGTACAGCGCTCACTCCCCGTCCACGTTCGCGCATCGCATCCGCACACCAACGCTGATCTTTCACGGCGAGGCCGACCAGCGCTGCCCCATCGGACAGAGCGAGCAGATGTTCGTGGCGCTGCGCACGACCGGCTGCGAGGTCGAGTACGTGCGCTACCCGGGCGGTTCCCACATGTTCTTCGCGCATGGCCTGCCCGAGCATCGCGCGGACTTCCTGGCCCGGACGCTGCGCTGGTTCCAGGACCATCTGGGTGGCCCGGTCCCATGACGCCACCAGGCAGCCCGCCGCCCCCGGGAAGTGAGCGCGTCGCGGCCGGGGCGGCCCGCGGCCGGTACAGAATCACGATCTGCTAAGCAGAATGGCCCACGAGTAACCCTTGAGGAGCGGACATGACCCTTCGCAACGTGTTGAGACGCGGCGTCCTGGCCACGGTCGCCGCGAGTACTACCTTCGGGTCGGTGGTCACCCCGGCGGTTGGCGATCCGGCGCACGACGGGAGCGACTTCCACGCCGGAGCCCCCGGCGCGGGTGATCCGTACTTCCCGTTCGCGGGCAACGGTGGCTTCGACGTGCGGAACTACACACTGCTGCTCTCCTACCGCCCGAGGAGCCACCAACTGTCGGGCACGGCTGTCGTGTCGGCGCTGGCCACGGAGAACCTCTCGCGCTTCGACCTCGACCTCAGACGTGATATGGCGGTCTCGTCGGTCGCCGTCGATGGTCACCGGGCGCACTACGTACGCAGCGGAAAGCAGGAGCTCGTCATCACCCCGCAATCCAAGCTGCACGCCGGCCGGCCCTTCACGGTGGTGGTCTCCTACGCCGGCCGGCCCCGGCCGGTGATCGACCCTGATGGTTCGCTCGACGGCTGGATCCCCACCGACGACGGCGCCTTCGTAGCCGGTGAGCCACAAGGGTCACCGTCGTGGTTCCCCGGCAGCGACCATCCCTCGGACAAGGCGACCTTCACCACGATCGTCACCGTGCCGAAGGGGATCAGCGTCGTGGGCAACGGTCGGCTGGTCGCGCACGCCAGTTACCGCGATCGGCAGACCTTCGTCTGGCGCGAAGACAAGCCGATGGCCACCTATCTCTCCACAGTCAGCCTGGGGCGGTTCCAGGTCACCCGGTCGCGAACACCCGACGGGATCCCCGTGTACGTCGCGGTCGACCCCCGCGAGCGGGCCGCCTCGGCCGGGGTGGTCGCCCAGATCCCGGCCATCATCGACTACTTCGAGCGGCTCTTCGGGCCTTACCCGTTCGGGTCGACCGGAGCGATCATCGACCACGCGCACTTCGTGGGCTACGCGCTGGAGACGCAGACCCGCCCGCTGTTCGACCGGGCGCCCGACGCGGTGAACCTGGCTCATGAGCTGTCCCACCAGTGGTACGGCGACAGCGTCTCGCTGACGCGCTGGAAGGAGATCTGGCTCAACGAGGGCTTCGCCAGCTACGCGTCGTGGCTGTGGAGCGGCCACTCCGGCGGTCCGACACCGCAGCAGCTCTTCAACCGGATCTACGCCACTCCCGCCAACGACTCGTTCTGGAAGATTCCGCCGGCCAACCCCGGTGGGCCCGCCGGTATTTTCGCCGGACCGATCTACGCCCGTGGCGCCATGACGTTGCAGGCGCTCCGTGTCAAGCTCGGCGACCGGGTGTTCTTCCAGATCATGCGCGACTGGGCACGGGAGCACCGGTACGGAAACGCGCGCATCTCTGCATTCATCCGGCTCGCGGAGCACGACTCCGGCACCAACCTCCGGAGCTTCTTCGACACCTGGCTCTACCGGCCGGCCAAGCCAACCTCCTGGTGACCGGTGCGCCGGACACCTCACCGGCCTCGCGCCACCGCTCGGACCGTTGACACGACTATCTGCCGCATACAGAATTGGTGTCTGCTTCGCAGAACCCCGCTTCGGCGTCTTGGGAGGAACCATGCAGCTCTACCGGGCGGGCATCGCGGCCGTCGCCGCCGTCGCCATGACCGCCCTGGCGGCCTGCAGCGGCGGCAGCGCGAGCGGTGCCAAGGGGCACCCAAGCGCCGCGGGCCATCAGGGCGGGACCTTGACGCTGCTCACCCTCGACAACCCCGGCTCGGTCGACACCGCGATCAACTACGGGACCGCCTGGGCAGAGGAGAACATCGTCTACGACGGCCTGATGGCCTACCAGAAGACGACCGGCTCCGCCGGCAACAAGCTGGTCCCCGACCTCGCCACGGCAATCCCGACACCCACGGACGCCGCCAAGACCTACGCCTTCCACATCCGTCAGCACATCCGCTACTCGAACGGGACGACGCTCAAGCCGAGCGACGTGACCAACACCTTCGAGCGGATGTTCAAGGTGCACGGCCCGACGGCCGGAGCGTTCTACCGGGGGATCGCCGGAGCCCCGGCCTGCCTCGCCAAGCCGCCGACGTGCGACCTCTCGACCGGGATCGTGGCGAACGACTCAGCCAACACCGTCACCTTCCACCTGCTCGCCCCCGACGGCGAGTTCTTGGACAAGTTGGCTCTCGCGTTCGCGTTCGTCGTGCCGTCCTCCGCGCCGAACACCGACGTCGGCAACAACGCGATGCCGGGTACCGGTCCCTACATGTTCAAGCAGTACACGCCGAACAAACAGATCAAACTCGTCCGCAACCCGTATTTCAAGGAATGGTCCCCCGCGGCCCAGCCGAAGGGCTACCCGGACACGATCGTCTTGGCCTTCGGCCTCCCGCTGGAGGGCGCGATCACCGAGGTGGAGAACAACCAGGCCGACGCCGTGGTCAGTGCCGAGTCGCTGCCAGCCGACCGACTCAACGAGCTGAGCACCAAGTACGCGTCGCGCACCCACCTCAACTCGGCGACCGCGATTTTCTACATGGCACTGAACGTACAGGTAGCGCCGTTTAACAACATCAAGGTGCGCCAGGCCGTCAACTACGCCGCCGACCGGAACGCCCTGGTCAAGATCCAGGGTGGACCCAAGCTGGCCGTACCCAGCTGCCAGGTCCTGCCGCCCCAGTTCCCCGGCTACCAGCAGTACTGCCCCTACACCGCATCCCCGGCGCCGGGTGGCCGCGGGCCGTGGAAGGCACCGGACATGGCCAAGGCCCGCAGCCTGGTCGCTGCCTCCGGGACCAAGGGCCAGACGGTGACGATCGTGAACCCGAACACCCCGCTGGGCAAGTCGACCGGCGTCTACTTCGAGGGCCTGCTCAACAAGCTGGGATACAAGGCCTCGTTGAAGCTGCTGGCGCCCGAGGTGGCCAACACCTTCGTGAAGGACTCGCGGCACAAGGTGCAGATCACCACCACGATCTGGTACCAGGACTACCAGGCGGCTTCGGACTTCCTCGTCCCGCTGACCGGCTGTGCCGGCTTCCGACCCGAGTCCGGCGCCAACGCCAACATTTCGGAGTTCTGCGACCACAAGAGTTCCGCTGACATGGACCGCGCGCTCGCCCTACAGGTCCGCGACCCCACAGCGGCCAACCAGCTGTGGGCGAATATCGACCGCGAGGTGACCAACCAGGCGCCGATGGTCGTCATGTTCAACCCGAAGGTGGTGACCTTCGTCTCCGCGCGGGTGGGCAACTTCAAGTACAACTCCCAGTGGGGCCCGCTGTGGGATCAGACGTGGGTGCAGTAGTTGCCGGTGGTGGTGCATGACCCGGGTGGAGCCGTCCGAACAGGTCAGCCTTCCCACGGAAAATGCCGCCCGGCCGGCCGCCGGCGGCGGACCGTGGATCCTGGCCGGGCGCCGACTATCGCACAACCGGTCGGCCATGGCCGCCGCGACACTACTCGCGATAATCGTCGCGGTTACCCTGCTCGCGCCGCTGTACGCCCATCATGTCGCGCACACAGATCCCTTCGGATCGAACCTGGCCGGCCGGACCATCGTCGACGGCAAGCACGTGGACGTGCTCCAGCAGAGCGGCGGCCTCGGCCTGGGGGTGACGCCGATCGGACCGACCTGGGACGTGCACCACTACTTCCTGGGCGCCGACAGTGAAGGGCGCGACGTCGCCGCCCGCATCCTCTACGGCGGCCAGGCGTCGCTGCTCATCGCGGTCGGCGCCGCACTCGGATCGATGCTGATCGCGTCGGTATTGGCCCTGGTCGCCGGCTTCTTCGGCGGACTGGTCGACACCCTGCTGTCCCGACTGATGGACATCCTGTGGGCCTTTCCCGTGTTCCTGCTGGCGATCCTGATCACGACCGTTTCCCTGACTCAGGGTCTGCGGTTCGGGCCGATCTCGATCAGCACCAGCGGTGTGGTGCTGCCGATCGTCGTCATCGCGTTGATCTTCGTCCCATTCCAGTATCGGCCGATCCGCGGTCAGGTGCTCACCGTGCGGGAGCGAGACTTCGTCAAGGCCGCCATCGTGCAGGGCGCATCCGCCCGGTGGCTACTGTGGGAAGAGATCCTGCCCAATGTGGTCAACACCCTGATCGTTTTCCTGCCACTGGTGATGGGCATCAATCTCCTGGTCGAGTCGGGCCTGTCGTTCCTGGGAATCGGCGTCCAGCCACCGGCGGCCAGCTGGGGCTCGATCATCGGCGACTCCCAGAACTTGCTCTACACCCGTCCCTGGGTGGCGATGGGTCCCGGGATCATGATCGTCCTCACTGTGGTCGGCCTCAATGTCTTGGGCGACGGCGTTCGCGACGCATTCGACCCTAACGTGCGGCGTCTGGTCCCGGCCGCCTAGCCATGGGCACATTCATCGTCCGGCGAACGCTGTGGACGCTGCTGGTCCTGATCAGCATCAGTGTCTTAGTCTTTCTCCTGTTCTTCTCGATTCCCGGGATCGACCCGGCAGTGGCGATGGCCGGACGCAATCCCGACCCGGCCACCATTCGGGCAATCAGTCACGCGTTCGGCTTGGACCGGGCGCTGCCCATCCAGTACCTGCTGATGATGAAGCACCTATTCGTGACGCGCGACCTGCAGTCCTACACGAACCAGGGAATCCGAGTAATCCCCGAAATCGCCGCGGCCGCGCCGGTCACCCTGTCGCTGGTGGCCGGGGCGGTGGTCCTCTGGTTGGTGTTCAGCATCGGCATCGGGCTGGTGGCCGCGGTCTTCCGCGGCCGGGCCATCGATCGCATCCTGATGATCCTCGGGCTGATCGGCATCGCGACGCCGTCGTTCCTGCTCGGCGAGGCGGCGAACATCGTTACCCAGAGCAAATTGCACGACACGCCACTATTCCACTGGGTGCCGCCGCTCGGATACACACCGCTCAGCCAAGACCCGGTCATGTGGTTCAAGCACCTGATCATCCCGTGGGTGGTGCTCGCGTCGGCCCAGTTCATCGGCCTGTACTCCCGCATCCTACGGTCCAGCCTGCTCGATGTGATGCACGAGGACTATGTCCGCACCGCCCGCGCAAAGGGGCTTTCCGAGCGCAGGGTGCTGATCCGGCACGTGCTCCGTACGTCGATGATCACCTTCGTCAGCCTGTTCGGTCTGGACCTGGGGTCGTTGGTGGGGGGCGGGGTCGTACTCATCGAGGTGGTGTTCGCCCTGCCCGGGGTGGGCTTGCTCACCTTCCAGGCGGCATCCGGGCTGGACCTACCGGTGATCATGGCGACGATCATGTACGGCGCCTTCTTCATCGTGCTGGCCAACCTGCTCGTGGACATCGGCTACACGTGGCTCGACCCACGCATCCGGCCGGCCTGATCGCCAGGTGGGATGACATGTCGGAGCCACTGCTTGAGGTGACGGACCTGCGGGTCTCGTTCCGGACCGAGGAGGGATTGGCCCCGGCCGTCGACGGCGTCTCGTTCACCCTTGATCGCGGCGAGGTGCTTGGCATCGTCGGTGAATCCGGCTCGGGCAAGAGCGTGACCATGCTCTCGGTGATGCGCCTGATCGTCGACCCGAACGCGGTTTTCGGCGGGAAGATCCTCTTCAAGGGTCGCAACCTGCTGGAAATGTCGCGCGGTCAGATCCAACGGATCCGCGGCGCCAAGATCGCGATGATCTTCCAAGATCCGATGACCTCCCTCAATCCCGTCTACCGGGTCGGCTGGCAGATCACCGAGCAGATCCAGGCCCACGCAGAGCTGACCAAGCGGCAGGCCCGGGAACGCGCGCTCGAGCTGCTCGCGGGTGTGGGGATCCCCAATCCGCGCGCGCGCATCGACGACTACCCGCATCAGTTCTCGGGCGGGATGCGCCAGCGCGTGATGGTCGCCATGGCGCTCTCGTGCAGCCCGGAGCTGCTCATCGCCGACGAGCCGACGACGGCGCTCGACGTCACGATCCAGGCGCAGATCCTGAAGCTGATCAAGGAGCTGAGGAGCGAGTCAGGCTCCTCGGTGGTGCTGATCACCCACGACATGGGCGTGGTGGCCGACATCGCCGATCGAGTAGTCGTTATGTACGCCGGACGCATCGTCGAACAGGGGGACAAGCGCGACTTGTTCTACGACCCGCAGCATCCCTACACCTGGGGGTTGTTGGGCTCGATCGCCCGGCTGGACCGGCCCAAAGGAGAGCGCCTGGCCTCGATCCCCGGTATGCCCCCGTCGCTGATCAATCGACCACCCGGATGTCACTTCCAGCCGCGCTGCGTGCACCGCGTCGAGCGGTGCTCGGTGGAGGACCCCGCCCTGACCGACAAGCTCGGCAACGGTCACGTCGACGCCTGCCACCTGGATGCGTCAGTGAAGCGACGGGACCGCGTCCTCGGCTCCGCGCCGACAGGCTCGTCATGACCGGCGAGGGCGACGTGCTGCTCCGCCTCGATCACGTCCGGAAGTACTTTCCAGTCAAGGGCGGCGCGCTCATGCAGCGCGAGAAGTCACACGTGCACGCGGTCGACGACGTGAGCCTGCAGGTGCGGAGGGGGGAGACCCTGGGCCTGGTCGGCGAGTCGGGCTGCGGCAAGTCGACCCTGGCCGCCTGCGTGGTACGGCTGTTCGAGCTCAGCGGTGGCTCGATAACGTTCGACGGCCGAGACATCTCCCGGTTGTCCCGGCGCGCCCTGCGACCAGTTCGCCGCGAGCTGCAGATGGTTTTCCAGGATCCGTTCGCGTCGCTCAATCCCCGCAAACGGGTGGGCAGGATCATCGGTGATCCACTGCGGATCCACCGGCTGGCGAGCGAGAAGCAGATCGACGCGCAGGTGCGGGAGCTGCTCAGCCGGGTCGGCCTCTCACCCGAGCACATGCACCGCTACCCGTATGAGTTCTCCGGCGGCCAGCGACAGCGCATCGGCGTGGCCAGGGCGTTAGCGCTGCGGCCCAAGCTGATCGTCGCCGACGAGCCGGTGTCGGCGCTCGACGTGTCGATCCAGGCCCAGATCGTCAACCTGCTCGCCGAGTTGCAGCAGGAGTTGGCGCTGACCTACCTGTTCATCGCCCACGACCTCGGCGTCGTCCGCCACGTGTCCGACCGGATCGCGGTGATGTACCTCGGCAAGATCGTGGAACTCTCACCGGCGGAGGACTTCTACGCTCAACCCATCCACCCCTACAGCGAGGCTCTACTGTCTGCGGTGCCGATCCCAGATCCTGACCGGTCGGAGCGGCGCCAGCAGATCGTCCTCGAGGGCGACGTCCCCAGCCCCATCACGCCGCCGTCGGGCTGCCGCTTCCACCCGCGGTGCCGGTATGCCACCGACATCTGTGCGCGCCAGGAACCCCCGCTCGTCGACTACGCCAACGGTCACTTGGCTGCCTGCCACCACCCGCTGAACCTCGACCGCCGGTCCCCAGTCGACGCGACCGCCCCGCTCCGGTCGCCGATGGATCGACCCGCCGCGGCACTCATCCCAACGAACGAGGAAGGCCCCAATGAGCAGTGACGTGAGCGAGCCAAGGCTCGACGATGAAGTAGCAGGCCTCAAGGAGCTCTACCGGGACTTCGCGGCTGCCGACCTGATGCCGCTGTGGACCCAGCGCGACGACCTGATGCCGGTCGCGCCCCGGCCGACTGCCGTCCCGGCGGTCTGGCGCTGGTCGCAGCTGTACCCGCTCGCCCAGCGTGCTGGCGAGCTGGTGCCAGTCGGTCGCGGCGGGGAGCGGCGGGCCATCGCGCTGGCCAACCCGGGGATCCCGGGACGTCCGTACACCACGGCCACCTTGTGGGCGGCGATCCAGTACCTGGGGCCGCACGAGGTCGCGCCATCGCACCGGCACACCCAGACCGCATTCCGCTTCGTCTTGGACGGCCAGGGGGTCTGGACAAACGTCGACGGCGATGCGGTGCGGATGTCGCGAGGCGACCTGCTGCTGACCCCCGGGTGGTCGTTCCACGAGCATCACAACACGACCGACTCCCCGATGGCCTGGATCGACGGGCTGGACATCCCACTCATCGACCAGCTCGACGCCGGGTTCTATGAGTTCGGGCCGACCGAGTTGTCGAGTTGCGCGACGCCGGAACGCTCGCGCAGCGAGCGGCTGTGGGGTCACCCGGGGCTGCGCCCGGTGCTTGCCCCGGACCGGCCCAGCTCGCCGCTGGTCGCCTACCGCTGGGAGCACACCGACGCAGCGTTGCGCGACCAGCTCGACTGCGCGGACGAGGGGCTGGCGTTCACCGTCGAGCCCGGGCACGCGGCGGTCCGCTTCACCAACCCGACCACCGGCCGGGATGCACTACGCACGATCCGGATCGAGATGCACCGGGTCTGCGGCGGGGTCAGCACCGAACCGGTGCGGGCGGTCGGCTCGGCGGTGTGGCAGATCTTTGCCGGCCGCGGCCGCCTGCAGGTCGGAGAGACGAGCTTCGAGGTAGGTACCGGTGATCTGTTCGCGGTGCCGTCCTGGACCCGGTTCGCGTTGACTGCGGCCGACGACCTCGACGCGTTCCGGTTCAGCGACGAGCCGGTGTACGAGGCGCTCGGTCTGGACCGCGTCGACGGCGGAGCTGGCCGGTGAGGCTGGCTACGCTGCGGAGCGGGCGCGGTACCCGCGCGGTCCGGCTGGAGGAGTCCGAGGCGGTGGACCTCGGCTTCGCCGACGTCGGCGAGCTGTTGCGGGCCGATGACTGGCGAGAGCTGGCTGGACGCGTCGACGGGCCACGCCGTCCGCTCGAGGGCCTGGACTACGCGCCGGTCGTGCCCCGGCCGGAGAAGGTCATCTGCGTGGGCCTGAACTACCGCACGCACATCCTCGAGATGGGCCGCGAGCTGCCCCGGCACCCCACCCTGTTCGCCAAGTACGCCCGATCCCTGATCGGCGCCTACGACGACATCGCGTTGCCGGCTGGGTCCGACGCGATCGACTGGGAGGCTGAGCTGGGCGTGGTCGTCGGCACCGAGCTGCGCCACGCCGACGAGCAACAGGCCCGGCAGGCGATCGCGGGGTTCACGGTGGTCAACGACGTCACCGCTCGAGACTGGCAGAACCGCACCACCCAATGGCTGCAGGGCAAGACCTTCGAGGGCACCACTCCGGTCGGCCCCTGGCTGGTCACCGACGGCGCCGATCACGAGCGGCCGTCCTACCAGTTGAGCTGCCAGATCGACGGCGAGACCGTACAGGCGGCGGACACCGCCGACCTGGTGTTCGGCCCCGCCGCCCTGCTCTCCTACCTGTCGACGATCATCACCCTGTCCCCGGGTGACCTCATCGCGACCGGCACACCCGGCGGCGTCGGCCACGCCCGGCGGCCGCCGCGCTATCTGTCCGACGGGGTGGTCATGCGGACCAGGATCGAGGGCGTCGGCGAGTGTCGCAACACCTGCCGCACCGCGGTCGCCGCGAAGCTGGTCGCCGCCGGGCCGGAGTGAAATGACCGACCCGGCGACCTGGATGCGCCAGGGGAGGCGTTCTTCCTCCAGCACCTCGACGACCTTCGCGACGATCAGCTGGCCGAGCCGCGCTGCGAGGCGGGAGCCGACCGGGCCACGTTCGGAGCCGACGTGATGCAACTCGTACTGCTCGGCACGGCGGGGGGCCCCCGGCCGTTCCCCGGCCGCGGCGCGCCCGCCCAGGCCATCGTCTACGACGGACAGATCTACGTCGTGGACTGCGGCAACGGGGTGGCCCGTCAGATGGTCCTAGCCGGGCTGCGGCTTGCCGACCTGCGGGCGGTCTTCCTCAGCCATCACCACGCCGATCACATGCTCGATATCGGCGCGCTGCCGTTCCTCGCCTGGACCGACGGCCGGTCCGAACCGGTCGACGTGGTGGGACCGCCGCCGCTGCGGACGGTGCTCGACCATTTCCTGGCGATGGTGAATGTCGATCTCACCGCCCGGCAGCAGACCACCGGCCGGCGACCGTTCGCGGACCTGCTTCGGGTCAGCGAGGTGGTCAGCTCCAGCCGGGTCTGGGCCGCCGACGGGCTGCAGGTGCGGTGCTGCCTGGTTGACCATCCGCCGGTCCGCCCGTCGCTGGCCTACCGGTTCGAGTGTTCCGGACGCAGCATCGTGATCTCCGGCGACACCCGTTACTCGCCCGCCCTGGTTCGGCTGGCTCGCGGCGCGGACGTGCTGGTGCACGAGGCCTACTACGGCGCGGCAGTGGAGGGCCACGAACTCCGATTGGCCAACGCGCCCAGCCTTGCGGAACATATCGTGGCCTGCCACACCGAGGTGCAGGACGTCGGTCGGGTGGCCCGCGAAGCCGAGGTCGGGCTGCTGGTGCTGTCGCACCTGGTGCCCGCCGACCCCGCGGTAGCGGACGAGGCGTGGTTGGCGAGCGCGCGGTCCAGTTTCGCCGGCCCGGTTGTTCTGGGCCGCGACTTCCAAGTCATCTGAGGTCAGACAGGAGGGGCTGCGATGTCCGCATCGCGGGTGCAGCGGCCACGATGACCGTGGTCGCGACCTGTGAACGGTGGCCGACCGTGGCGCAGGGCGAGCACTTGAGCTGACCGCTGGAGCACGGGCCATTCGATGAGCGGGCCGCGCCGGGTAGCCACACGAGCGACCGCACAGCAGGCGCACTCTCGCTACGCGGCGCGCGGGAGCAACTCAGCTTGGTCCATGACGAGCTTGATCGCGGCGGGCTGCTTGTCGGGTGGGTAGCCGTATCGGGTGAGCAACCGAAGGATCGTCGCACGCATGCGGGCCTGGACCTGTTCCTTTTCGCTCCAGTCGATGGAGGCGTTGCCGCGCACGGAGTCGACCAGCTCGCGGGCAATCTTCTTCAAGACCTCGTCGCCAAGCTCGAGGACGGCGGAGTCGTTCTGGCAGATGGCGTCGTAGAAGGCGAGTTCGTCCTCGCGCAACCCGAGCTGGGCGCCGCGGTCATGTTCGCCGCGCAGCTGCTTGGCCAGTTCGACCAGTTCGGCGACGACGGCCGCGGCGTCGAGTGAGTGGTTCTGGTAGCGCAGCACCGAGTTCGCGAGCATCTCGGAAAACGCTCGGCCGGCGAAGAGGTTGCGCTTGCCGACCGCCTTGATCTCGTCGGAGAGCAGGCGTTTGAGCAGCTCGATCTGCAGGTTCGGCCGGTCGCTGCGGCGGAACCGGTCGATGAAGTCCTCGTCGATCAGCGACAGGTCCGGTCGTTCGACGCCGGCCTCGGCGTAGATGTCGATCACGCCGGTTCCCGAGACGTGTTCGGAGACGATCTGCTTGATCGCGACGTCGAGTTCGGCGTTCGGGTCGGCGCCTTCCCGGTCGATGCCTTCGATCTTGGCGATCGAGGCGCGGACAGCCTCGATGAAGGCGACGTCTTCGCGGATCGCCAACGCCTCCTCGGCGGGGACGCACATCGCGAACAGCGACATCAGCCGCCGGGCGTGCGCCATGAAGCGACACTTGAGGCACGGCGTCTCCTTCGTGCACGGCGCCTCGGCCAAACCCGGATGGAAGCCGAGCAGCCAGTCGGCGGTGCCGGCGCCCGCGCGCAGGTACGCCTGGTCGCCGCCGCGGGCCAGAGCCTGCCGCCACGGGTAGCCGGAGAGGATGGTGCCGACGATCTCGTGCTCCTCGACCAGCGCGGGGATGGCCTGCTCCCGAAGGTCCTGGCCGAGCTCCTGGTTGCCCTGGTCGCGCTTGGTGTAGTCGGAAAGCGCGGACTTGAGGTCCTCGGCGATGCCGAGGTAGTCGACCACCAGACCCGCGGGCTTGTCCCGGAACGTGCGATTGACCCGCGCGATCGCCTGCATCAACGGCGCGCCGCGCATCGGCTTGTCGACGTACATCGTGTGCATGGACGGCGAGTCGAAGCCGGTCAGCCACATGTCCCGGACGATCACCAACTCGAGCGGATCGCTCGGATCCTTGGCGCGGTTCTTGAGCTGCCGCAGCGTCTCCTTCGGATGGATGTGCGGCTGCAGTGCCGCGTCGTCGGCCGCCGACCCGGTGATGACGACCTTGATTCGGCCCTGCGCCGGGTCGTCGGAGTGCCAGTCCGGCCGCAGCCGAATGATCTCGTTGTACAGCGCCGCGGCGATGCGCCGCGACATCGCGACGATCATGCCCTTGCCGTCCAGCACCTCGCGCCGCTGCTCCCAGTGGGCGACGATGTCAGCCGCGAGCTCGGCGATGCGCTTGTCCGAGCCGACGATCGCCTCGACGCGCGCCCACCGGCTCTTGAGCCGCTCGCGGGCCTCGTCCTCCGTGCCCGAGGTGGCCTTGGCGAATGCGTCGTCCAGCGTTCGGTGCGCTTCGGCGGGCAGCTCCACCTTGGCCAGCCGTGGCTCGTAGTAGACCTTGACGGTCGCGCCGTCGGTGACCGCCTGGGTGAGGTCGTAGACGTCGATGTAGTCGCCGAACACCTGCCGGGTGGAGCGGTCGGCGTGCTCGATCGGCGTGCCGGTGAACCCGATGTAGGTGGCGCTCGGCAGACCGTCGCGCAGGTGCCGGGCGAAGCCGTCGACGAAGTCGTAGTTAGACCGGTGCGCCTCGTCGACCATGACGACGACGTTCAGTCGCTCCGACAGCAGTGGGAAGGTCCGGCCGGCCTCCTTGTCGGCCTTCGAGATGCCGAACTTCTGGATCGTGGCGAAGAGGATGCCGCCGCCCTCGCGCGATTCGAGCAGCGTCTTGAGGTGCTCGCGCGACTCGGCCTGCACCGGCGCCTCGGGCAGCGGCGCGCCAATCTTCGCCGACGCGAACACCTCGTCGAAGAGCTGGTCGTCCAAGTCGTTGCGGTCGGTAAGGACGACGACCGTCGGGTTCTCCATCGCCGGATGCCGGGCGATCTTGCCGGTGTAGAACAGCATCTCCAGGCTCTTGCCCGAGCCCTGGGTGTGCCAGACGACGCCGGCGCGCCCGTCGCCCTCGACCGCCTCGACCGTGCAGTCGACGGCTTTGCGCACCGCCCAGTACTGGTGGTACTTCGCCACCAGCTTGCTCATCGTTCGGCCTTCGCCGTAGGTGGCGACGAAGTTGCGGACGAGGTCGAGCAGCACGCGCGGTGCAAACATGCCCTCGACCAGCACCTCGTACTGCGGCAGGCCGCTCGGCGCGTGATCCCGACCGTAGATCGTCTTCCACGGCGCATAGTGCTCCCAGCCGGCGGTGAAGGATCCGGCGCGGGCCTGGGTGCCGTCGGAGATCACGGCAACCTGGTTCCACGTGAACAAATCCGCGATGTCGGCTCGGTAGGTCTGGATCTGGTTGAACGCACCGCGCATCGTGGCGTTCTCGTCGCCCGGGCGCTTGAGCTCCATCAGCACCAGCGGCAGGCCATTGACGAACAACACGACGTCGGGACGACGCTCGCGCCGGCCGAGCACGGTGAACTGGTTGACCGCCAGGAAGTCGTTGCGGTCGGGACGGTCGAAGTCGATCAGCTTGGCCCGCGCCGACCGGACGCTGCCATCAGCGGCGCGGTAATCGACCGGCACTCCTTCGACGAGCAGGCGGTAGGCGCGCCAGTTCTCCGACTCGGCAACCTGCGACTCCGGCCGCAGCGCTGTCTTTACCACGTCGTCAACGGCGTCGAGCGGAAGATCGGGGTTCAGCCGGACGACCGCCTCCCGCAGCCGGCCGGCGAGGACAACCTCGCGGTAGTCCGGGCGCTGTGCGCGCAGCTCGCCCGGCGCAATGTCCGGGCCGTGTTCGACCGACCACCCGAGCCGGCTAAGCAAGTCGAGAACCGCCAGCTCAAGGCCGGACTCCCGCGGCGCCGGACTCATTGCCCACCCCGATCCGCCGTCGCTGCTCGCTGCTCTGCCAGGCCAACATAGATCACGAACTGTCACTGGCGCGTGCGACTCTGTGCATACAGGATGGCGAAGGAGGTGACCAGCATGGCCGAGTTGGAACTGGCCCTCGACGAAGGGCGTCCCGCTCTCGCGAGCCACTTGTTCCGCGCGGGCTCTGACCTGCTGAGCCTTCTCGACGAGCTGTCCGAAACCCCGGTCGAGTGGGTGCTGAGCGATCTGCGCCTCGGTTCCAGCGTCGCTCGGGTCAGCGAGCCGCCGCACGATCCGGATGCGGCTGACTATTTGCGACGAGCTGCGCGCGGGCTGGCCGGCGTGCAAGCCGGAAGCCCACTGCCGGAGAGTTGGAACCCCGACGCCGTGCTTGCCGCGCGCCACCTCGCCAGCGTCGATGTCAGCAACGGTCGCGCGCGGCTGACGCTCGTCGAGGACGGCGAGCCCGCGCAGGTCATCGAGCTGAACTCCGCTCTCGGTGCGCGCCTTGCCGAGCTTCAACCCACAGAACGCACCATGCCCGGGGCGGTGCGCGGACAAGTTGTCGGCGTGAACATCGCCCGGGGGAATCGTGCGTCGCTGAAGTCCCAAGCCGGCACGGTCGTCAAGGTGACCTTCGCCGACGATCTCCGACTGCCGTTGCGCGAGGCGCTGTACGACCAGGTCGAGTTGGTCGGACAGATGCGGCAGGACAGCTCAGGACGCGTTTTCCACATCCGGGCTGACACCGTGCAACGGTTGACGACGCCGAACTTGCGCTGGGCTGACCTGTTCGGGATCGATCCAGACATCACGGGCGGGATGAGCGTCGCCGACTACCTGGAATCCACCCGTGGCGAAGCCTGATCAGGTTCATCGTGCGCTCTTAGACGCTTCCTGCCTGGTCGGCATCATCGCCGGCGATCCGGCCTTCGCGCCGCTACGAAGCTTGCTGTGCGCGGTCGACGCGGACCGCATCACCTTGGTCGAATCGACTGCGATCTTGGCCGAAGTCTTGCCGCTCCATCCGCACGGCGATCCAGCGAAGCGACAGATCATCCGGGAACTGCTCGAATCACCGCGCACCGAACTGGTCGATGTCACGACCCTAGTTGCCCGTCGTGCCGGCGATCTTCGCGTCGATTACGGCCTCGGGACGTGGGACGCGATTCACCTGGCCACCGGGATTGTCAGCGGTGTCGACGTGGTCTTCGTCCGTGACTCGAAGTTCCCGACCGACCGGACCATTGACGGCGTCTACGTGTCCGAGCCCTACGACATCGACGAGGACAAGCTGCCCCTCGACCTACCCAGCGAGTGAACCTGCGGCCGGGCTCACACGCACGCGGCCAGACATCAGCAGCGGCAGCAACTCGTCGCGTGTACTTGCCACCGCGACGACCTCATCGGAGAACTCGCGTTCTGCGGCCGCGAGCAGATCAATCACTTGCGAGACCGTGCTATCCACCGGCAGATGAAGGTGCAGCGTCTTCAGTCGACCCATGCTTAGCTTCGCCTGGACAGCGCCCGTGACGAGCGATGCGACGTTACTCGCCAGTAGAGCCTGCCGGAGCAGGCCATCGGAGATCCCGACACCGCTTAAGACGTGTGCATGGTTGTTCACCCAGTACTTGCCCCAAACCATCTGGACGACAGGTGATCCGTCGTCCTGGATCACAGAGCCGTCTTCGCCGACGAGGACGTGAACTTCGTCGAACAAGTATCGGCCAACTGTGTCGACTACACCTGTTGCGCCGAAATACGGGAAAGGCCCAGGCATCGCGGACCGCTCGGCCTTGCTCAGTGGTATCCGTTCGCGGTTGTGAAATTGTGCGCAATCGCCAAGAGACACCGTTTCGAATCCCCGCTGGATAGCCAGCTGGTACAAGCTAGCCTGAGCGCGGCGCAAGAGATGGCGAAGCCGGCCGTTGGTGTCGATGAGGTCGTCGAGGGCGCCGAGGACACCCGCGATCCGCCGCTGCTCCTCCAATGGCGGCGTCGGTATCGTAAGTGAGCCAAGGATGCCCAGGTTGATGTGCGGAACGCCAGCAATGATGGCGTTGTCGCGGATCTGCTTGAGGAACTTGGGCGCGGTTGTGCAGTAGTAGACGAACCACGGATCTGCCGCAGAATCGTCTATTCGAAGGCGCATCTGGCTCTGCGACAAGACGGCGATCGGGGGTTCCGCCGGCATGACCGCGACCTGCCCGAGTGTTCCGCGCTGCGTGAATGCGAGGTCACCGGGACATGCTGTGTTGCCCGAGAGATGCTGCGCCACCTTCGGCTGGGAGACGTAGACGCAGTCCTCGAAGGAGACGTAGCGGCCGCCAACAAGATTCTGTCCACGTATTACCGGTATCCCGCCCGACGTGTAGTCGCGCGTTCCAAGGTTCGAGCCGAACGGTCCACCGACAAGGCCCTTGATTGTGGCAACGTCACGAAGTTGTGTGGTCGTCCATCCGTCAGGCATTGTCCGTCGCCTTGAGAGAGTCGAGAGCAGCCAGCGCCTTCGTCTGTAGTTCGGTGCGCTTGGTGAAGCCGTCGCGGATTTCCTGCGTCAGCCTGGCGATCTTCTTATCGAGCGGTTCGCCGTCGTCCTCGACCACTTCGCTGCCGACGTAGCGGCCTGGGGTGAGCACGTGGTGGTGCCCGCGGATGGTGTCGATGGTGGCGGAGGCGCAGAAGCCGGGGACGTCGTCGTACGGTTTGAGGTCGCCGTCCTCGCCGCGCCAGGCGTGATAGGTGTCGGCGATCCGCGCGAGGTCGTCGGCAGACAGTTCGCGGTTGATGCGCGTGGCCATGTGCCCAAGGGTTCGCGCGTCGATGAACAGCACCTCGTTGAAACGGGGCCGGCGGGTGCTCGCGCCGCTGCGGCTCGTCCGGGACTTGCCAGACTTGTCCCGGGTCAGGAACCACAGGCACACGGGGATTTGCGTCGTGTAGAACAGCTGGCTCGGCAGCGCGACGATGCACTCGACGAGATCGACATCGACGAGATTGCGGCGGATCTCCCCCTCGCCTGATTGCTGCGAGGACAGCGACCCGTTGGCCAGGACGGTGACCATCGTCCCGGTCGGGGACAGGTGAGCCAGCATGTGCTGGATCCAGGCGAAGTTGGCGTTGCCGACCGGGGGAGTGCCGTACTTCCAACGCGGGTCGTCGCGCAGCCGTTCGCCGCCCCAGTCGCTGACGTTGAACGGCGGGTTGGTGAGGATGAAGGCGGCGCGCAGGTCCGGGTGCGCGTCGTGGTGGAACGAGTCGCCCCACTCCGGGCCGAGGTTGGCCTCGATACCGCGCAGCGCCAGGTTCATCTTCGCCAGCCGCCACGTCGTCGGGTTCTGCTCCTGGCCGAACACCGAGATGTCGCTGCGACGACCGCCGTGCGCCTCGACGAACTCCTCGGCCTGCACGAACATCCCGCCGGATCCGCAGGCTGGGTCGAAGACTCGCCCGTCGTACGGCTCCAGCATCTCGACCATCAGCCCGACGATGGAACGAGGCGTGTAGAACTCACCGCCGAGCTTGCCCTCGGCCGTGGCGAACTTGCCGAGGAAGTACTCGTACACCCGGCCGAGCACGTCCAGACCCTTGTGCTCCTCGCCGGCGAGGTCCTTGCGGGAGAAGGTGTCGACCAGGCCACCGAGCATCGCCGGGGTCAGCTCGCGGCGCGCGTACCGCTTGGGTAGCACTCCACGCAAGCTCGGATTCTCTTTCTCGATCGCGTCCATCGCCGCGTCGATGCGTTCACCGATGTCGGTCTGCTTGGCCGCCTTGCGCAGGTCATCCCACCGGTGACCTTCGGGCATCCAGAACACACCCTCGGAGGCGTACTCGTCGCGATTCTCCAGCACCGACGCCTTTGCCGCGTCGGTCGGCATGAAGTAGTCGCTGCCCGGGTTGTCGACGAGGCGTTGCAGCTGCTCGCGGCGCTTGGCGAACACGTCGGAGACGTACTTGAGGAAGATCAGCCCGAGGACGACGTGCTTGTACTCGGCGGCGTCGACCCGGCTGCGCAGCCGGTCGGCGGCCTCCCAAAGCGTTGCCTCGAGGCTCTTCTCGGCCTCGGGCTTCTTCTGCCTGGGCGCCACGAGCTCCAATTCTCTGATCAACGACCGAAAGCACACGGTATCCGCCGCCGCGGCTTCCGCCGGCGACTACACTGTAGTCATGTGTAGTACCTCGCCGCGATCGATCCGGTTCGACGAGCGCGTGAACGCTCGCCTGTCTTCCTACGTTGCGCGGCACCCCGGTGCGTCCGGCTCGTCGGCGGCCAACCGGTTCGTCGACGAAGCGCTGCGCATGGACGAGCATCCAGGCGTGCTGTTCCGGGACGGGCGGACTGGCCGTCGTGCGGTGTTGCTGGGCGGACCTGATGTGCGCGAGATGATCCGAGCGGTCAAGTCGGCGCGGGCAGCCGAACCGGGCCTCGACGCGAAGGGCATCGTCGCGCTCGTCGCGACGAACACGGGGGTGCCGGCTCGCTTGATCGACACCGCGATCCGCTACTGGTCGTCGTACCCGGACGAGATCGACGCCTGGATCGTCGACATCGACGCGCTCGAGGCCGAGACATTGTCGGCGTGGGAGCGGCGGCAGGACCTCCTGTCGACGTGATTGACCCGCGTCTGCTGCTCGACGAGATGCTCAGCGGCACCATCGCCGACCAGCTGCGCCGGCGGGGATACGACGTCGTCGCGGTCGTCGACGACGTCTCGCTGGTGTCCACTTCGGACCAGGACCTGCTCGCGCATGCCACCGATCAGCAGCGGGTGCTGGTGACGGCGAACATCGCGGACTTCACCGCGATCGCCAGCGACTGGCGCACGGGTGGTCGCGTCCACCACGGCATCATCTACGTCGCGTACCGCACATTCGGGCAAGACCGGTCGTTCATCGGGGCCGTGGTCGATGTACTCGGCGCGCTCTACCGGGCCAGCGCTCTGCCACCGCCCGGCACCGAGACCTTCCTGCGCCGCGCACCCGTTCGCACCTAGCCTCTTCGATCGCCTCGGGCTCCGCAAGAACGGGGCCTGCGTCATGGTGCCCCCGGCAGGATTCGAACCTGCGCACCCGCCTCCGGAGGGCGGTGCTCTATCCCCTGAGCTACGGGGGCGGGGACGCCGGGCCAGGTTATCAGCCGAAACCATGACCGCGCGGCGGGTCCGGTGAGGCCGCAACCGGGTCCTAGGAGCCCTGTTTGGAACGTCCGCCGCGCTGCCGGCCCCCGCCACCCGTTCTAAGGCGGCCGTTGCGCCGTCCGCTGCGAAATAGGTACTCCTACCGATGCCCGCCACCTCCTTAGACGCGCATCGTTGGTCGCGTCGGACCACACAGGAGGAGCGAAACATGAACGTGCTGCAGCCGTCCATCGATGCCGAGGTCGCCTACCGTCGCGAGCGGGTTGCCGCCGAGTTCCCGAGCCGGTCGCGCCGTGGACACCGTGTCCGGCGCCGCGGCAGCGCGCCCGCGTCGGCGGGTGCGGCCCGCCGCGACCCGCTCGCGAGCTGAGCACAGCCTGCGCACGGCAACCGTGACGTGACCCAGACCGCCGCCCGCGCGGCAACTCAGCCGGCGGACTCGACCGTGGCAGCGCAGCGAGCATTGTCGGCGCTGTCCGCGATGATGGTGGACGTGCCGTCGCAACCGCCGCTGAGCCCGCTGGTCGGCCGTGACGAGGAGATCCGCCGGGTGAGCGACCTGCTGGGCATCGACGGCAACCCCGGCGGCCACGTGGTCCTGGGCGGTGATGCCGGCGTCGGCAAGAGCCGGGTACTCGCCGAGGTGGGTCGGCTCGCCGGGGTGGCCGGTTGGCGGATGCTGATCGGGCACTGCCTCGATTTCGGTGACGGCTCGATGCCTTACCTGCCCTTCAGCGAGGCGTTCGGCCGGCTCGCCGGCGAATCAGCCGACATCGCGACGTCGCTCGGGCGGGACAGCCCGGCAATCGCCCGGCTGCTACCGCGCCACCGCCTGCTCGCCGATGCGGCCCCCGATTCCGAGGCGGCCCCGGACTCCGAGGTGGCCCATCATCCCGGGACGGCCCATCCCGAGGGGGCCGCGCATCTCGAGGTGACCGACCGGTCGGCACTCTTCGATGCCGTGCACGAAGGGCTCACCAGGCTCGGCCACGACGCGCCGCTGCTGCTCGTCGTGGAAGACGTGCACTGGGCCGACCAGTCAACCCGGGAACTGCTCACGTTCTGCTTCAGCCGCCCGTTCGATACCCCGGTCGGCATCCTCACGTCGTATCGCTCGGACGATCTGCACCGGCGCCATCCGCTGCGCGCAACCCTGGCGGAGTGGACCCGGCGCCCGAGCGTGAGCCGGCTGCAGCTCGCGCCCTTGAGCACCGCCGACCTGCGCGTTCTCGTCCGGGCGCTGCGCCCGGAGTCGCTGTCTGAGCGGGATCTGCTCGCGATCCTCGGGCGCGCCGACGGGAATCCGTTCTACGCCGAGGAGCTCGTCGCGGCCGCGGAGTCGACCGGCGGCGCGCTGCCGGCAGAGCTCGCCGACGTCCTGCTCGCCCGGCTGGATCGACTCGACGACGACGGACGGCTGGTCGTGCGGGCGGCGTCGGCGACCGGACGTCGGGTGTCGCACGAGTTGCTCGCTCGGGGCGCGGGGATCGACGGCGTGACGCTGGATCGCGGCGTGCGGGCCTCCGTCGAGGCGAACGTCTTGGTCGCCGTGGGAACCGACGGCTACGCGTTCCGGCACGCCCTGCTGGCCGAAGCCGTCTATGCGGACCTGCTGCCCGGCGAGCGGATCCGGCTACACGCGGCCTACGCACGCGCCCTGGCCGGTCGGGAGGTGGCCGGCACCGCCGCCGAACTGGCCCGCCACGCCAGGATCGCCCACGACCTGCCGGGCGCCACCAGGGCAAGCATCCAGGCCGGCGACGAGGCGATGGCGGTCGGCGGCCCTGGGGAAGCTGTCCGGCACTACGAGGTGGCGCTGGAGCTGCTGGCCGATGCGACCGTCGCGGCGGCGGTCAACGCCCGGGGCACCGACCGGATCGACCCGACCGATCTGGCTGTGCGGGCCAGCGCCGCCGCCGTCGCCGCCGGTCTGCCCGACCGTGCCCACGCGCTCGCGAGTGACCAGCTCGCGTGCCTCCCGGCCGAAGCCGATCCGGTGAGCCGGGCCCGGTTGCTGCATGCCATCGCGATCGCGGCTTGGTCCACCGATGACACCGCCGCTGCCCTGGAGCGCTGCGCGGAGGCGGCGCGCCTGCTGTCCGCCGAGCCGCCAAGCGCCCTGCGCGCCCGGGTGCTCGCCCTGCTGGCGCGGGTCAACTTCGAGCTGTCCCGCGACGACGAGGCGGCCCGACGCGCGGCCGAGGCGCTGGCCCTGGCGCGCGAGTTCGATCTCGTCGACGTCGCCGCCGACGTCGCGACGTCGCTCGCGAGGCTCGATGAGCGCGCCGGCAAGCCGGAACTGGCGGCCGCCGCGCTGCGCGAGTCCATCGCCCAGGCGCGCTCGGCCGGCGCGACCGCCGCCGAGCTGCGTGGCCTATTCAACCTCGGCGGCCTGCACTTCGACCAGGGCCAGCTCGATGCCGCCTTCGATGCCTATCACCGGGGATGGGATCTCTCGGTCGCGATCGGGCAGCCGTGGGCGCCCTACGCATTCCAATCCCGCACGATGGCCGGCGTGGTTGCCTACATCCGCGGCGACTGGGACCTCGCCGGTTCCATCCTCGACGTCGGTGGCGACGCTCCACCGGCACTGATCGAGGCGTCGATAACCGCCGCGCGGCTCGATCTCGCCGCCGGCCGCGGCGACCTCGACGCGCTTGCGCACCTCGCCGGCCTGCGGGAATGGTGCATCCGCGACGGGTGGATCGCGATCACCTGTGGGGCACCGGCGATCGAGCTGCTCGCCCAGTCCGGCGACCTGCCGGCCGCGATCTCGATGCACGACGACGTCGTCGACGCGGTGACGGCGCAGTGGCAGGAACCGATGTTCGAGGCCCGGATCCGGCTGTCCGCGGTGCTGCTCGGTGTGCTGGGCGCTGCCGCTGTCCGCGCGGGCGCGGCCGACCGGGCGGCATACGCCGATCGCGGTATCGCCCTCGCCACGATCACGCTCGATCCAGGCCGGCTGGCGCGCCCGCGTGGTCGCCGGCGCGGTCCGGAGAGCCAGGCATGGCTCGCCCGGCTGCGCGCGGAGTGCGCGCGGCTGCGGTGGATCTGCGGTGTGGAACCCCCCGAGCTGGCCGAGCTGCTCGACCTGTGGCGAGCCGCCGTCGATGCTTTCGAGCGCTTCGGTCACCGCTATGAGACGGCCCGATCGCGCGGCCGGCTCGCGGCCGTGCTGCGCGCAGGCGGAGACGCGGCGGCCGCCCGGACCGAGGTCGACGCCGCCCGCGCCGAGGCCGAGTCGCTGCGCGCAGGCCCGCTGCTCGCCGAGCTGCGGACGCTGGCTGGACCGGGATCGTCGTCGCATCACCCGCCGTCGTCGCGACGCGACGAGCCGCTGACCGCGCGCGAGAACGAGGTGCTGGCCCTGGTCGCAGCCGGCCGCAGCAACAGCCAGATCGCTGGCCAGTTGTTCATCAGCCCCAAGACCGTCAGCGTGCACGTCTCGAACATCCTGGCCAAGTTCGGCGCCTCCGGTCGCACCGAAGCGGTCGCGATCGCGCGCCGACACGGCCTGCTCACCGACGAGGTCGCCCGCGACGCCAACACCTGAGCTCGGTGGATGGCGGCGCCGGCGGAAACTCCGATGCGGCGCACGGCGGCGTGTCGCGAGGATTGCGCGATGGTGGATGCGACGGCGGAGCAGCTCGCCGAGTGGTACGACGTGCTCAACCCTTGGGGCGCCAGCGACGACTTCTACCTGGCGCTGGTGACCGCCGCCACGGCGGTGCTCGATGTCGGGTGCGGCACCGGTGGGTTGCTGCGCCGGGCCAGGGAGTCCGGACATCCCGGCCAGCTGTGCGGCGTCGATCCGGACCGCGCGATGCTCGACCGGGCGCGCGCGGGTTCGGGCGTCGACTGCATCCTCGGCGATGCGGCGTCCATGCGGTTCGATCGCGAGTTCGACCTCGTCGTGATGACGGGGCACGCCTTCCAAGAACTCGTCGACGACGACGACCTGCGAGCCTCGCTGGAGGCGATCCGGTCGGCGCTGACCGACGACGGCCGATTCGCCTTCGAGACCAGAAACCCGCTGGTACGGGTGTGGGAGCAGTGGACGCCGGAGAACGCGACCGAGGTTACGGGGGCCGACGGCGTGGCGATGCGGGTGGCGCACCGGGTCCAGACGCCGGTGACCGGCGACGTCGTCTCGCTCAGCGAGACGTTCTCCGGCCCGATGTGGGACCGGCCACAGGTTAGCCGGGGGCGGCTGCGGTTCCTGTCCGTGAACGCGCTCGCCGGGTTCCTGACCGAGGCCGGTCTCGCGATCGAGGCTCAGTGCGGCGACTGGGATCGTGGCCCGCTCACCGAGCAGAGCCACGAGATCATCACGATCGCGACCCGGACCCGAGCCCGCCCTCCCGCGCGGTAACGCATGGGCGGACCGAGGCTGCCCACCGGTAACCTGGGACGGTGACCCCCGACGATCTCGCCGAGACCGTCCGCGCCGCCGTCGCGGCCGCGATCGACGCTGGCGACTTCGCGGCGCCTGTGCCCGACGACGTCGTCGTCGAGCATCCGAAGAACCGTGAGCACGGCGATTACGCCACCAACGTCGCGCTGCGCCTGGCAGAGCCGGCCGGCAAGCCACCGCGGGAGGTTGCCGCCGCGATCAAGTCCAGGCTCGAGGCCGCCGCCGGCATCGCCGCGGTGGACATCGCGGGTCCCGGGTTTCTCAACGTCACGCTGGCCAAGGACGCGTTCGGCGAACTGGCGCGCACCGTCGTGACGGCCGGTACTGCCTACGGCAGCAACACCGCGCTCGCCGGCCAGCGGATCAACCTGGAGTTCATCTCCGCCAACCCGACCGGCCCGCTGCACATCGCGCACGTGCGGTGGGCGGCCGTGGGTGATGCGATGGCACGGCTGATGCAGGCGAGTGGCGCTTATGTGGAACGCGAGTACTACTTCAACGATGCCGGCGCCCAGATCGAGCGGTTCGCCGCATCGCTCTACGCCGTAGCGACCGGGGCGCCGGTGCCCGAGAACGGCTACCAGGGCCACTACATCGAGGACATCGCCCGCCGGGTGATCGATGCCAACCCGGGCCTGACCGGCGAGGTCGAGGAGAAGGCGGTCGAGGTCTTCCGGCGCGAGGGCATCGAGTTGATGTTCGCCGACATCCGCGCATCGCTGGAGCGCCTCGGCGTGCATTTCGACGTCTACTTCAACGAGCGCGATCTGCACGCCTCCGGCGCGATCGAGGACACCGTGCGGCGGCTGCGCGCTGCGGGCCACGTGTTCGACGCCGACGGCGCGATCTGGCTGCGTACGACGGATTTCGGCGACGACAAGGATCGCGTGATCGTTCGCTCGGACGGCCGGCCGACATACTTCTGCGCCGACCTCGCCTACTACGTCGACAAGCGCGAGCGCGGCTTCGACAAGGTGGTCATCATCCTGGGAGCGGATCATCACGGCTACCTCGGCCGGATGCGAGCCATGGTTGCCGGGCTCGGCGAGGATCCAGACGAGCACTTCGAGATTCCACTCGGCCAGCTGGTCACGGTGCACGGATCGCGGCTCTCCAAGCGGGCCGGAAACGTCGTCACTCTCGACGAGCTCGTCGACGCGATCAGCGTGGATGCCGCGAGGTACGCGCTGGTGCGGTCCTCGATGGATTCGGCCATTGACATCGACGCCGACCTGTGGGTCCGGCACACCAACGAGAACCCCGTGTTCTACGTCCAGTACGCACATGCACGGCTTGCGTCGTTGCAGCGGAACGCCGCCGAGCTGGGCATCGACCGTGGCGACGACTTCGATCCCGGCCTGCTCTCCGACGAGCGCGAGACCGACCTGCTGAGCGCGGTCGGGGAGTACCCGCGGTCCGTTGCGAGCGCCGCCGAGTTGCGCGAACCGCACCGGGTCGCGCGGTATCTGGAATCGCTCGCCGGCACCTACCACCGGTTCTACGACGCATGCCGCGTGCTGCCGCAGGGTGACGAGGAGGCGACGCCGCTCACCGCTGCGCGGCTGTGGCTGTGCGAGGCGACGCGGGTCGTCCTCGCCAACGGCCTCGGCGTGCTCGGCGTGAGTGCCCCGGATCGGATGTAGGTCGTGCGCACGCACGAGGCCGGCAAGCTGCCGACGTCGAGGCAGCCGGTATGAGCAATCCGATCCGGGTGGCTGTTCTGGGTTGCGGCAACGTCGGCAGCGAAGTGGTGCGACTGCTCGGCGAACACGGCGACGACCTGACGGCGCGGGTCGGCGTGCCGCTGGAACTCGCCGGCGTCGCGGTCCGCCGCCCGCAGCGGCATTCCGACGTGCCCGCCGACCTGCTCACCACCGACGCCGACGAACTCGTGGCTCGCGACGACGTCGACCTCGTGGTCGAGGTGATCGGCGGCATCGAACCGGCCCGATCGCTGCTGCTGGCGGCGATGAAATCCGGCAAGTCGGTGGTGACGGCGAATAAGGCGTTGCTTGCCGAGGACGGGATGTCGCTGCACGCGGCCGCGCAGGAAGCCGGTGTGGACCTCTACTACGAGGCGTCGGTTGGCGCGGCGATACCGCTCTTGCGGCCGCTGGCCGAATCGCTCTCGGGTGATCGTGTCACCCGAGTACTCGGAATCGTCAACGGCACCACCAACTACGTGCTCTCGCGGATGCACGCCACTGGGCAGAGCTTCGACGAGGCGCTCGAGGAGGCCACCGCGCTCGGCTACGCCGAAGCCGACCCCAGCTCGGACATCGACGGATTCGACGCCGCAGCGAAGGCCGCAATCCTTGCGGGGCTGGCTTTTCACACGACCGTGACCGCGGCCGACGTTTACCGCGAAGGCATCTCCGACGTGACCGCTGCCGACATCGCGAGTGCTCGCAACATCGATTCCGTGGTCAAGCTGCTCGCCATCTGCGAACGGGTCCGCGATGCCGACGCAGAGGCGGTCAGCGTCCGGGTGCACCCGGCGATGATCCCGGCCACACACCCGCTGGCGAGCGTCGGCGATGGGTTCAACGCGGTCTTCGTCGAGGCCGACGCCGCCGGGCAACTGATGTTCTACGGCCGCGGCGCGGGAGGCTCGCCGACGGCGAGCGCGGTGCTCGGCGACGTCGTCGCGGCGGCCCGCAACCGGCGCAGCGGTGGCCGCGGAACGGCAGCACCGGCGACGTCACGGCTCGCGCTCCGGACCATGGACAAGACGCTGACGCGCTATCACGTGAGCCTCGATGTCGATGACAGGCCGGGCGTGCTTTCGGCTGTGGCGCAAGCGTTTGCCAGCCACGACGTGAGCATCTCCACGGTCCGCCAGGAGGGCCGGGGAAGCGATGCGGTGCTCGTCATCGTCACCCACACGGCGACCGACGCCGCGCTCTCCGCGACCGTTGCCGATCTGCATGAACTCGCGATCGTGCGCGCCGTCACCAGCGTGATGCGCGTCGAAGGAGGTGTCGGCTGATGGGTCGGACGGCGGCCTGGCGCGGCGTCATCGCCGAATACGCCGAGCGCCTGCCGGTGGCGTCGACCACCGAGACCGTCACCCTGCTCGAAGGCGGAACTCCGCTGCTACCGGCACCGGTGTTGTCCGAGCGCACCGGATGCGAGGTCCACCTGAAGGTGGAGGGCGCGAACCCGACCGGCTCGTTCAAGGATCGCGGCATGACCGTCGCGATCACCCAAGCCCGGGCGCAGGGCAGCCGGGCCGTGATCTGCGCGAGCACCGGCAACACCAGCGCTTCGGCGTCCGCGTACGCCGTCCGCGCCGGTCTGGTGTGCGCCGTGCTCGTGCCGCGCGGCAAGATCGCGCTGGGCAAGCTCGCGCAGGCGCTGGTGTACGGCGCGACCCTGCTGCAGGTCGAGGGCTCCTTCGACGACTGCCTGGTCCTCGCCCGCGATCTGGCCGACGACTACGCCGTCACGCTGGTGAACTCGGTGAACCCGGACCGGATCGACGGCCAGAAGACCGCGGCGTTCGAGGTATGCGACACCCTCGGCAGGGCGCCGGACGTGCACTGCCTGCCGGTGGGTAACGCCGGCAACATCACGGCGTACTGGAAGGGCTACGGGGAATATGCGCGCGACGGCGTCATCGATGCGACGCCGCGGATGTTCGGCTTCCAAGCCGCCGGGTCGGCGCCGATCGTCACCGGGATGCCGGTCGAGCACCCGATCACGATCGCCACGGCGATCCGCATCGGCAACCCGGCGTCGTGGAAGCAGGCCATCGCCGCGCGCGACGAGTCCACGGGCCTGATCGACGCCGTCACCGACCGGCAGATCCTCGCCGCGTACCGGCTGCTGGCCCGCGAGGAGGCCGTCTTCGTCGAGCCGGCGTCGGCGGCGAGCGTCGCCGGTCTGCTCGCGACGGTGGCCGACGGCCGCTGCCCGCGCGGCGCCCAGGTGGTCTGCACCGTCACCGGAAACGGCCTGAAGGACCCGGACTGGGCGATCTCCGGCGCGCCCAAGCCGTTGACGGTTCCGGTCGACGCGCGCGCGGTGGCCGGCATGCTCGACCTGTCGTGACGGTCCTGCCCGCCGGAACCGCGGCACGGGCCTCGGCGCCGGCGAGCAGCGCGAACCTCGGCCCCGGCTTCGATGCGCTCGCGCTCGCTCTCGATCTCATCGACGTCGTGACCGTGACCGTGACCGGTCGAGCGGGCGTGACCGTCGACATCGCCGGCGAGGGTCGCGGCCAGCTGCCACACGACGGCGGCAATCTGGTGGCCGCCACCACGATCGGATGTCTGGCCGATCGCGGCGTGGCGGTATCAGGCCTCGACATTCGGTGCCAGAACGCGATTCCGCAGGCACGCGGGTTCGGGTCGTCGGCAGCGGCGATCGTCGCGGGCGTCGTCGTCGCTCGCGCACTCGCGGGGGAGCCGGAGGATCGTGCGGCCGCCCTGGACAGCGCGGCTTCCATCGAGGGACATCCAGACAACGTCGCCGCCTGCATCTACGGCGGGCTCACCATCGCATGGACGCAGGACGGGCGGGCCCGCGCAGCGCGCCTCGAGCCGTCCCCGGATGTGGGCGTGTGGATCTTCGTGCCGCCCGGCGGCGTCGCCACATCGGTTGCCCGGACGGCGTTGCCCGGCCAGGTGCCGCACCGTGATGCTGCCCACACGGCCGGTCGCGCGGCGCTGCTCGTGCACGCGCTGACCGTCGAACCGGCGCTGCTGTTCGCGGCCACTGACGACCGGTTGCACCAGCCCTACCGGGCCGCCGCGATGCCCGCGGGCGCGGACCTGATCGCTTCGTTGCGGGCAGCCGGCGTGCCCGCCGTGCTCTCCGGTGCTGGGCCAGCCGTGCTTGCGTTCGACACCCCTGACCGGCCGCTGACCTCGGCGGTCGGGCGGTTCGCCCCGGCCGGCTGGATCGCGCGCGGCGTCGGCGTCCACAGCGTGGGCGTGCAGGTGGCGCGCAAGAACTGACCGCCTAGCGTGGGAGCACCGGAACGGCCGGTCCGGGTGCGTCGGCAGCCGTGTCCCGCGACTGGCGGCCCCCCCGCGGAATAGCCACCTGCGTGGCGATGTTGCCCAACCGATGCACGCGTACTAAGATTTGACACGTCAGCCGCCCTAGGGCGTGCACGAAGCGGGGCCCGTCGAGCGGTATCGCCGACTCGGCAACTGTCTGCACATTTCTCGCTCCACTCGCGGTTCTCATCCGGTGTCATGGCGCCCCGACAGACGGGCGTCGACCACGGGACGCGGCCCGGGGACGATCGGAGCAGCACCCCGCCCACCCGTGCCATCCCGATCGGGTGGCCAGTTGAGCCGGCCCATCCGGCCGGCCGCTTCACCGGCTCCGTCTGCTACGACGAGAGCCGACGCAGGGAAGGACCCTCATTTGACCAACACCACCGACGTCCGGGCCGACGTGCCCGGGACGGACGTGACCAGCCCCGATGCCCAGCCTGCGGGCGAGCCTGCCTCAGACGGCGCGGCGGCCCGCGCACGCAAGCGCACCGGGCTCACCGGCATGGTGCTCGCCGACCTGCAGCGGCTCGCCGCCGAGCTCGGCGTCACCGGGACCGCACGGATGCGCAAGGGCGACCTGATCGCCGTCATCAAGGAGCACCAGAACGGCAGCCAGCCCGCCGGGGCGCCGGTAGCGACGGCACCGGCAGGCTCCGGCGGGGCAGCCGAGTCGCCAGCCGAGTCCCCAGCTGGGTCGCCCGCCGTGGCATCGTCGGCACCGGCACCGGCACCGGCAACGCGGACCCGCGGTCACCGGACGGCGCAGCGCGCTGCCGGTGCACCCTCGAGTGACCCCGCGCCGGTCAGCGACGTCGTCGCGGCGTCGACGGACCCGGACGCGAGTGCCGCAACGCCGCCGGCCGAGGCCCCGGGACAGCCCGCCGGTGCCGCCGAGAGCGGCGCCGGGCAGACCAGCACCGAGCAGAGCAGTACCCGGCAGAATCACGCCCGCGACGGCGCTCGCCGGGAGAGTTCCCAGCGCACTGGTGAGCGCGCGAACGAGCAACGGGACCGCGGCGGCCAGCGTGGCGGCGACCGATCCAACAGCGACCGATCCAACAGCGACCGATCCAACAACGAGCGGGGCACCAACAACCGCGGCCAGAACGACCGGGGCCAGAACGACCGGGGCCAGAACGACCGGGGCCAGAACGACCGGGGCCAGAACGACCGGACCAGCGACGATGACTACGGCGACGGCGGTCGCCGCCGCGGCCGACGGTTCCGCGACCGGCGCCGCGGCCGGGAGCGTCCCGGTGAGTCCGAGCCGGTCGTCGCCGAGGACGATGTACTGGTGCCGGTGGCCGGCATTCTCGACGTCTTGGACAACTACGCCTTCGTGCGCACGACCGGCTATCTGACCGGGCCGAACGACGTCTACGTTTCGCTGTCGCAGGTGCGCCGCTACGACCTGCGCCGCGGTGACGCGATCTCTGGTGCGGTCCGCGAACCGCGCGAGGGCGAGCGGCGCGACAAGTACAACGCGCTGGTGCGTCTGGACCAGGTGAACGGCCTGGACCCCGAGGAGGCCAAGAAGCGCCCGGAGTTCCACAAGCTCACGCCGCTCTATCCGCAGGATCGGCTGCGGCTGGAGACCGAGCCGCACATCCTCACGACCCGCGTCATCGACCTGGTCGCCCCGATCGGCAAGGGCCAGCGAGCCCTCATCGTCAGCCCGCCGAAGGCCGGCAAGACGATGGTGATGCAGGCGATCGCCAACGCGATCACCACTAACAACCCCGAATGCCACCTCATGGTCGTGCTCGTCGACGAGCGGCCCGAGGAGGTTACCGACATGCAGCGGTCGGTGAAGGGCGAGGTGATCGCCTCGACATTCGACCGGCCGCCGTCGGACCACACGACCGTGGCAGAACTGTCGATCGAGCGGGCCAAGCGCTTGGTGGAACTCGGCCACGACGTCGTCGTACTGCTCGACTCCATCACCCGGCTGGGGCGTGCCTACAACAACGCGTCGCCAGCCAGCGGCCGGATCCTCTCCGGCGGTATCGACTCGACGGCGCTCTACCCCCCGAAGCGCTTCCTCGGCGCCGCGCGAAACATCGAGGACGGCGGCTCACTGACCATCCTGGCAACGGCCCTGGTCCAGACCGGGTCGACCGGCGACACCGTGATCTACGAGGAGTACAAGGGAACCGGCAACGCCGAGCTCTACCTCGACCGGCGACTGGCGGACAAGCGGATCTTCCCGGCCGTCGACGTCGTCGCGTCCGGCACCCGTAAGGAAGAGATCCTGCTCTCGCCCGACGAGCTGGCGATCGTGATCAAGCTGCGCCGGGTGCTGCACGCGCTGGAGCCGCAGCAGGCGCTCGAGCTGGTGCTCGACCGGCTGCGCAAGACCGCCACGAACGTCGAATTCCTGATGCAGGTGCAGAAGACGACGTCGATCGGCAGCGACTGACGACCCCCGCGGGGCCGAGGGGAATCTGTGGCAGGCTCGACGAGTTGCAGGGGCGTGGCTGCCGGTTCACCCGCGCGATCGCGTCGGGACCCGACGGCTGGATGAGGAGGACGCTATGAAGACGGACATCCACCCCGAGTACGTCACCACGCAGGTGACCTGCTCGTGTGGGAACACGTTCACTACCCGGAGCACGGCGAAGAACGGCGTGATGCACGCCGACGTCTGCTCGGCGTGCCACCCGTTCTACACGGGCAAGCAGAAGATCCTCGACACCGGCGGCAGGGTGGCGCGCTTCGAGCGCCGCTTCGGCAAGCGGGTGCGGGGCGACAGCGGCTCCGCAGACGGCGCCGCAACGGACGGCGGCACTAAGGACGGCGCCGGCAGGAAGAGCTCCGGCAAGTAGCCCGCGCGACGGCGCCCAGGTCCCGTTGGGATCGGGCGCCGTTGTCGCGTCCCGACCACCCCGACGAATCGACGCCATGACATCTCCCGCTGCCCGCTCGTGACCGACCAGCCGCTCGGGGCCCTGCCTGACCTGATCGCCGAGCACGCGCGGCTCGAGCGCGCGCTCGCCGACCCCGCCGTGCACACCGATACGGTCCGCGCGCGCGATCTGGGCCGGCGGTACGCGGAGCTGGGACCGATCGTCGAGTCGGCCCGCGAGCTCGATGCTGCTACGGCCGATCGCGAGGCTGCGCGCGAGTTAGCCCACGAGGACGCGTCGTTCTCCTCCGAGATCGTCTTGCTGGACGCCCGGATCGCCCAGCTGCAGGCAGAGCTGCGCGAGGCCCTGGTGCCGAAGGATCCCGCCGACGGCAAGGACGTGATCATGCAGATCAAGGCGGGCGAGGGCGGCGAGGAGTCCGCGCTGTTCGCGGGCGACCTGCTGCGGATGTACCTGCGCTACGCCGAACGTCAGGGCTGGCAGGCCGAGGTGCTCGACGCCGAGCCGACCGAGCTCGGCGGCTACCGCGACATCAGCGTGGCGATCAAGGCCCGCAACGGCCGGCCCGCTGACGGAGTCTGGCGCCGGCTTAAGTACGAGGGCGGCGTGCACCGAGTGCAGCGGGTGCCGGTGACCGAGTCGCAGGGCCGGATCCACACCTCGGCGGCGGGAGTGCTCGTGCTGCCGGAGGCCGAGGAGATCGAAGTCCAGATCGACCCGAACGATCTGCGCATCGACGTCTTCCGCAGCTCCGGTCCGGGCGGGCAGAGCGTGAACACCACCGACTCCGCGGTGCGCATCACGCACCTGCCCACCGGCACGGTGGTGTCGATGCAGAACGAGAAGAGCCAGCTGCAGAACCGGGAGGCGGGGATGCGCGTGCTGCGCGCCCGCCTGTACGCGCTCGCGCAGGACAGCCAACAGCGGGAGGCGGCCGACGCCCGGCGCAGCCAGGTGCGCACGGTCGACCGCAGCGAACGCGTCCGCACCTACAACTTCGGTGAGAACCGGATCTCTGACCACCGGGTCGGGTTCAAGGCCTACAACCTCGACCAGGTGCTCGACGGCGACCTCGACGCCGTCATCGGCGCGCTGACCCAGGCCGACACGGAGGCCGCGCTGGCCGGCGCCGAATCCGGAACCGCCGGCCGCTCCGGGTGAAGCCGAGAACGCTCCTCGCCGCGGCCGCTGGCCGGCTGGCCGAGGCCGGTGTCGCCAGCCCGGAATACGACGCGCGGACCCTGCTGGCGCACGTGCTCGGCATCCGGATCGGGCGCCTCGATCTGCTCGCCGTCGTGCCCGCCGAGAACGCACGGACCTTCCGGGCGCTGGTCGACGAGCGGGCCCGCCGGGTGCCGTTGCAGCACCTCACCGGCGTGGCCGGATTCCGCCGGCTGGATCTCGCCGTCGGGCCCGGCGTCTTCGTGCCGCGTCCGGAGACCGAGGTGCTCGTCGAGTGGGTGTTGTCCCGCCTTGCCGGGATCGCCTCGCCGGTGGTCGTCGATCTCTGTGCGGGCAGCGCCGCGATCGCGCTGGCCGTCGCGGACGAAGCGCCCGCGGCACGGGTCTACGCCGTCGAACGCGAAGCCCATGCCGCCGCGTGGGCGCGCCGAAACCTCGACGCGCACCCAGCGGGATCGCGGGTGCATCTGCAGCACGGGGACATCGACGGCGCACTGCCCGAGCTCGACGGCGCCGTCGACGTCGTCGTCGCCAATCCGCCGTACATCCCCGACGGCGCCGAGGTTGAACGCGAGGTTGCCGAGCACGACCCGCCGGCGGCGCTGTGGGGCGGGCTCGACGGTCTCGACGTGGTGCGCGTGGTCATCGCCACGGCCGTCCGGCTGCTGCGGCCCGGTGGGGTGCTGGGCGTCGAGCACGCCGACCGGCAAGGCGACGCGGTGCCCGCGTTGATCGGCGCGACGGCAATGGGACGCTTGAGCGAGCTCGCCGACCGGCCAGATCTCAACGGCCGGCCGCGATTCACGACCGCGGTACGGACGGAGGCGCCGGCGTGAGCCAGACCTACGACTGCTCGGATCCGGCCCTGCGCGCCTGTGGCCTGGACGAAGCGGCCGCATCGATCGCGCGCGGCGCGCTCGCCGTCATTCCCACCGACACGGTCTACGGCGTCGCGGCAGACGCGTTCACCGAGCAGGCCGTCGCTGCCCTGCTCGCCGCCAAGGGTCGCGGCCGGGAGATGCCGTCGCCCGTGCTGGTCGGGTCGTGGGCGGGGCTCGACGGCCTGATGCTGGCCGTCGACGACGTCGCCCGCTCGCTGGTCGAGGCGTTCTGGCCCGGCGGGCTCACCATCATCGTCGAGCACGCGCCCTCCCTCGCCTGGGATCTCGGCGACACCCGCGGCACGGTGGCCGTGCGGATGCCCGCCCACCCGGTGGCTCTCGAACTGCTCGAACGCACCGGCCCGCTCGCCGTCTCCAGTGCCAACCGCTCCGGCGCCGCGTCGCCGGCGACGGTCGACGAGGCCCGCGCGCAGCTGGGCGACGCCGTCGACACCTACCTCGACGGCGGGCCGTGCACCGACCGGACGGCGAGCTCGATCGTCGACCTGACCGGCGTCACGCCGACACTGCGCCGGCTCGGCTCGATCAGCGCGGCAGAACTTCGCGAGGTCGTCCCCGACCTGCAGGAGGCGCCGTAGTGACCGCGGGTCGTGCCGAGGTGGTCGGGCGGCTGCAGCAGCCGCGGGCAAGCATCCGCGCCGCGGGAACGGATGACGACCACGCCCCGGCGGGTGGCCGTACAGTTAGCCGCACATCCACCGGCCCTTCGGTCGGAACAGCGACCCGCAAGGAGCGCCGTGATGAGCACACCGTTCTGGGGACCCGACTTCGACGCGCTCGCGGCCCAGGACCCCGAGATTGCCGACGTCGTCGTGGGGGAGCTGGATCGCCTGCGGGGTGGGCTGCAGCTGATCGCCAGCGAGAACCTCACCAGCCCGGCGGTGCTCGCCGCGCTCGGCAGCACGCTGTCGAACAAGTACGCCGAGGGCTATCCGGGCCGCCGGTATTACGGCGGCTGCGGTGAGGTCGACAAGGCCGAGCTGATCGGCATCGCCCGCGCCAAGGAGCTCTTCGGCGCCGACCATGCCAACCTGCAGCCGCACTCGGGCGCGAGCGCCAACCTCGCCGCGTACGCCGCCCTGTTGCGGCCCGGCGACACCGTGCTCGCCATGTCGCTCTCACACGGCGGGCACCTCACCCACGGCAGCCCGGTCAACTTCTCCGGCAGGTGGTTCAACACGATTGGATACGCCGTCGACCGGGAGACCGAGCTGATCGACTACGACGCCGTCCGCGAGCTGGCCCGGGAGCACCGGCCGAAGATGATCATCGCGGGCGCGACGGCGTATCCCCGGCTGATCGACTTCGCGTCCTTCCGCCAGATCGCCGACGAGGTCGGCGCGAAGCTGATGGTCGACGCCGCGCACTTCATCGGCCTGGTCGCCGGCAAGGCGATCCCGAGCCCGGTGCCCTACGCCGACGTCGTGACGTTCACCACGCACAAGGTGCTGCGCGGACCGCGCGGCGGGATGATCGTCTGCCGCGAGGAGCTCGCGAAGGCGATCGACAAGGCGGTGTTCCCGTTCACGCAGGGCGGTCCGCTGATGCACGCCGTGGCCGCCAAGGCGGTCGCGCTGAAGGAGTGCCTGCAGCCCGAATACCAGGCCTACGCGCATCAGGTGATCGCCAACTGCCGGGCGCTGGCGCGGGGCCTCGCCGAACGCGGGATGCGCCCGGTCTCCGGTGGCACCGACACGCACCTCGCCCTGATCGACCTGCGCGAGGTCGGTGTCACCGGCCGCGACGCCGAGGCGCGTTGTGACGCGGCACGGATCACCCTGAACAAGAACGCGATCCCGTTCGACCCCGCGAAGCCGATGATCGCCTCGGGCATCCGGGTTGGCACGCCGTCGGTGACGACGCAAGGGATGAGCGAGCCGGACATGGCCGAGGTCGCCGAGCTGATCGGTCGCGCCGTCGGCACCGATCCGGACGCGCCCGGTGGGCGGGCGGCGCAGGCCGAGATCGCCGCATCCGTCGGCGAGCTCGTCGGCCGCTATCCCGCCTACGCGCGGCGCGAGCCGGCCCTCGTCGACGGCGGCGGGAGGGGCTGACCCGATCCGGTGCGCGAATACGCCCTCGTCTTCTGCGTCGCCGCGGTCGTCACCTTCCTGCTGACGCCGCTGATCCGGCGCTTCTCGATCAAGATCGGGGCGATGGCTGCACCTCGCGACCGGGACGTCCACAGCATCCCGGTCCCGCGGATGGGTGGCCTCGCGATGCTCGGCGGACTGGCGGCGGCGCTGTTCGTGGCACGGCACATGCCGACCCTGCGGCGGACCTTCACGAACTCCTCGGAGACGACGGCGGTGCTGATCGCGGGGGTGCTCATCTGCGCCGTCGGGATCATCGACGACAAGTGGGAACTCGACGCGCTGACCAAGCTCGCCGGCCAGATCGTCGCGGCGGGCACGATGGTCCTGCTCGGCGTGCAGATCTTCATCTTCTACATCCCGTTCGGCGGCGTCGGAACGCTGCTGCTCGGCCGGGACGAATCGGTGCCGCTGACCATCCTGCTCTGCGTCGTCACGGTGAACGCGGTCAACTTCATCGACGGCCTCGACGGTCTCGCTGCCGGCGTCACCGGGATCTCGGCGCTGGCATTCTTCGCCTACAGCTATCACCTGGGCAAGGTCGGGTACGACGTCGCGTTCGCGCCGACGCTGATCTGCGCGGTGCTCGCCGGCATCTGCATCGGCTTCCTGCCGCACAACTTCTCGCCCGCCCGGATCATCATGGGCGACTCCGGGTCGATGCTGCTCGGCCTGCTGCTCGCGTCCGCGGCCATCACGGCCACCTCCGCCGACGCGCAAACGTTCCACACGTCCTTCGGATCACTGCCGCTGCTGCTGCCGCTGGTGATCCTCGCGGCCGTGCTCGCGGTCCCGCTGGTGGATCTCGTCCTGGCCGTGGTCCGGCGGGTCAAGGCGGGTCGGTCGCCGTTCAGCCCGGACAAGAAGCACCTGCACCACCGGCTGCTGGAGATCGGCCACTCGCAGCGCCGGGCCGTGCTGCTGATCTACTTCTGGGCCGCCGTCGTCGCCTTCGGGGGCGTCTCGATGGCGCTGGTGAACAGCGTTCCGGTGATCGCGACGCTGGTCGGCGGGCTCGTCGTCGTCGCGCTCATTCTGTCCAACGTGCCGCGGCTTCGAGCCCTGCGCCGGTCGACCAAGTCCTCTGGCGGGTAGGCGAAGTACGCCGTCGGGGCCGCCGGCAAAGAGGTCATGGGCCTGTGGTAGCGTCCGACCGTCCGCAGCGCGGATGGACCGGTCAGCATTGCCCCTCGCGGGTCGATACGGCCGGTCGCTGTAGTAGACGGGGTGGTTGACCGCCCGCCTCGATCGCCGACCCCGCGAACCGGCCCGATCCGGCCGGTGCTGCGGCCGACCCCACCGCCCGGGAGGGTCAGTTGCGATGGCCGACACTGCAGCCCTACCCTTCGCGACGATGGAGCGACGGCCGGCGTCCGTCCGCGAGCTGATCACGCTCGGATCGACCCTCGTCGGCTGCATGGTGGTCGGCGTCGTCGCGGGCCTGCTCGTCGACCGGGCCCTGCACTCGTCCCCGCTGTATACCGTTGTCGGCACGGCCGTCGGTATCGTGAGCGCCTGCGTGAGCCTGTACGTCCGAATCCGACGCTTCATCAACTTCCCGAAGAGGTGACGTGCTCTCCGGCGGACGCACGAAGAGGAGCCCCGTGACCGACAGCACGGCACCACCGCTCGGGGCCGGGCCTGGCGTTCCGGCGCACGCGGCCGCCAACCTCCGCCGTTCCAGCATCGCGGGGGCGGTGATCGGTGCCGTCGTGCTGGCCCTGCTAGCGCCGCTCGGGCATCCGCTCGCCGGCGTGTTCGTCCTCGTCGGAATCGGCCTCGGCGCGCTGAACACGTGGTTCGTACAGCGCTCCGTCGCGCACTTCGGTGCCAGTGTCGCCACCCGCCGCAAGCAGCGATTCGTCGGCGGTGTCCTGGTCCGCCTGGGCGGGATCACCCTGGTGGCGCTGGCGATCGCGGTGGCCGTTCGCCCCGACGGCCTGGGGGTGTTCGGCGGCCTCGCGGTCTTCCAGCTGGTGATGGTCGGCGCGGCGTCGTTGCCGGTGATCCGGGAGCTCCGGGGATCATGACCGACCGGCACGGGGCGACCGCGAGGGGATGGAACCGGCGTCGGCGGGCGAGCCCGTGATGCGCTACGACGCCGCCACCAACATCCACGTCGGAACCCACCTGACCCGCTGGGGTGTGAACCTGGACACGGTCTGGTCGACCGTCGTCGCCGGCCTGATCGTCGTGATCGGCGGGCTGATCGTGGCCCGCCGCGCGACCAGCGGCGTGCCGCGCGGTCCGCAACTGCTGTGGGAGACGCTGGTTCGCGGCGTCGAGGATCAGGTCGAGTCGTCGATCGGCATCCGCACGGCACCGTTCGTCGTCCCGCTGGGCGTGACGCTGTTCGTCTTCATCCTGGTCGCCAACTGGCTGGAGATCATTCCGGCGCTCGGTGCGCTGCCGTCGCCGACCGGCGACGTCAACCTCACGTTCGCGATGGCAGTATTCGTGGTGGTGTGGGTGCACGCGTGGGGGGCGCACCACAGCGGCAAGCGGAACTACTGGGGTCACATCTTCAACCCCAAGGACCGGCCGATCATCCTGCGGCCGTTCAACGTCATCGAGGAACTCGTCCGCCCCATCTCGCTCGCGTTGCGGCTCTTCGGCAACCTGTTCGCGGGCGCCATCATGATCGAGCTGATCGGGCTCTTCCCGCCGTACATCGCGTGGGGACCGAACGTCGTCTGGAAGATCTTCGACATGTTCATCGGTGTCATCCAGGCCGCGATCTTCGCCCTGCTCACGATCCTGTACTTCGCGTTTGCCAACCACGCCGAGGACGATCCCGCCAGCGCCGACTACAAGGGCGCCGACGATGCTCAGGCCGACCATGCCCAGGCCGACGATGCCCAGGCCGACGATGCTCAGGCCGACGGTGTCGAGGATGTGCGGCCCGAGGGGGTGCCCAGCTGATCCGACGAACCGTGCCCGCAGCCAACGTTAGGTGATCTGTACAGAAGGGATGTCATGGCAATCTCCAATCACGCGGTCCAGCTCGCCGGAGCCTTCGTCGGCGGCGGGCTCGCGCTGGGCGGCGGCGCGATCGGCGCGGCCGTCGGTGACGGTCTCGCCGGTAGCGCGACGATCGCCGGCGTCGCTCGGCAACCGGAGGCGCAGGGCCGGCTGTTCTCGATCTTCTTGCTGACGGTCGGCCTGGTCGAGGCGATGTACTTCAT
>QHCD01000057.1 GCA_003244255.1 Pseudonocardiales bacterium | reverse complement strand
AAGGTCAAGAACGCCCAGGAGGCGCACGAGGCGATCCGCCCTGCCGGCGACAGCTTCCGCACTCCCGGCCAGGTGGCGGACGAGCTCTCGGCAGACGAGTTCCGGGTCTACGAACTGATCTGGCAACGCACCATCGCATCGCAGATGGCCGACGCCCGCGGCACCAGTGTCAGCGTGCGGCTGCTGTCAGACGCCGCCGTCGACGAGCTGGGTACCGCCGAGTTCGGTGCGAGCGGCAAGACGATTACGTTCCCCGGCTTCCTGCGCGCCTACGTCGAGCACACCGACGACGAGACCGCCGAGCGCGAGGATGCCGAGCGCCGGCTGCCACGGGTGGGCGAGGGCAATGCGCTCACCGGCACGAAGATGAGGCCGGACGGCCACCAGACAACGCCGCCGGCACGGTACACCGAGGCCAGCCTGGTGAAGGCCCTGGAGGAACTCGGCATCGGCCGGCCGTCGACGTACGCGGCTCACCTGGAGAACATCCAGGACCGCGGATACGTCTGGAAGAAGGGCAACGCGCTGGTGCCCGCGTGGGTGGCCTTCGCCGTCGTCGGCCTGCTGGAGAGCTACTTCGGACGGCTCGTCGACTACGACTTCACCGCGGCGATGGAGGACGACCTCGACACCATCGCGGCCGGCGACCTCGCCGGTGTCGAGTGGCTGTCCCGGTTCTACTTCGGCTCCGACGACGGGCAGGAAGGCGGCCTCGCCCGGTCCGGCGGGCTGAAGAAGCTGGTCGGCGAGCGGCTGGAGGAGATCGACGCGCGCGGCGTCAACTCCATCCCGCTGCGTGACGGCAAGACCGTCGTGCGCGTGGGCCGGTACGGCCCGTATCTTCAGCGTGGCGGCGATGACGGCGATCGCGCTTCGCTTCCCGACGACCTGGCCCCCGACGAGCTGACGCCGGAGAAGATCGAGGAACTGCTCGATGCGCCATCGGGTGACCGGATGCTCGGGGTAGATCCCGATACCGGCTACGACGTCGTCGCGAAGAACGGCCGCTACGGGCCGTACGTCACGTTGGCGCTTCCCGAGGGCAGCAAGGACAAGCCGCCGACGTCGAGCCTGTTCGAGTCCATGTCCCTGGACACCGTCACCCTCGACGACGCGCTGAAGCTGCTCTCGCTGCCGCGCACGGTCGGCACCGACGCCGCCGGCGAGCCGGTCACCGCGCAGAACGGCCGGTACGGCCCCTACATCAAGAGGGGCGCTGACTCGCGGTCGCTCGGCTCCGAGGACGAGCTGTTCACGGTCACCCTCGAGCAGGCCGAGGCGCTGTTGGCGCAGCCGAAGACGCGCGGGCGTCGGGCCGCGGCCGCGCCGCCGCTGCGCGACTTGGGCACCGATCCGGCCACCGCCAAGACGATGGTGATCAAGGACGGCCGGTTCGGTCCCTACGTCACCGATGGTGAGACGAACGCGAGCCTGCGCAAGGGCGAGGAGGTGGAGTCGATCACCCCCGAGCGCGGCTCGGAGTTGCTCGCCGAGCGCCGGGCTCGCGGCCCGGCCAGGCCGAAGAAGCGGGCGGCGAGGAAGGCCGCGCCGCGGGCGAAGAAGGCCACCGCGAAGTCTTGATCCGCCGAGTGATGAGTTGTGCGGGGTTTTCGCGGCTGGGGAGCCCGCAAAGGTCATCACTCGGCGAAGAGGCACCAGCCTCCGGGCTTAGGTGGCCGGCTGCGCGCGATGACGGCGTCGAGGTCGTCGACGAGCAGGGCAGGGTGTGCCTTGCGGGCCGGCCGGAAGCGGGCTTCGATACCGACGTGTACTTCGGCGGTGCCGCCGCGGAACCACACGCCGCCGCGCCTGGTGAGTTCCGGGGGCTTGGCAATCTCGGTCATCCCGAGCAGGCCCGCGTAGAACGCGCGGGCGTGGTCCTCGCAGCCAGCCGGTCCGGCGACCTGCACATGGTGCAGCCCGGTAATCATCGCTGCTTCTCCGCGACGGCGAACACGCGGCGGAACGGCAGCATGGTCCGCCCGTCCCGGGGCGGGTACGCCGCGCGCAGCGCTGCCGCGTACTCGCCCTCGAACTCGGCGGCGTCGGCGTCGTCGAGCCGATCGAGCACCGGCAGCAGCGCCGTTCCGCGGGTCCACTCCAGGACGGGGTCGGGCCCGGCCAGCACGTGCAGGTAGGTGGTCTCCCATGCGTCGACGACGCAGCCCAGCGCTGCCAGCGCCGCAAGGTATTCGGCGGCGCCGTGCGCGCCGGGGCGGACGGCGTCGTCGCCGAGCCGCTCCCGCCAGCGGGGTGACTCGCGCAGCTCGGTCAGCAGGACATGGCTCGGCGCATCGAAGTTGCCCGGCACCTGCATGGCGAACCAGCCGCCGGGACGCAGCGCCCGGATCAGCTGGTCGAGGAGCTCGAGATGCCCGGGCACCCACTGCAGGGCGGCGTTCGTGACGAGCACGTCGACGCCGCGCGGCGGAACCCAGTCGCGGATGTCCGCCCGCGTGAAGTCGAGCCGACCCGGAATCGCTTGTGCCGCAGCGCATTTCAGCATCTCTGGCGAGGAGTCCTCGCCGTGGACCATGGCCTCGGGCCAGCGCTCGGCAAGGGTGGCCGTCAGCTCTCCGGTGCCGCAGCCGAGGTCGACGACGTAGGACGGCTCCGCCGCGCCGATCCTGCCGACGAGGTCGTGGAAGGGCCGTCCCCGCTCGTCGGTGTAGCGCTCGTACTGCCTCGTGTTCCAGGTGGGCATCGGCCGGTTCTCTCGACATGGAGATAAATGCGTGAGGACAGCTTGCAAGGCAGGAATCTCGATGTCAAGAGACATCGAGGCTACGATGGCGCGTATGGAGGATGAGGTCGACCGGCTGGTCGCAGCCTGGACGGCCGAGCGACCGGACCTCGACCTCTCCGCGCTCGCCGTGCTCTCGAGGGTGAGTCGGATCGCGCGGCACCTGGATCGAGCCCGCCGCGCGGTCTTTGCCGAGCACGATCTCGAGCCCTACGAATTCGACGTCCTGACCTCGCTCCGGCGGGCCGGAGGACACCAAGAGCTCTCGCCCGGTGAGCTGGTGGGGCAGACGCTGGTGAGCTCGGGCACGATGACCAACCGGATCGACCGGCTCGAGCAGCGCGGGTTCGTGCGCAGGCACCCCGACCGCACCGACGGTCGGGGCGTCCGGGTTCGGCTGACCGGCCGCGGCCGGGCCGTCGTCGACGCAGCGTTCGCCGACCTGCTGGAGCGCGAGCGCCACCTGCTGCGCGCTCTGTCCACGCGCCGCCAGGCGGAGTTGGCGGCGTCGTTGCGCAGCGTTCTCGCTCCCTTCGAACTGCCCGTCGACGCCCGAACCCCGAACACAGCAGCCCCGAACACAGCAGCCCCGAACACAGCAGCCCCGAACACAGCAGCCCCGAACACAGCAGCCCGAACAGAGCGGACCCAGGGCTAGCGGCCGATACAGTGGATTGACGTCCGCACCAGCCGCATCCCCGGGGGCAGCATCTCCGTGACGCAGCGCCGCTCCGGCCGCACCGGACCCACCGGTTCCGGCCTACAGCCGACCGGCGGCAGCGCCGGCCCGGTGCGGTCGGCTGGTCCGGTGCCGTCAGCCGGCCCGGCGTCCGCGACTGCCTCGGCACTGGTGTCCCCGGCCGATCGCATCCGCAGCGTGCTGCGCATCCGCGACTTCCGCTGGCTGTGGTTCTCACTCGCGGCGTCGAGCCTGGGCGACTGGCTCGGCCTGCTGGCCCGGACGGCGATGGCCACCGATCTCGCGCACGGCTACCGGGCCGCAAACTTCGCGCTCGGCGGTGTGCTGGTCGCGCAGTTGCTGCCCGCGGTGCTGCTGGGCCCGATCGCGGGTGTGTTCGCCGACCGCTTCGACCGGCGTCGGCTGATGATCTTCTGCGACGTCGTCCGGTTCGGCATCTTCGCCTCGATCCCGATCGCGAACAGCCTCACCTGGCTGTTCGCTGCGTCGTTCCTGATCGAGTGTTTCGGCGTGTTCTGGCGACCGGCCAAGGAAGCCTCGGTGCCGAACCTGCTGCGCCGCAAGGACCAGATCGAATCGGCGAACCAGCTGTCGTTGATCACCACCTACGGCATCACACCGGTTCTCGCTGCCGTGCTGTTCGCCGTGCTCGCGTGGGCGAGCCACACGCTCGGTCTGGCCGTGCATTTCTTCCACGCCGATCAGGCGAATCAGGTCGACCTCGCGATGTACCTGAACTCGCTGACCTTCCTCTTCGCCGCGTTTACCGTATTGCGCATCCACCGGATCGGCGGTCATCGCGATCTGTCGGAGCCCGCCGAGCGCATGCCGAGCACGTTCGCCCTGGTCCGGGAGGGGCTCGCCTTCGTGGGCAGCACCCGGCTGGTGCGTGGCCTGGTCATCGGCATCCTCGGCGCGTTCGCCGCCGGTGGCACCGTGATCGGCACCGGCAAGATCTACGCCGCAAGCCTCGGTGGCGGCGACGCGTCCTACGGCCTGCTCTTCGGCGCCCTGTTCGTCGGTCTCGGACTCGGCATGGCGTTCGGCCCGCGAGCGGCGCGGGAGCTCTCCCGGCAGCGCATGTTCGGGCTCTCGATCATCACGGCGGCCATGTTTCTCGCGATCCTGTCGGTCGTGCCGCATCTGGTCTTTGCGATCATCGCGATCGTCGGCGTCGGCTTCTTCGCCGGCGTCGCGTATCTCGCCGGCATGACGCTGCTCGGCGCCGAGGTCAGCGACGAGATCCGTGGACGCACGTTCGCGTTCGTGCAGTCGATGGTGCAGGTCGTGCTGCTCGCCACCCTCGCCGCCGTCCCGTTCCTGGTCGGGCTGATCAAGGCGCACGCCTTCCGGCTCGGTGACCTGCACGGCACGATCGACGGGAGCAGGTTCCTGCTCTTCGCCGGCGGCGTCGTCGGGGTCGTCGTCGGGATCGTCGCCTACCGGCAGATGGACGATCGGCGTGACGTCCCGCTGGTCACCGACTTCGTCACGGCATTGCGAGGCGAGGCGACGCCGCATTGCGCGCCTGGTGGCTTGTTCGTAGCGTTCGAAGGCGGCGAGGGAGCCGGCAAGACCACGCAGGTGACGATGCTCGCGGACTGGCTGCGCGAACTCGGGCTCGACGTCGTAGCCACACATGAACCCGGAGCCACCGAGACCGGGCAGCGGATCCGCGAGATCGTGCTGCACGCCCGCGACGTCCTCGCCCCGCAGGCCGAGGCGCTGCTCTTCGCAGCCGACCGGGCCGACCATGTCGAGAGGGTCATCCGGCCGGCGCTCGACGCCGGCAAGGTTGTGCTCACCGACCGCTACGTCGACTCCTCGCTGGCCTATCAGGGGGCCGGCCGGGAGCTCGCGCTGGACGAGGTGCTCCGCATCTCCCGCTGGGCCACGGGTGACCTGCATCCGGGCCTCACCGTGCTGCTCGACCTCGACCCCATCGACGGACTGTCCCGGATCGATCGCCGATCCGCTGCGGACAGGATGGAATCGGAGCCACTGGAGTTCCATCGCCGCATCCGCGATGCGTTCCGCAGCCTGGCCGAGGCGAACCCGGGCCGCTACCTCGTCGTGGACGCACGCGCTGATCCGCTGGTGATCGCTGCGCAGGTGCGGGCCGCCGTCGAGCCGCTGATGGGCGGGCAGGTGGCCCCTGACCGGGATGCTGCGCTGGACGTCGGACCCGACCACGAAGCCGCCCTCGACGACCCGTCGGCCGGATCGGCGCCCGGCACGGCAGCGGCAACGGCAGGTCCGCCGTCGTGAGCGTCTGGGACGACGTCGTCGGCCAGCCCACCGCCGTGGCGACGCTGCGGGAGGCGGCCGCCGCGGCGGCCGACGTGGTGGCCGGCCGGCCGGTCGCGCAGGGCGCGATGACACACGCCTGGCTGTTCACCGGACCGCCGGGTTCGGGACGGTCGGTGGCCGCGCGTGCATTCGCCGCTGCGTTGGAGTGCAGGCCCGACCCCGCCGATGAGCGGGGCTGCGGGCACTGCGCCGCCTGCCACACCGTCCGGGCAGGCACCCATCCCGACGTGCACCTGGTCGTACCGAGCGGGCTGTCCATCGCCGTGCAGGACATGCGCCAGATCGTGTTGACGGCGGGGCGGGTCCCGACATCCAGACGTTGGCAGGTAGTGGTCATCGAGGATGCCGACCGGCTCACCGAATCGGCCGCAAACGCCCTGCTGAAGGCGATCGAGGAGCCGCCGTCGCGGACGGTGTTCCTGCTCTGCGCGCCGTCGACGCATCCCGACGACGTGTCGGTGACGATCCGGTCCCGCTGCCGGGTGGTGAGCCTGCGGACGCCCTCGGCGCAGGCGGTCGCCGAGGTGCTGGTGCGGCGTGACGGCATCGATCCCGCCGACGCCGAGTGGGCAGCGAAGGCCGCACAGGGTCATGTCGGCCGAGCTCGGTGGCTGGCCCGTGATGCCGATGCGCGCGATCGGCGGCGGGCAGTGCTCGCTGTGCCTGCGGCGCTGACCCGGCTCGACCGTTGCCTGGCCGCGGCCGACGACCTGGTTCGCGCGGCCGAGCAGGACGCCGCGGCGCGCTCGGCCTCGCTCGACGAGCCGGAACGCGCTGCGCTCGCGCAGTCGCTCGGAGCGGGCGCGACCGGCCGGGGCACCTCAGCATGGGTGCGTGGCGGTGCCGGCGCGCTGAAGGACCTGGAGCGGCGGCAGAAATCCCGCGCGACCCGCACGGCGCGCGATGCGCTGGACCGGGCGCTCGTCGATCTGGCCGCGTTCTTCCGTGACGTGCTCGTGCACCAGGCGCACGCCGGCGTGGCGCTCGCCCACCCCGATGTCAGTGGCGATATCGCCCGGCTGGCGAGCGTGCTGAGCGCCGAGGGCGCCCTCCGCAGGCTCGATGCGGTGCTTGGCGCCCGGGAGGCCCTGGAGCTGAACGTCAAGCCGCGGATCGCTGTCGAGGCGATGACCGCGCAATTGCGGTTACCCTCGGTGAGTGAACCTTCACTAGGGCACTAGCCGTACGTCGAGCATGAAGAAGCTGCGCAGTGCGCTCCTCGCGGGCGTGGTCGGGCTCACCCTGCTCGCGGTGGCGGCCTGCGGATCGTCGTCCAAGGGCGGTACAACTCCGCCGACCTCGGCGGGCGCGCCTGCACCCACTTCCGGGCCCGCTTCTGGGGGGAAGTCGGCCGCCACCACTGCGGCCACGTCGCCGTCGATGAGCATGTCGATGCCGTCGTCGAAAGGTGGCACGTCGAGTGCGCCGTCCGCGAAGCCGTCCACGTCGGGTGGCTCGTCGACGTCGTCGCCTGACACCGTGACGATCAACAACTTCAAGTTCCAGCTCCCCGCTTCGGTCCAGGCCGGTGCTAAGATCACCGTCACCAACCAGGACAGCACCGACCACACTTTCAGCGACAAGGGCAATGCATTCGACGTCACCGTCAAGGCCAAGTCCAGCGCGACACTCACCGCGCCGAAGGCGGGCAGCTACTCCGTCTACTGCAAGTTCCATCCGTACATGACCGGCACTCTGGTGGTGAAGTAGATGACCGCCGCGGCCGTTCCCGCGGCCGTCCGGCCCAGCGCCGGTCGCCGCGCCGCTGAGATCCTCGCGCGGCTGATCGTCGCCGCCGGCCTCGCCGTCGACGCCTACGTGCACGTCGACGTCGCCGGCAGGTACAGCCACAACCCGAGCGGCAGCCTGCACCAGGACAAGCTGTTCCTGATCGAGGCGGGGGTGGCGTCGTTCGCGGCGCTGATGGTGTTCATCAGCGGCCACCGCGCGGCCTACGCCCTCGCCTTCATGGTCGCCGCGAGCGCGCTCGGCGGCGTGCTGCTCTACCGCTACCAGAACGTCGGCACCCTGGGCCCTATCCCGAACATGTACGAGCCGCTGTGGTACCTGAAGAAGACGGTGAGCGCCATCGCCGAGGGCGCCGCCGCCGTCGCTGCCGCCTTCGGAACGGGCGTGGCCTGGTCGAGACGAGCGGTCGCGGTCGTGTCAACGGATCGGGAGCCCTAGGCTCGATCGCGTGGGCATGGTCTGCGCGGTCAGCTTCACCCGCTACGGGCGGCTGTACTACTACGACCCCGGTGGTCTGTCGCCGAAAGTGGGCGAGAAGGTGCTGGTGCCCACCGACGACGGTGCCGAGGTGGCGGAGTGCGTGTGGTCGCCGCAGTGGGTCGGCGAGGAGATCGGCGGCCTCCAGCGCCTGGTCGGTATAGCCGATGCCACGGCGCTGGAGCGGGACGCGGTCGTGCGTCGTCGTAACGCCGAGGCGAAGGTGGTCGCGAAGACCCTGATCCGCGAGCACGACCTGCCGATGAAGGTCGTCGGCGTCGACCACCTGCCCGAGGGCGACCGCACCACGATCTACTTCTCCGCCCCGAACCGCGTCGACTTTCGTGCGCTTGTACGCGACCTCGGCGCGACGCTGCGGTGCCGGGTGGAGCTGCGTCAGATCTCGGCTCGGGACGAGGCGCGCGCGCAGGGCGGAATAGGGTCGTGCGGCCGCGACCTGTGCTGCGCCACCTTCCTCAAGGACTTCGAGCCGGTGTCGATCCGGATGGCGAAGGACCAGGATCTGCCGCTGAACCCGATGCGGATCTCCGGCGCGTGCGGCCGGCTGATGTGCTGCCTCAAGTACGAACATCCGCTGTACCAGGAGTTTACGGCATCGGCGCCCGCCGTCGGCTCGACTGTCGACAGCCCTGAAGGCACGGGCACCGTCGTCGGGCACAACGTGCCGAGCGAGTCCGTCGTCGTCCGGCTCAACGACGGCGGCCGCCGCTGCGTGTGCACGAAGGCAAGCGTCTGCGGTTCGCGGCAGGCATACGACGCGAGCCCGAGGTCGGGCCCCACCAACGTGGACCAGCCGCCGCCCCTGTCGTGACTGCGAAGACGCACCGGCTCGCGGGCCGGGACCGGTCGGTTGCCCGTCCGGCCGGGCGCACGGCGCGCTCGCCGCCCCGGCCCCTCTCGCCGAGATCCGGACTTGCCACCGCAAGGTGGGGTTCCACACGTGGCATATCCGGATCTCGGCGACCGTGCCGGGCGACCGCTGGGTGCACGGCGATCTCGGCGGCTGTCACCGGCCGCTCGTCAGCCCGGGGTGAGGCGCGCGCCGAGACGGAGCCCGGACCACTCGCCGTCGCGCACGACGACGTGGCCTGCCTGCATGACCCACGAGATGCCCGTCGGGCTGTGCACCGGATCGGCGTAGCTGCCGACGTCGGAAACGGTGTCCGGGTCGAACGCGACGAGGTCGGCAATGAAGCCGGGGTCGACGCGGCCGCGTCGGCGCAGACCAAACGTTTGCGCGGGCAGGCTGGTCATCTTCGCCACCGCCTCGCCAAGGCCGAGCAGGCCGCGATCGCGCACGAAGCGGCCGAGCACGCGCGGGAAGGTGCCGTAGAGCCGCGGGTGTGCCCTGCCGCCGACGCCCGGCGGCAGGCCGTCGGAGCCGATCATGGTAGCGGGATCGGCCAGCACCGCCTCGACGTCCCGTTCCGTCATCGAGAACAGCACCATCGAGACCCGAAGCGCCTCGTCGCGCAACACCGTGACCATCGCGTCGAACGGCGAAACGCCTAGGGTCTCGGCGATTTCGGTCAAGGTCCGGCCCTCGTGGCGATGGCTCGCGGTGCTCGCGATCAGGATGCCGTCGTATCCGGCGCCGTTGACCTGGTTCTCGAACCCGCCCCGCGGGTCGCCTTCAATCTCGGCCCGAGCCGCGCGCAACGACGAGGGGTCGGCGAGTCGCGCGAGCACCGCGGGGCCGCCGCCGTCCTGGAACCACGACGGCAGGCAGGAGGTGAGCATCGTCGACGACGCGTCGTAGGGGTAGACGTCCTGGCCGGCGTCGACCCCGTGTGCGCGCGCGTCGCGCAGTGTCTCGAGGGCGCGATCGACGCCGCCCCAGTTGGGTCTTCCGGCCGATTTCAGGTGCGAGACCTGCACCCGGCACGATGCGCCGCGGCCTATCGTCAGCGCCTCATCAATGCTCTCGAGCAGCCGGGCGCCCTCGTTGCGCAGGTGGGTGGCATAGAGCCGGCCGTCGCGCAGGCGCCCGGCCAGGCGCACCAGTTCCGGCGTGTGCGCGAACATGCCGGGCGGATAGATCAGGCCGCTGGAGAAGCCGAATGCGCCGGCGTCCAGGCATTCGTCCAGCAGCGAGGTCATGACGTCGAGTTCGGCCGGGCTTGGCGAGCGGTCCTGCATTCCCATGGCGGCGATGCGCAGCGTTCCGTGGCCGACCAGCGGCGCGTAGTTCGTGACGTAGCCGGCGGAGTCGGTCGCCGTCCACAGGCTCTCGATGCCGCGCCAGCTGACCTCCTCGATCGGGAACAGCCGTCCCAGCAGATCCGCCAGTTCGGCTGCGTGCTCGCCCATCGACGGCGCGAGACTGAACCCGCAGTTGCCGACGACCTCGGTGGTCACCCCCTGCAGGATCTTGGTGGTGTCGTCCTCGGCGAGCAACGGCGCGTTGTCGGCGTGGGAGTGCACGTCGATGAAGCCCGGGGCGACGACGAGTTTGCTGACGTCGAGGATCGGCAGCCGGTCGTGGCCGAGCCGTCCGGGCGGTTCGACCGCGGCGATCGTGCCGTTCTCCACGACGACGTCGTTCGCGCGTGGCTCGCCACCGCTGCCGTCGGCGACGAGCCCGCCCCGGATCACCCACGAACCGGTGCTCGAGTGCTCGGTCATCTCGCGTCGCGGTCGATCACCGCCGGCGCCGGCCACCGAGCCAGTACGCGGCCGAACCCATCGTGTTCGCGGCGCTCGCCGCGCGCCAGATCGACTTGCTCCCTCGAACGCTCTGGGCCGGCCGGTTTCGCAGATCCCGCCACGTCAGCGCCGTGATGGTCAGGTGTGCCGTCGCGATCGCCGCGAGGACCAGCTTGCTCGGCTTACGTCGCGCTGCCATAGCGCCTCCTCGCTCCTTCGCGGTCCGTCGGTCGCCAGCGTCTCAGATGCCTGCCGGCACCCGTTCGACGGTGCCGTTCGCGGCGTGCTCCTCATGCCAGCACGCCGTTGCGTTGCACACGATCAGGACGTCGGCCAGGTGGAGTAGCGCGCTGGGCGGGCTCTCGGTTCCGAAGAAGCCGACGCGCACGATGGTGGGCCCTCCCGCTCGTGGCCCCGTGTCGGAGGCTAGCAGCGGGGTGTCTCTGAGCCGGCACCCGGCCGCTGCGCCTTCGGGTAAGCGATCGCCCGCGAGCCGATACACTTGCCCGGCTGCCGGGCGACCGGCATGCCGCCTTAGCTCAGTCGGTAGAGCGGCTCACTCGTAATGAGCAGGTCTGGAGTTCGATTCTCCAAGGCGGCTCCACAACGTCACGGGTCACCTGCCTGGTCGGCGACTCCGGACGGTGTTTTCGGAGCAACAACGGCGTTCTGCGACATCGCCGACGGTGCGGCGCACTGCGCGCGAGCGGAGGACTGCGGGCCGTGGCAGGCTTCGTCCACGATGCTTGCCTATGTCTTCGTTCATCAGCCAATCGACGGCGCGGACACGGCCGAGTACGGCGCCCGCGTGGTGGCGTTTCATGCTGTGCTCGCCACGGCGCCGCCTGAGGGCTTTCAGGGATCGTGGACCTGGCGGGTGGCGGCCGGGCCGCTTGGTGCGGCTTTTGAGGACTGGTATCTCGTCGAGGACTGGACTGCGCTCGGCACACTGAACACGGCCGCCGTCACCGGGCCGAGGAAGGCCCCCCACGATGACGTTGCCACGCAGGCTGGCGCCGGCGCCGGCTCGATCTACGGGCTCGTGTCAGGGAAACCGGCCAGCGGGGACCGATTCAGATTGCGGATCGGCAAGCCGCCGGGAGTGCCCTATTCCGGCTTCGAGAGCGCCATTCGGAACGCGGTAGGTCCAGAGGGCGTGATCTGGAGGCGTCAAATGGTGCTCGGAGCCGATTTCGAGTTCCTCGTCAACGCACCCGCCGCGCCCATTGCCGACACCGTCTACGGGGGCCGGATCGAGGTAAGCACTCTCCGGCTCGCGCCGTAGCGCAGACGGACTCGGCAATCCGGCTCCGGACACCGACAGGGGCTATTGACCGGTCCGGGAGCTGCCGTCGCGCAGTGCGCCCAGGCCAAGCAGGCGTTCGGGCTGGGCGGGTTGAAGAAAATCGGTGATCATCCGGTTGACGAGGTCCGTCTTCTGCACGGGCGCGCCATGGCCGGTGCCGGGAATGACGGCGAGCTGCGCTTCCGGGAGTGCGCGCGCGAGCGCGGTGCTGTACTCGATGCGCACGTCGTCGTCGTCGCCCTGCATGATCAAGGCCGGCGCGGTGATCCGCGCCATGTCGCTAAGTGTGAGCTCCAAAGGGTTGCGCCATAGTGTCATGACCTTGTCGAATACGACGTCGAAATGATCTGCGCCGTCGGGGGTGAGCCGCGCGTAGTCCTCGCGGAACCAGTCGGCAATTTCTGGAGAATAGGTGAACTTGCGAACCGCCGCCGTTTCGCCGTCTGCCGCGTAGGCCTGGCCGATCAGAACGAGGCGGGCGACAAGTTCTGGTCTTGTGAGCGCGAGGTATGCGGCGACGTAGGCGCCGTCACTCCAACCGATCACATGGGCGGGAGCGTCGACTAGCGCTTGGATCACAGCCGCGGTCTCCGCGGTCATGTTCTCCGTCGTGTAGGGCCCGGGCACGTCCGGTGTTCGGCCATGACCGCGTCGCTCGGGCACGAATACGTGGTACCGGCCTTCGAGCGCGGGCACCTGGAGGTGCCAACTGTCTGCACCGACCATGCCACCGTGCAGAAGGAAGAGCGGCTCGCCCTCGCCGTACTCCTCGTAATAGATCCGTTGCCCGTCGAGTTCGAGATGCCTGCCCACGTTCCCATTATCGCGTGCTGCGTGCGGGGTCGTGACCGAGGGCCCGCCGGTGGTCGCGTGCCGGGCCCCTGCGGTTGCGCACGACCGGAGCGGCGTAACCTCGGTCGCTCACCGGCGTTGGGGGCAGCTAGATGAGCGTCGCCTTCCTGCTGACGTCACTGATCGTCGTGGCCACACCGGGCACCGGAGCGCTATACACGATCGCTGCCGGCATATCGCGCGGCTCCCGGGCGAGCCTGGTCGCCGCGTTCGGCTGCACCCTGGGCATCGTTCCGCACCTGGCAGCGGCGATCACCGGGACGGCGGCGCTCCTGCGCGCCAGCGGCGTGGCATTTCAGGCCGTCAAGTTCCTGGGCGTGGTTTACCTGCTGTACATGGCGTGGTCGACCTGGCGGGAGCAAGGCGTGCTGGCGGTCGGCGAGGGCGACTCGCCGAAATCGGTGCCGCGCGTCGTCGGCTCAGCGGTGCTGGTCAACCTGCTCAACCCGAAACTGACGATCTTCTTCTTTGCCCTTCTTCCGCAGTTCGTGCCCAGTCGAGGTTCGGACGCGACGCCTCGACTGCTGATGCTGAGCGCGGTGTTCATGCTGATGACCTTTGTCGTATTCGCGCTGTACGGCGTCTTCGCCGGCGCGGCGCGGAATCACCTCATCGCGCGTCCGCGCATCGTCAACCGCATACGTCGGGTATTCGCCGTCTCGTTCGTCGCCCTCAGCGCGAAGCTGGCCGTCACCTCCCGCTGACCAGGATCAGCGCTCGTCGGCACCGTGGGGAACGCCAAGGAACGACTGGGATGCGACCGCATAACCGCTGGCTCGGAGTTCCTCGGCCCGCGGACCGCCCGCGGGCTCGGGGACGACGGTCAGCACCATCTGGCGCACCGTGATCGCCGACGAACGGCCCGTGGCGGCGAACCCGCCCTTGACCGCCCCCTCGCCCGGCAGCTATGATCGCGCGCACGATTATTCAACGCGTGCAGCACGTGGGCATCGTGGTCGACTGAACTCTCGGCCGCGACGGCGTGCACACCACGCCGAGCGCGGGGTCTTGCGTGGGACGTGATTCGATCCGCACCACGGTTCTGTTAGGCTAGATTAGGACGGGCCGAGATGATCCCCAGCGCGGTGGCGTCGGCGGTAATCGGCTTGACCTTCGTTTACTCCGCCGTCGGCATACTGGCGAACCTCCGTCGATTTCATGAGACGCTACTTCGCTACCAGATTCTCCCGCGGACGGTCGTAGCCTGGGTCGCGCCGACCGTCCCAGCGATCGAAGCACTCTTGGGGTCGATGCTGCTTGCCCACATCTTCGCGCGTGCCGCCGCGACGTCCGCTGCGGCTGTTCTGTGCATCTTTACCGCTGCCGCGATGATCAACTTGCTGCGCGGGCGCCACATCGCCTGCGGCTGCCATTCACTGGTGCGAAAGGACGCAGTCACCTGGCGCCTCGTTTGCCGGAACCTGGCGCTGCTCCTGCTCTGTGTCATCGCGTACGTAGGCGCGGGCTCGGTCGCGGGTGCTGATGCTATCGCTGCAGTCGACCTATCAGTGCTGGTCGCGTTGCTGTGTTACGCCGACGTTGTACTGGTGGCTAGATTGACTCGGCGTCTGCACCTCGTCACCGCTATGAAGGGCGGTGCTTGAGGTGAGTGACGCCTGGAAGCTGGGTTTTATTGTCTTGGCAACAGCTGTCGGTGTTCTCGCTTTTCTTATCCTTGGGTTCTTGCGGCGGACTCAGGACGCTCTTGACCGAATCGAATCGGCATCTGGACAGGTGTCGGTCGAGCCATCGGCCGCGTTCGCCGAAGGCAGTCGTGCTCCGCGCCTGGAACAGGTCGCTAATGCGCCTATCCAGGGCAGACTTCCCTCATCCCGCGAGTACCTCATGGCGTTCTTGTCGCCCGAGTGTGAACCATGCGAACGAATATTACAGGAGCTCAGAGACGTTGGCTGGCTGAGGGAGCTCCCCGTGCTGATCGTTGCCCTGAAGGACACGATGCGTGAATACGATCATGGTCTACCAGAGCCGATCGTCGTGGCTGTGGACCATGACTCGTCCATGGCTACTGCCTTCGGAAGCTCACTAACGCCCGCCGCGATATTGGTCGATGCGAACTCACAGATAGCTCGCGTTTCGATACCTGCAAACGTGGGCGATCTGCGGCTGATGGCGGAGAGTTCCGATGCGAGGAATGGTAATGCGATTAGCTGGTAGGTCAACTACGATGTTAGGGGGAAAGAAGTGACGGATGTCGGCAGAACGCGAAGGACGTTCCTCGGGCACCTTGGTAGAACGGTCGGAGCGGCTGCGGGGTTTGTACTGGTTCCTGGCGTCGCTGCGGCGAGCACCAGATCGCCTGCCCGCACGGACCGACCGGGGCCGAACGGGGCGGTAAGTGTTCGATGCTGCGTCGATACCGCTCATTGTCCGACGAGCACGTGCGGCTCGAAGGTAAACTACTACTGCACCTCATCATGCAGTGCCTACTGCACAGGATGCGTCACTTTCCGGGGAAGCTGCTATAGCTTCCAGTCAGGTTGCTGACGCACGGTCGACCTTCGGCGGCGACCGCTCAGATCCGGGTGCGGGCGTACCACTCGGATGTGCGGCGGTGCGCGGTGCCTGTGTGGCGACGTTCTCGCTGACGGGAGCCCGCGGTGCCGGCAATGAGACTTGATCGCGGTCGCGCTCGGTCCGGTGCCGGTTGGGCCGGCACGCCCCCGTGGACTCGGGCTCCACTGCTGTTGGTCAGGTTGCCTGCTGTGTTCTTGGCGGTAGTGGTTGCGGCCGCGATTCTCGCCATCGCGGCGTCGTCGGGGCCGTTGTTTCTGTCCTCGGCGGCGAGCGCTGATTTACATGCCGCGGCGGGAAATGCACCGCCGCAGGCTGGGCAGGTCGGTCTCGTTCCGGCGGGTCAGGCGCCGCAGGGTGCGTTCTTCCCTGGTCTCGGGGCGACGGTGGGGATTCGCGCCGAGGACAAGATCGTCAGCTCCGCCATGAGCCGGCGAGGCTTGCCGCCGCCGTATCTTGTCGTTGGCGAGACGATCGCATTGGCTTTGGCACCGGGAGCCTCGACGAATTCGGCCAGCCTTTTCTACCGCCCGGGTGCGTTGTCTCACGTCGTCCGGTTGACGCCGAGCGGGCGGCGTGGCGTTTGGATTCCGGAGAGTGTGGCGGCTGGCAGCGACCTTCGCGCGGGCGACGTCATTCGCACGCTGGACGGTCATCGGTTCGCAGTCGGGGGTGTGTATGCAGACATTGTGGGTCGTCAGGTCGGCGCGGTGCCGCGATACTGGTCTGCGTGGACCAGCTACTTGAGCAGTTCGACGTCGTCGGCATTGTTTATTGTGCCTGATCTAACGACGTTCATCATGTCGACGGATTCGGGTGATGCGTCGTGGTATTCACCGATCCAAATCAGTCACGTTTCCGCGCCGGAGGTTCGTCGGGATATCCGTGCCGGTGCCGCCGCGGCCCACGCGGTGGAGGCGACCGGAGTGACGCTGAGCGACGTCCGTTACTCGGACAACTATGCGCCCGCTGGTCTGGCGCTGCAGTCGGATCCTGGTCTTCCACACCTGCTCGATCATGCCCAACTCGTGCGCTCGGGGTTGCGCGGCCCGACCGTTCCGATCGACATCGCGGCCGCGTTGATTGCGCTGTTGCTGGTGGTTGCAGCGGGCGCGTTCTGGTCGGTGCGGCGTAGTGCCGAACTGAGTTTGCTGGTTTCTCGTGGCATTGGTCCGCTCGCGTGTGCAGTAAGGGCTGGCCTCGAATTGGCTCCGGCCATCACGATCGGCTCCACGCTCGGCTGGTTCGTCGCTGTGCCGTTCGTCCGCCACGTTGGACCGTCGACGACCCTCGAACCGAACGCCGGCGTGCATGCGCTTGCGGTGACGGGCGCCGGCTGGGTGGCAGCACTGCTGGCTATCGCGGCGATCGGCGCCGCCGTGGGTCGGGAGCGGGGCGGTCGTCGTGCGCCGCGACACGCGTTGCGTTTGGTACCGTGGGAACTGTCGCTGGTGGTCGGCGCAGTGGCTGCCGAGCGGGCAATCCAGGGCACACCCGCGGTCGTGGAGGTGCGCGGCGCCGTGCAGATCAGTTCCTCGGTGCTGACGTTTCCGTTGCTCGCGCTCGCTGGAGCGGCGTTGCTGTCGTGCCGGTTGCTGGCGAGCCTGTTTCCGTCGATCCTGCGCGTGACTCGTGGTGGCACGGTCAGCGTGTTCTTGGCGGCTCGACGCATCGCGGGTTCGGCTAGCATCGCTGTTGGCCTCGTGATCGGCATTGCGCTTCCGGTTGGGCTGTTTCTCTACAGCGACGTGCAGGCCGGATCGATTCAGAACAGCGTGACGTCGAAGTATGCGACCTACCTTGGGGCCGACCACGCGCTGCAGACATTACAAGCGCCCGGGGGCCCGGTGTCCGTGGGCGGGCACGGAACGGCCGTCTCACTGGTCTCCACCGCCGACGCCACAGCGGACGGGTCGCCCGCGCAGCTACTCGCCGTCGACCCTCGACAGGTCGGAATGTTCGCTGCGATGACCAACCAGCAACGAGCAATGACCGGTCGGCTCGATCCGCCAACGCGCCATGGTCGGCTGACCGCGCTGTGGATCAATGCCGCGGATCCGCCACCTAGCGTCGTTGACGTCGGCGGCCAGCGGTTGAGCATCGATGCCGTCGGATCAAATGATGTCTACCCGGGGCTTCGAAATGGATATTTCCCGATGCTCGTCGTCAACCGCGCTGCGCTTCCGCCCCTGCCCTTGTCGGTGTACGTCGACACCGAAGTGTGGACCACGAATGCGCAGTACGTTGACGAGCTCGCCGTTCTCCGCCGCGCGCACGTCGACATTTCACTCCAACTCAATCCCAACTCGTTCCTCAACCACACCGACCTGCTGCCCATCACCTGGATCTTCGAGTACCTGCGCACGGTGGGAATGCTCGCCGCCATCGTCGCGGTCTCCGGGGTGGCCTACGCGCTCGCCGCGCGCATCCGACGACGCCAGCTCGCCTCCGTGCTGTGCAGCCGCATGGGCCTGTCCTGCCGTGCGCATCGCGCGTCCGTCGTAATCGAAATCGCGACACTGGTCGGCTATGGCTGGCTCGTCGGCACCCTCGTCGCCATCGGTGCCGCCAGACTGGTGCTGCGGCGATTCGACCTCAATCCGACCTTCCCGCCCCAGCCAGAGCTGCACTGGCCAGTCGTCGCGCTCATGGCGACCGGCGCCGCCGGGATCATGCTCATCGTCACCGCGTCGGTCCTCACCCAGCGACTGATGGACCGCGCCAACCCCGCAACAGTCCTGCGCACCCGGTAGCACGACCGGGTCGTGGCATGTTTCCAGCAGTAGCGAGTGGCGATGACAGCATTGCATGCCAGACCAACGCTTGGGTATGGCGCGGGGGCGATCCGTTACGCCACATTGCGCGATAGGTTCTGGCAAGGCGCCCGAGGCTCTCCCCGACCGCCAACTCGCGGGGCCCAACGGCTGGCCTCGAGGCCGGCGACCCGCGCCTGGCCCAGCCGCGTCCGCAGGGTCGCCAGCTACCGGCTCCGCCTGCTCGTCGCCGACGGATTGCGAGCTGCTAACGAAGAGTTCGAGCCATTAACCACGCGGTCCCCGGGCCACGCTGCGATGGCAGCATACGTCGGGTATTCGCCGTCTCGGTCGTCGCCCTCAGCGCGAAGCTGGCCGTCACCTCCCGCTGACCAGGATCAGCGCTCGTCGGCACCGTGGGGAACGCCAAGGAACCACTGGGATGCGACCGCATAACCGCTGGCTCGGAGTTCCTCGGCCCGCGGATCACCCGCAGGCTCCGGGACGATGGTCAGCACCGCACCCCAGGCCGCCGCCCGATGCTCCAGCGCCGCGAGCGGGACTTCCGGGTCGATTCGACGCAGGAGAAGGACCGGACCGCCAGGATCGTAGACCGGGGGTGCGGGACCGAGGTGAGCGCTGAACCCATCCCCGTCGACTGCGCCGCCCCGTTCGAAGTGGTCTGTCGGGGTTACGGTCTTGACCCACCACTGCTCGGCCAGCGACAGGCCAACGGAGTCCAACAGCGCGTTCTTGCCCAGATCCCGCTCGGCGCTTACCACGCGCAGCGAACCGGCGCCCTTTTCCCGCAGCGACCTCCACGCGCTGTTGAGCAGTCGACGCCCGTCGTCTAGCCATCGTTCATCGGCATCGACGGCGAAGTCGTCGACGAGCCCATCGTCGCCGTGGCGCTGACCGATGACGAAGCCGTGGCCGGTACGAAGGCCGACGACGTCGTCGCGGGCGATCTGGCGTTGGAGAAACCTCATGTGCAGCGGGGTGGCGTCGTCGGCCGGTCGCCAGAACACCGGAGCGTAGGAGGCGTACGTCTCGCGCCGGCGTTGCATCAACCCCGCTGCCCACACACAGTCGGCACCGATCATCTCGGCAAGATCGCTGGCCGGCACAAGCACAGTCTGCCGCCTAGGCGGCGGGCGCGGCACGTACGTGCTCAGCCCTGATAGACCTCCTGCATCAGGTGGTAGAGCAGCAGCAGCTGGGTCATCGCGAGCGGCTCGCTCCGACGGCCGGGTCCGAGCGAGCCGAGCCCGCTCGGCATCTCCCGCCGGTCCGCGACGCCGGTCCAGATCGTCTTCTCCAGCAGTTGGATGTCCTCCGGCGCGGCATGACCGTGCACGTGCAGGCAATCGACGGGCGTGCCGTCGTTGTCGCGGATGATCTTCAGGTGCATCGCCGTACGGTTGTCCGCGCTGAGCACATGGCTCAAGGGCGGGTGCTCGATCGTCGGGCGCAGCAGCACCTCCGCTGACAGCGGCGTGTCGGGCGGATCGTCTCGACCCGCCACCGGCGCGAACCGGACGACGATGTCGGCATACCGCCGTTGCGGGCGGATGAACTCCGCGGATTCCGATTCCCGCCGGTCGAGTTCGTCGACGACCTGCTCCGGGGTGTAGCCGCGGTTGGACGTATCACGCCGCACCTTCCACTCCCGCCGGATCTCCTCCGGTGGATCGAGGAAGACGCTGATGTCGATGCACGCTCGAGAGAGCTTGCTGAACAGCGAAAACAGCCCCTCGATGATGATGAACTGGCGCGGTTGAACGTACTCCGGCCGGATCAGGCTGCCGGTGCTGTGGTCGTAGACCGGCTTCAGGATCGGCTGACCCGTTGCCAGCATCTGCAGGTGCTGCTCCATGATGTCGATGTAGTTGCAGTCCGGGTGCACCGGCGTGAACGGCAGATCTCGTCGCTCCTCGCGATCGTATCGGTGGTAGTCGTCGACGCAGATCGATGTGCACCGGTCCTCGCCCATGGCTTCGACGAGGCCCTGCGCGAGGGTCGTCTTGCCCGAAGCGCTGTCGCCACCGATCGCGAGCATGACCGGTCGCTGCGCGGGCGCGACCGGCGGGCGCGACCGGGTCATCCTCATCTGCTTGTCCGGCACGGCAATCCCATCCGGCGCCGGCATCGGGCGCCCTGATCAGACCGTAGGCGATTCGTCGCGGGTGCGTCTCACCCCGTCGGGTGGTCGTCGGGGTGATCCCGGCGGCGCTGGCGCCGTCGGCCGCTTTCCGCAGCCACTACCGTGCAGGCATGCCAACGCCCATTCGGGTGCTCCTGGTCGACGACCACGAGGTGGTGCTGCACGGGCTGATCGCGATGCTGTCCCGGTTCGCCGATCAGGTGCGGTCGTCGGCACCGCCTCGGAACCTGACGACGCCGTAGCGGCGGCGCGCAAGGACCGCCCGGACGTCGTGCTGTGCGACGTGCGGTTGCGCCAGAGCAGCGGCCTGGACGTGTGCTCGGCAATTCTCACGGCGTCCCCTGGTACCAGGGTCGTCTTCCTCACCGTCTACGACGACGAGCAGTACCTCTACCAGGCGCTGCGGGCCGGCGCATCGGGTTACCTGCTCAAGCGCGTCGGCGGTCACGAGCTCGTGCGGCATCTGGTCAATGTGCGCGCCGGCGAGATCGTCATCGACGCGACGCTCGCCGGTCGGGTCGCGGCATCGGCAGCGCATCTACACAGCGGCGAGTTCTGGCCCGGTGCCCGGCTCGGGCTTACGCAGCGGGAGAGCGAGGTGCTCGCGCTGCTGGTGGCCGGCCTGTCCAACAAGGCGATTGCCGTGCGATTGGTCGTCAGCGACGACACGGTCAAGACGCACCTGCGCGGTGTGTACCGCAAGCTGGAGGTCGGCGACCGCGGAGCGGCGGTGGCGACCGCGCTGCGGGAGGGTCTGTTCCATTGAATCGCGATGTCGACCTGCTGACCGCCGCGACGGATCTCGTCGTCGGCGAGCCGGACCTGCAGCAGGTCCTTGCAGGTATCGCCCGGCTGCTCACCGAAACGCTGGCGGCCGACGGCTGTCTTGTCCTGCGCACCGGTAGCGGCGGCGATCTGGTCGCCGTCGCCGGGCATCCCGAGCAGGCGCTCGGCGCTGATCCGCTGCGGTTGCCCCGCGGTTTCGGCGTGACAGGGCGGGTGGTTGCCGATCGGATCGCCGTGGTGCTGGTCGACGATAACCCGCGCAATCCAAGGCACCGCGCGCTGCTCGGGCTGCGCGCTGGTGAGACCGTGTCGAGACTCTGCGTTCCCGCGCGCGGACAGGGGGAGGCCTGCGACGCCGTGCTCGCCGTGCACAGCCGCGCCCGCAGGGAGTTCACCGCCGACGACATCGACGCCGTTCAGCGGGTGGCCGACCTGGTCGCGTTGCGGATCGAACTCGATCGGTCGGCCGGCACCCTCGTCGAGGTCGAGCGGTCCTGGGAACGGCTCGTCGACTCGACGGTCGCGGCGCAGGAGGCCGAACGGCGCCGGATCGCCGGTGACCTGCACGACGGTGTCACGCAGGCGATCACCAGCCTCGCCTTCCACCTGTCGGCGGCCGAGATCGCCCTGAGCGCAGGCGATGTCGACTACGTCGCCGAGCAGGTGCGAGCGGCCCGCGAACTCGCCGACCTAGCCGTTGCCGAGACGCGCAGTGCTCTCTCGGGCCTGCACAGCCCCGTCCTGGACGACCTGGGTCTGGCTGCGGGCCTGGCCAGCATGGCGCATGCCATCCCGAACCTGCGGGTCGACGTCGACGCCCAGGAACTCGACCTGCCCGAGCATGTGGAGACTGCGCTGTTTCGCATCGCACAGGAGGCCGTCTCGAACATCGGTAAACATGCGCAGGCGGCGAAGGCGGTCGTGCGGCTGATCAAGCACGGCCGGTCGGTGGTCCTTACCGTGGCCGACGACGGTCTCGGCTTCGAGGCGCCGCCGGTGCGCTCCACCGCCGAACGCGCCGACTCCAACGCTGTCCGGTACGGACTGGCCGGCATGTCCGACCGGGTCCAGCTGCTGCGCGGGCAACTGTCGGTGACGTCGCGCCCCGGCGAGGGCACAACGGTCGAGGTCGTCGTCCCACACGTGCTGTGAGCGCCTGTACTAGCCGCTGCGCGCACGTCTCGGGCCGCGGGGGAAGAAGGTCGTCTCCGGGTTAGCCTTCGAGTCGGTCAGGTGCGAGAGGAACAGTCGCGTCGTCGCCGTCGGGGCCGGATTGGTGACTGCGTGCCATGGACGCGACAGCGGTGTGCCGCGCACCGGCACCGTGCACAGTTCGCCGCTGCGTAGCAGATGAGCGACGGAGTCGGCGGACGCGAGCGTCACCCCAAGTCCGAGAATCGCCGATGCCACAACGGAACCGTGCGAGCCGAGGGTCAGCACCGGCGGCTGCAACGGCAGCGAATCGAGCAGCGCGAGCGTCGTCGCCCGGGTGCCGGACCCGGGCTCGCGCAACAACCAGGTCGCGGCGGACAGGTCGGTGACAACGCCGGGCGCCGATACGACGACGAGCGAATTCGGCCGCGTCGCCCTCGTGACGAGCCGCATGCCTGACGGCGGCCGCCCCGCGATCGCGACGTCGAGTCGATGGTCGGCGAGCAGGGCGAACACGCGGTCCCGAACGCCGACCTCGAGCGTCAGTTCGACGGCTGGATACTGCCGACGCAAGCTAGCGAGCAGTCTCGGCACCAGGTATTCGCCTGCCGTCGTGACGGCGCCGAGGCGCAGCCTGCCCGCTTCCGGCGAGACGCCCTGCCGGGCGGCGGTCACGCCCTCGTCCATCAGGCCGAGGATGCGGCGCGCGTAGCTCGCGAACGCCGTACCGGCTTCGGTGAGCCGCAGACCGCGGCCGCTGCGCTCGAAGAGCGGGACGCCTACCTCCCGCTGCAGGGCCGCAATCGACGCCGAGACGGCGGACTCTGTCACCGAGAGGCGCCCGGCCGCGGCCTTCGCCGTGCCTTCCTCCACCACCGCAAGGAATGTCTGCAACCGGGCTGGCGTCATCGCGGCTCCACCGTGTCATGAGCGATAGCTTGAGTGAGGACCCAATATACTTGCTGGACAGATCAGGGATTCGATGTCCACTCTGGACTCTAGGTTCTCGGGTCACATCGGCCGGGCCGGAGCGAGGAGGGACAGACGTGTCGTCTGATGTAGTGGTAGAGGCAACGACGCCGGATCGCTGGGACCCTGGCGTGCACAGCTATGCCAGCATGGGGTACTACGACGAGTCGTACGAGCCGAAGGACACCGACATCATCGCGGTGTTCCGGGTCACGCCGCAGCCGGGTGTCGACCCGCAGGAGGCGGCCGCCGCGGTGGCCGGTGAGTCCTCGACCGCGACGTGGACGGTGGTCTGGACCGACCGGCTCACCGCCAACACGCACTACCAGGCCAAGTGCTACCACCTCGAACCGGTCCCCGGCCGCGACGGCGAGTACCTCGCTTTCGTCGCATACGACATCGACCTGTTCGAAGAGGGGTCGATAGCAAACCTGACGTCATCGATCATCGGCAACGTTTTCGGCTTCAAGCCGCTCGCCGCGCTGCGCCTGGAGGACATGCACATCCCCATTGCTTACGTAAAGACATTCCAGGGCCCGGCGCATGGCGTCGTGATGGAACGCGAGATGCTGAACAAGTACGGGCGGCCGCTCCTCGGCGCCACCATCAAACCCAAGCTCGGACTCTCCGCCCGCAACTACGGCCGGGTCGTCTACGAGGCCTGTCGCGGCGGACTCGACTTCACCAAGGACGACGAGAACATCAACTCGCAACCGTTCATGCGCTGGCGCGATCGCTACCTCTACGCGATGGAAGGCGTGAATCGCGCCGTCGGCGAGACCGGCGAGATCAAGGGGCACTACCTCAACATCACTGCCGCCACCGTGGAGGACATGTACGAGCGCGCGGAATTCGCGAAGGAACTCGGCAGCGTGGTCGTCATGATCGACCTCACGATCGGCTACTCCGCGATGCAGTCGCTTGCGTATTGGGCCCGGCGGAACAGCGTGTTGCTGCACCTGCACCGCGCCGGCCACGGCACCTACACGCGGCAGAAGGCCCACGGCGTGAGCTTTCGCGTGATCGCGAAGTGGTGCCGGCTGATCGGGGTCGACCACGCTCATGCCGGCACCGTGGTCGGCAAGCTGGAAGGCGATCCCGCCACCACGCGGGGGTTCTACGACACGCTGCGCGATGACCACGTTCCCGCGAACCGTGCCAACGGCATCTATGTCGACCAGGACTGGGGGAGCATGCCGGGCGTGATGCCGGTCGCCTCCGGTGGCATCCACGCAGGCCAGATGCACAAGTTGCTCGACCTGTTCGGCGATGACGTCATCCTGCAGTTCGGCGGCGGAACCATCGGTCATCCGATGGGCATTGCCGCCGGGGCAGAGGCGAACCGGGTTGCGCTGGAGGCCGTCGTCAAGGCCCGCAACGAGGGCCGCGATCTGCTCAAGGAGGGTGCCGACGTGCTGCGTGCGGCCGCGAAGATCTCGCCGCCGCTGGACGTTGCCCTGACCACCTGGGGTGACGTGACCTTCGACTACACGTCCACCGACGCGCCCGACGTCGTACCGACCGCGACGTCCTAGTGGTCTGTCTGGGATGTGCGGTGGTGGATGTGGTGATCCAGGCGGATGGATCGTGAGGCGGAGGAGGAGGTCATAGCCGTGGCTATGGCCGACGACGACAACGCTGCGAGGCGCCGCCTGGGCGCCACAGGCACCGCCAGGTCATATCCCAGACAGACCACTAGACCACTAGACCACTCGAACAGGAGTTGAGATGTACCTGCGTCATGGAGCCTTTTCGTACCTGCCCGAACTGACCGACGAAGAGATCACCCTGCAGGTGCGGTATGTGCTCGAGAAGGGCTGGCCGGTCTCTCTCGAATACACCGACGATCCGCACCCCCGCAACGTCTACTGGGAGTTGTGGGGCCTGCCGATGTTCGACCTCGACGAGCCCGATGGCGTGCTGAGCGAGATCAACGAGTGCCGCGCGGCGTTCCCGAATCACTACATTCGGCTGCTGGCCTATGATGCGCGGCTCGGCCGGCAGACGACGGGGCTGAGCTTTCTGGTGCAGCGCCCGAAGGTCGAACCGGGATTCCGACTCGACCGCACCGAGTCCGCCGGCCGGTTGCAGCGCTATTCACTGCACTCATATGCAGCCGAATCCCCCATGGGTAAGCGTTACGGCGACGCGAATCGACCGGGGTGACCGACGTAGCAGGCGCCGGATTCCAGATGCACCGGCCCGGCGCGGATGGCGCTCCGGCGCGCGCGACCGCGTCGACCCCGCAAAAGGACGACCCGCCGACGCTCGATGCCGCAGCGACCGTCGACCTGCGGTCTGACGACGCGGGTGCGCGAGTGCAGGCAGTGCTCGACGCCGTCGACGCCGAACTGGTTGGCCTGCACGGTGTGAAGCGGCGGATCCGCGAGATCGCCGCATTGCTGATGGTGGATCGCGCGCGCGCGCAATTCGGACTCTCGGCAACGCGGCCATCGCTGCACATGAGCTTCACCGGTGGCCCCGGCACCGGGAAGACCACGGTCGCGATGCGGATGGCCGAGATCCTGCACGCGCTCGGCTATCTGCGGGTGCCCCGCGTGCACGCCGTCACCCGCGACGACCTGGTCGGGCAGTTCATCGGCCACACGGCGCCGAAGACCAAGGAGGCCCTGGCGAAGGCCGCCGGCGGCGTGCTCTTCATCGACGAGGCCTATTACCTTTTCCGGCCTGAGAACGAGCGCGATTACGGCCAGGAGGCAATCGAGATCCTGCTGCAGGAGATGGAATCCGAGCGCGCCACGCTGGTGGTGATCTTCGCCGGATACGAAGCCCGGATGGAGAAGTTCTTCGCCTCCAACCCCGGTCTGAGCTCGCGGGTGGCTCACCACATCGCCTTCGAGGACTTCAGCAAGGACGAGCTCGTCGACATCGCCGAACTCATGCTCGCGCGCGACGACTACCGCCTCAGCCCGGACGCGTCGACCGCCTTCGGCGAATACCTCGATCGACGGCGGCAGTTGCCGCGCTTTGCCAATGCCCGCAGTGTGCGCAATGCCCTGGAGCGTTGCCGGTTGCGGCAGGCGAACCGGCTGGTCGAGAAGTCGGGTTCGGTCGGTCGTGACGATCTGATGACGCTGACCGAGGAGGACGTTCGCAGCAGCAGCGTCTTCGCCAAGTCGGTCGAGGACGCCGTCGACCCCTAGCCTGCGCATCCGCAAGTTGGTGTCGATCACGATCCCTGTCATCCGTTCAGTCACCGCATCGCTGCGTCCCGGCAGACAACATCAACGCGTGCATGGCACGCTATCCACCGTGCAGCGCCACGGCCGACCGAGAGCTGGTGTGCCGATGACCGAGGCGGAGCAGAACGCAATTGCGCGCGGGGTCATCGACGAGGCGCTGGCCCAAGATGTGGTCGAGGCCGAGGGCACCGTCAGGACGGCAAAACGGGATCTCGCAGCGGCGCAACGCCGCCTGTCGGCCGCGAAGGCGCAGCGCTCCGCGCTGCTCTCCGCGTGGAGAGAGCGCGGCGAACTCGCACGCGAGTCGTGCATGAAGGCGCTGCTGCTCGCGCAGATCAAGGACTCTGCCGGCGAGACGCATCGGCACGTCTGGGCCGTCACCGGATACCTGCGGAAGCATCACCCCCCGGTTCCGGATCGTGACGCCGAAGAAGCAGATAGGCACTGATCGGGCACCGAACAGCGACGCTTGACTTCGTCCCCGAACTCTTGTAGTTTCGCCCCGGCGAAATCGAGAGTTGACTGAGGGGAACTTCGGCATCGTGAGCGAAGGCGCCGAACCGGCCGCGGCCACTTCGGAGCGTCCCATCGCCGCCCAACCAGGGCCGGGCAGGATCCAGCGACCGCCGCGCGCGACCGGCCGGATCCGCACGCTGGTCGCGATGCTCGGGCCGGCGTTCGTGGCGGCCGTTGCCTACATCGACCCTGGCAACTTCGCCACCAACGTCGCAAGCGGCGCGCGCTTCGGCTATGCCCTGTGCTGGGTGGTCGTGCTCGCCAACCTGATGGCGATGCTCGTGCAGTGGCTGTCGGCCAAGCTCGGCGTCGTCACCGGCCACAACCTGCCCGAGCTGTGCCGGACCCACCTCGGCCGGCGGTGGTCGGCGGCGCTCTGGGCGCAGGCAGAGGTCGTCGCGATGGCCACCGACCTGGCCGAGTTCGTCGGTGCCGCGATCGCGTTGAACCTGCTCTTTCACGTGCCGCTCCTGGCCGCTGGCACGATCACCGCCGTCGTCGCGTTCGGGATCCTTGCCCTGGAGCAGCGTGGGTATCGCAAGTTCGAGCTGGCGATCATCGCGCTGCTGTTCATCGTCCTGCTCGGCTTCGCCTATGACTTCTTCCGGATCGGGCCGAGCGCAAGAGGCATGGCCGGCGGCCTGGTGCCGTCCCTGCCAGGTCATGGCGCCGTGGTGCTGGCGGTCGGCATCATCGGTGCCACCGTCATGCCGCACGTCGTCTACCTGCACTCGGCGCTGACCCAGCGTCGGGTGCCCTGTGCCGACGACGCCGCCAAACGCCGGGTGCTGCGGTTCCAGCGGATCGACGTCGTCGTCGCGATGACCGTCGCCGGGCTGATCAACCTGAGCATGCTGTTCATCGCCGCGGCGTTGTTCAACACGACCGGCCACACCGGTATCGACTCGATCGCGGCGGCACACGCCGGCCTCGCTCGCCTTGTCGGCGGCGGTGCTGCGCTTGCGTTCGTGCTGGCGCTGTTGGCTTCCGGCCTGTCCTCATCGAGCGTCGGCACCTACGCCGGCCAGATCGTGATGCAGGGCTTCATCCGCCGCCGCATACCGGTCTACCTACGCCGCGCCATTACGATGGCGCCGTCGCTCATCGTGTTGGGGATCGGCACGGCGCCAACCGCCACGCTCGTCGTCTCCCAGGTCGTGCTCTCCTTCGGCATCCCGTTCGCCCTGGTGCCGCTGGTGGTGCTCACCCGCCGCGCCGACCTGATGGGCCCCTTCGTGAACCGAGGGCTGACGACGGCGGTGGCGAGCCTGGTCACCGCCGTCGTCGTCGGACTCAACGTGATGCTGCTGTACACGACCTTCGCCGGCTGACGCGCCGGCCGCCGCCGCAGCGCCCCGATCCGCCGAGATCCGGATTTACCACCGCTCTGGTGAGCCAAGACGGTGGTAGATCCGGATCTCGCGGCATCTCGGCGGCAACCAATCGGCGGTCCAAGGCGGTCAACACGAGTGTGCGTGCGACTCGTTCGGCCTCAGGTCCGCAGGTTGGCTGCGCTCGCCGTAGCGGTGACCGGAGCCGGTGGCTGCAGATCGGCACAGACTTCCTCAGGCGCACCGCCGACCGTCGTGTGTGGCACCACCCTGTCGGCGGGCGCGGAAGGCGCAAGCCTGTTCGATGCGGCCTCGGTGAGCCGGTTGACGGCGGGCAGCGTCAATGGCTACATCTACCTGCGGCTCGTCGACGGCTGCGACAAGGGTGCCGACTACTCGATCAGCCCACCGTCGGCGGCGGTGGTGGTCAAAGCGGCGCCGGCGGGTGACCATCGCGCGGCCGCAATCGTTCTCAGGCCGCTGAAGGACGTATTCAACGTGCAGGTGACGGCGGACGGATCGGCCCCGGTCGTCGTCCGGGTGCGGCTGAATACCGCACCGTCGTCCGGCCCGGACGTGTACACGCGCTGACCTGCGGAGCGGCCGCGCGCCTGACTATCGCCCGGCTCCGCGAGGACTGTCCGCGCTTTCGCTGACGACGGCGGTGGCGAGCCTGATCCCGGCGATGATCGTCGGGCTCAACGCCGTGCTGTTGTACACGACCTTCACCGGCTGACGCGCCGGCCCGATGCGGCTGCCGGGGCACGATCGGTGTCGTGCGGCAGGGCGATAAAGGCGTAGATGCCGGCCAGGATGATGAACACGCCAGCGGCGGAGAAGATGGTGTCGATCCGGCCGATGTGCAGGCCCAGGACGTCGGCGTGCAAATTGTGCAGCGCCGAGCTCGCCAGCCAACCGGCGACGACGATCGACAGCATCGAGCTGAGCTGGGTGGCGGGATTGAACAGCGCGAGCACTCGCCCGAGGTAGGCGCCCGGTACGGCATTGAAGATCATCGGTGGTAGCGACGCGTTGAGCACCGCGACCGGTATCGCAAATGCGACGGTCAGCACGATGCCGGCGCCGAAAATGGATTGCCGCGAATATCCGACGACCAGGATGCCGGCGATGATCAGAGAGAGCCACGCCGTCGTTCGCGGTCCGAGTCGGGTGACGATGCGGGAGGCGGCGAGGCCACCGACGATGGTGCCGACGCCGAATGCCGTTCCCAGGAAGCCGTACAGGCTGGCACGCACGTGCAGATTGTCGGTGACGAAGAAGACGTCGAGGGCGTTCAACGAGCCGGCACCCGCCGCGGCGATGATCGCGACCGCGACAAGGGCGATCAGGTAACGACTCCCGGCGAACAGTCGCAGGCCGGCGACGAACTCGCGTCGGGTGTTCGGGCGCCCCGAGCCGGCCGGCTCGTCGACGGGCGTCAGCTCGATGCGGCGGATGACGACGTAGGAGAAGACGAACGACGCCGCGTTGATGATCAGCGCCCACTGCAGGCCGGCGGTGAACAGCAATGGCGCGGCGAGCGGCGGGCCGATGATGCCGGCACTGGCGTTGGTGGCCTGGCCGATACCGGCGGCCCGGGCGCGATCGGTGTCACCGGATACCACCTGGCCGAGCACGGCGAATCGCGCCGGCGAGAAGAACTGGTCACTTGAGTTCACGACGAATACGACGGCGTACAGCACGACGAGCCACCCGGCAATCGGGATGTCGTGGGTCGGCACGAACGACAGCGCGGCCAGGCCGCCGACGACGGCGAACCGGATCAGTTCGGTGGTGAGCATCGTGCGCTTGCGGTCCCACCGGTCGACGAACACACCGGCCAGTGGGCCGACCAGGACGTACGACGCGACGGCGAACAGCAGGATGCCGCTCACCGCCGCCGGCGCCCACGACTTGCCGCGGCCGAGGTCGGTCGCGACCCACAGGACGAGGGTCGTGTCGAAGACGAAATCGCCGACGGTCGACACCGCCTGGCCCGACCACAGCCGCGCGTAGTTCCGGTTGATCAGGTACCGGCCGATCCGGCCTGTATCCGCCTCCCCGGTGGCTGCCACGCGGTCACTCTGCCATGCGTCGCTGCCCGTGCGGGCGCTGATCGAGTGGGCTGATCAAGCAGGGCTGATCAAGCATTTCAGCGCTGGGCGGCGGCGTATTCGCTCGGTGTGCGGCCGGTCGCGGCCCGGAAGTCGCGGGTCAGGTGCGCCTGGTCGGCATAGCCGAGCCCGGCAGCGACGTCGGCCCACGACACCCGCTGGCCGCCGCGCACCTGCTCGGCGACGTCGATCAGCCGGTACCGGCGCAGCACCCAGGTCGGCGACACTCCGACGTAGTCGGCGAACAAGCGCTGCAGGGTGCGCACGCTGACGGCCGCCGCCCGGGCCAGATCGCCGGCCCGTCGCAGCGGTCGGTCGGTCTCGGCGAGCTTGGTCACCTCGGCGACCTCACGGGCCGTTCGCAGCCGATCTGGATCGACGGCGCGGACCGCGGATTCGATCGCGCGCGCAAACGCCTCTACCCGGCCGGGCTGGTCGGGCCGTTCCTGCAGGTCGGCGACCAGGGCGGCCTCGTCGAGCGTCGCGAGCAGCCCGAGCGGAACGCTCTTGTCGGTGTACGTCGATGCGGGCCGGGTCGTGAGCGCGCCAAGACCACCCGGCGTCGTCATCGCCGCGACCGTCCAGCCGCGGCCGGCAAGCGTCCGCCGGGACAGCCCGCGGTACACACCGTGCAGCCGCGCCTCTATCGGCCCGGGAGCACCCGCGCCGTCCGGCTCGCCGTGACCGACGCTGAGGTTGCCGCACGGGTGGGTCAGCACCGGCTGGGTGTGGGTCGCTCCGGGCGGGAGGTCCCACTCCACCGCCCAGTACCGATCCAGCAGGCCGGCCAGCTGCTCGCCGACCGGGTAGCGGGTCAGCGTGATCCTCTGGGCGAGCAGCCGCGGATCGAGGATGCCACGGCTGTCCAGCTCGACCGGCAGTGGCTTGCGCTGCATGCCGGCAGGGTAGTTGTCGCGAATGTTCAAGCCGCGCCCTAGCCGTCGTTCTACGTTCGGGCGCATGACGACAAACTCCACAACGGACATGCTGGGGCGGGTGCTCGACGACCTGTCGACGATGGTGGGAACGATCTCCGAGGAGCAGCTGACGAAGCCGACACCGTGCCGCGACTACGACGTCGCGGCGCTGCGCGATCACATCGTCGGCTGGTTGGAGACCTTCGCCACCGGTCTCAGCGATGACGACGGCCGAGCACCGGCCCAACCGTCGGCCGTGACGCCGACGACCGCCGAGAACGCGGCGCAGATGCGCGACGCCGCGGCCCGCATCGCCGATGCGGTAGGAAGAGGAGCTGCCGACCGTCCGCTGCATCTGGGCGAGAGCTCGGTGCCCGGCGAGATGGCGCTCTCGATGATCCTGTTCGAATACGTCGTGCACGGCTGGGATCTCGCGACCGCGACGGGCGGGTCGTGGACGCCTGCCGACGACGCCGTACAGGCCGCCCTCGACTTCGCGCCCGGCATGATTCCCGATTCGGCCCGCGGTGCTGACAAGTCGTTCGCCGCCGTGGTCGAGGTGCCGGCAGGTGCCCCGCTGCTCGACCGGCTGGTCGGCGTCGCCGGTCGCGATCCGGCCTGGTCCGCGTCGTGATCGGCGGGCGGCCGGCCGGGTAGGCTCCCGGCCATGTGCAGAAACATTCGTCCGTTGTTCAACTTCGAGCCGCCGGCCACGTCGAACGAGTGCCATGACGCCGCGCTGCAGTACGTGCGGAAGATCAGCGGCTTCACCAAGCCGTCGCAGGCCAACGAGGAGGCCTTCGACCACGCGGTCGCCGCCATCAGCGAGATCTCCGAGCAGCTGCTGCACCGGCTGGTGACGACGGCGCCGTCGAAGGACCGCGAGGTTGAGGCGACGAAGGCCAAGGCCCGCTCCGCGCAGCGATACGCCAGCTGACCGCCCGCGCGGGCCCATGAAGACCAGTTCCGAAACCCAGATCCGGCAGCTGCTGGACGCTCGCGCCGAGGCGATCAGGGCCAAGGACGTCGACGGTGTGATGACCGCCTACGCCACCGACACCGTCTTCTACGACGCGCTGCCGCCGCTGCGTCACGTCGGCGCGAGCTCGGCACGGGAGCGTGTTGAAGCGTGGCTGGGCGGTTACGTCGAGGGCGCGCCGTCGGTAGAGATTCGTGACCTCACGATCGCGGCCGGCGAGGACACCGGATTCTGCTATTACCTCTACCGCGTCTCCGGCCGGCTGACGACCGGCACGGAGGTCGACATGTGGGTGCGGGCGACCATGTGCCTGCAGAATGCGGCCGGCCGATGGATCATCACCCACCAGCACGACTCGGTGCCGTTCGACGCGCAGACCGGCGCCGCGGTATTCGATCAGGCTCCCTAGCGACCCTGGGTCGCTGGGGTTTTGCCGTTTGAGCCGAGTTTTGAACCGCCCCGGGTTCTGTAGACGGTGGGTTATCCCGGGATTGCCGGGTT
>QHCD01000056.1 GCA_003244255.1 Pseudonocardiales bacterium | reverse complement strand
AAGCGGGAAGCCTGCTTCAAGATGAGGTCTCCCATCCGTTATGGAGTAAGGCCCCCGACCAGACGATCGGGTTGATAGGCCGGATGTGGAAGTGCGGCAACGCATGGAGCTGACCGGTACTAATAGGCCGAGGACTTGACCACAAAGATTGCTCGCGTCCACTGTGCGGTTCCCGAGGTGCGGTCGAATTGTTCGGCCATATCTCTATAGAGTTTCGGCGGTCATAGCGAAGGGGAAACGCCCGGTCCCATTCCGAACCCGGAAGCTAAGCCCTTCTGCGCCGATGGTACTGCGTGGGGGACCGCGTGGGAGAGTAGGACGCCGCCGGGCACAACTCACCCGATGGGGGTCACTGATGTGGCCCCCATCGTGCTGTCCGGAACCGCCAGGGGAGGAGGGCCATGGCACGGAATGAGCGGGACACCCACCACGAGTCGAAGGCGCGCCGCGGCCGGGCACCCGACCCCTCGTCTCGGGGTGGCGCGGTGTCTCGGGGTGGCGCGGTGTCTCGAGGCCAACGGCGAGCCGTATCACCGACCGACATCGGAGCTGGCGATCATCCTCGTGGTAGCCGGCGCTCTGGCGCGGCACCCAGCGCGCCCGGACGCCCGGCACAGACGCGACCCCGTTCCGCCCCTGGAAGCGGCCCGACCGGCCGCGACGACCGGACGCCCGGCGAACCGGCCGCGAGCTCCGCAGCTGTCGATGGTCGCGGCCAGCCGGCGACTCGAACTACGTCGCCCGTCCGTCGTGGCAAGTCAGCAACTCGCAGCGGGACGCGCGCCGGCGGCGGCAGACCGGCAGCGCGCACAGGATCGTCGACCGGCCGTGGCCAACCGGCTGCGCGCGCGGCGACCGGCCGGCACCGCCAGGTTGGTTCGGAGAACGGATCCGCCACGCCCGGCGGGAGATCGGGCGCTCGGACCGATCGTGACCGCCGACCCAGCGAGCGACCGACCGCATCGGTCGACCGGGCGGATCGTTCTGGCACCCGGTCCCCATCGTCGGCGCGCGGCGCTCTGCCGTCGGCAAGGGGCAGATCCGGTCGCACCCGCGAGGGTGACCGCGGCGGCGCGACTAACGGGACCGACACGCAGCAGCGCCCCCAGAGCGCCAGCCATGACGCGCCCTGGGGCGCCGACCCCACGTCAGCGCAGGCCTCGCGCGGGAGGACCCCGCCGGAGGCGCCTGCGCCCGGTTTCGCCGACCTGGACCCCGAGGTCCGCCGCGAGTTGCGAGGGCTCGCTCGCCCGGCGGCGGAGCGAGTCGCGCGCCATCTGGCGGCGGCCGGTGCGCTGCTGGACGGGGATCCAGCGGCCGCACTGGAGCATGCCAGGGCGGCGCGGCGCGCCGGCTCCCGGATCGCGGCGGTCCGAGAGGCGGTCGGAATCGCGGCATACCTGGCTGGCGAATGGACTGAGGCACTGCGCGAGTGCAGGGCTGCCCTGCGTATGTCCGGAGACCCTTCGCTGTGCCACGTCATAGCGGATTGTGAACGCGCGCTCGGTCGGCCGCAGCGTGCCGTCGACGTTGCCCGGTCTGCGCAGGCGAGGGCCGTCGGAGCGCCGTGGCGGATCGAGCTCGCGATCGTGGAGGCCGGCGCCCGTCGCGATCTCGGCCAGTACGATGCCGCGCTCGCCGCGCTGCACGCTGCCGGCGTGCGCGACGACGTGATCGAGGAATGGACACCGCGGCTCTGGTACGCCTACGCGGACACCCTTGCGGCAGCTGGCCGGGCCGACGAGGCGAAGGACTGGTTCCTGGCCGCGGCCCGAGTCGATGACGAGGACAGTAGCGACGCCTGGGCCCGATACACGGAACTGGCTGGGCGGGCAGGCGGTGAACCGACGACCGTCGAGCCGGCCGGCGCCCGTCCGGTCCGCGACGACGCGCGGCCGTAGCACAGTTCCGGTCGCCGTGCCGACGACGTCCACAACCAGCGAGGTCATCCACACCCAGCCGCGGCGGGCGCGATTCGGACACCCCCGAACGCGACCGTGGTCGTAGGCACAACCGACGACCGCAGCCAGAGGGGGACGCGATGACAGCGCCGACGAGCAGGGTCCGCAGCCAACCACCGGATGAGGTGGTCCCGTATCGAAACGAGGTGGTGCTGGTCGGGCGGCTGGCAGCGGCGGTCGTCGAGCGTCCGCTACCCAGCGGTGATCTGCTCGCGACCTGGCGGCTGATCGTCGCCCGCCCGCCCGCCACCCGCACCGTGGCGCACGGCACGGCCGGAGTGGACACGATCGATTGCCGGGCCTGGTCGTCTCGGGTGCGCCGGCAGAGTCAGCGCTGGGAACCGGGCGACGTCATCGAGCTCTACGGCGCGCTGCGACGTCGCTTCTGGCGGTCCGCCACCGGGCCGGCCAGTCGCTACGAGGTTGACGTCGTCACCGCGCACAAGTTCCGAGCCGACAGCCGGAATCGATCGGGGGGGAGCAGGCGGGTCAGCGCAGCGGGCGGATCACCAGCCCCGTTGCGGGCTTGGGTGTGAAAAGGGTCGACTTGCGCGGCATCCGTTCGCCGGCCGTGGCCACCGCCGCGACATCGGCGACCGGCGTCGGATTGAGCAGCAGCGCGGTGCCGCCGGCAGCCGCGGCCCGGGCGACGGCTACGGGCGGGTCGTGCTCGAAGTCGACGACGTCCTCGGTGTCTCGAAGGCCCCACAGCCGGCCGATCAGCAGGCGGTGGGCAACCGTGACATCCAGGCCGCGCCAGGCTTCGGCGTGATCCGACGGCACGGCGGCCTCGAGCTCGCGCGGATCCGGCGCGTGCACGAGATACCACTGCGCACCGTCGGTCAGCAGGAACGCCGTCCCGTCCTGGCCGGCAGATCGGAGCCGATCCAGTGCCGCGTCCGACGGGCCATCGACCGCCGTGACGGAGAAGCCGTCCCGGGCACGGGCGACCGCCGTCGCCAGCGGCAGGCTCGCGATCACCCGGTGGATGGCCTCGACCTGCGGTTCGGCGGTGCGCGCGTCGACCAGGAAGGCGAGCCCACGGTCCCACGGTCCCGAGCCGTCGCCGCGGTCCCGGCGGTACGCCTGGTAGCGCAGGTAGGTCGCGTACCGGTGGTGCCCATCGGCAATCACGGCGCGCCGGGTCGACAGGTCGGCGCGGACGACGGCGACGGCTTCGTGGTCGGTTAGCGCCCACAGCCGGTGCGTGACGCCGTCGGCGGTGGTCGCCTCCGCGATGGGAGCTGCGGCGACGACGCCGGCCACCATCGCTGCGGTGGAACCGCCGCCGTCGTACACCAGGTAGATGGCCTCCAGGTTCGCCTCGGTTGCCTGCGTCAGCGCGAGCCGGTCGGCCACCGGGCCGGCCATCGTGTTCTCATGCGGCAGGATGACGCCCGCGTCCGGTGGGCTCAGCTCGACGGCCGCGAGCAGTCCCCGCGTGCGCAGATCGGCGTCGTGGCCGCGATAGGACATCTCGTAGACGTACAGGCCAGCCGCGTCGTCCTGCGCCAGGACACCGGCGTCGCGCCAGGCGGCAAGCGTCGTGGCGGCCCGCTGGTAGCGGTCCTGCGCCGCTGGAGCGTCGTCGCGTGGGAGAATCAGCCGAACGACGTTGTACGGGTCGGCCCGCTCCAGGTCAGCGACCCCGGCCGCGTCGATGACGTCGTACGGCGGTGAGAGTCGCCGCGCGAGGCCATCACCGGATGCGGTGAACCGCAACGCACGGAACGGCTCGATCGAGAGCCCGGTCGCGGGATGGTCCGCGGTGGTCATCGGGCACGGGCACACTCGTGAGCAGCGCCGCGAGGACGAGGGTTCATGGCCGCATCGTAGGTGCTCGGCGGAGGTACCGATCTACCCGGTGCCGCCGTCCGGGCGGGAGGAGGGACCGTAGGTGGTGTACCGCCACGACGACGACGATCCGGGGGCCGCGGCCCGGCCGTACGAGGATCTCCCTCCACCACCGCCCGATGTCACACCGGTCGGCGAGGTATACGACTGGTACATCCGCGGCGTCGAGCTGCTCGAGAGCGGCAACCCCGAGGCGGCCGTCGCCTTGATCACCCACGCCGTCGAGGCCGAACCGCGCTCGCGCAGTGTGCGCGAAGCGCTCGCCCGCGCGCAGTTCGACGCCGGCATGTACCCCGACGCGGTGGTGAGCTTCGAGTGGATCGTGTCCGTCGACCCCGCCGATGACTACGCCCAGTTCGGGCTTGGCCTCGCAGCCGCGAAGACGGGCGACATCACCGGCGCGGTGCAGCACCTCGCCCTGGCGGCGGCGATGCGGCCGGACATCACGCATTACTCCACGGCGCTGCGCGGTGCCCGGGCCGTCCTGCACGACCAGCGGACATGACTCCGGAGGAATCAAACGGGAGCAGTCAGGACGCGTCGGCGGACCCGCGATCTGGTGACGACGGGGTGAATGGGGCGAACGGGGCAGCGCGGCCGCTGGTGGAGCGCTTCGACGTGGCGCTCCTCGACCTCGACGGCGTCGTGTACGTCGGCACCGATCCGGTGCCGGGCGTGGCCGATGCGATCACTGCGGTGCGCCGTCGCGGGATGCGGGTCACCTTCGTCACGAACAACGCCTCGCGCAGCCCGGCCGACGTCGCGAAGCTGCTCGGTAGCGTCGGCGTCGACGCCGTTGCGGCCGACGTCGTCACCGCTGCGCAGGCCGGCGCGCGGGTGCTCGCCGAGCGAATCCCGCGCGGGGCCGCCGTGCTGATCGTCGGCGGGGACGCGCTGCGCGACGAGGTGGAGGCCTTCGGCCTGACGCCAGTGCACAGCGCCGACGACCACCCGGCCGGCGTCATCCAGGGCTACCACCCGTCCGTCGGGTACCGCGACCTGGCCGAGGCGACCGTCGCGGTCCGGGCCGGCGCCGTCTGGATCGTGACGAACGGGGACCTCACCATCCCCTCCGCCCGCGGCATCCTGCCCGGCAACGGCGCCCTCGTGCAGGTCGTGCGGACCGCCACCGGAACGCCGCCGGTCGTCACCGGCAAGCCGGAGCCGGCGCTGCATCAGGAGTCGGTGCGGCGCAGCGGGGCCCGGCGCCCGATCGTCGTCGGTGATCGGCTGGACACCGACATCGAGGGGGCGGCGCGGGCTGGCTGCCCCAGCCTGCTGGTGCTCAGCGGCGTGACCACGCCGAGCGAGCTCCTGGCAGCCGACGCCGGGCACCGGCCGACCTACCTCGCCGAGAACGTCTCCGGCCTGCTCCACGCGCACCGGCATCCGGACCGGCGAGACGGCGGCTGGCGGCTCTGCGGATGGTTCGCCGCCGAAGAAGACGACGCGCTCACCCTCAGCTGGCACGGCACTGCTGCCCAGCCGGATCGGCTGGACGCGCTGCGCGTGCTCTGTGCCGCCAGCTGGACCACCGGCTCGGCCGATGGGCGCGGCGGGGTGCGGGTACGGGCCAGCGGCGACGACGCGACGGCGGCGACCGAATCGCTCCAGCTGAGGAGCTGACCAGCGCCCTCCTAGAAGAACCCGCGGATGCGCATCAGGTCGAGCATGTTGGCGTCGATGCGGACGCGGCCCGACGTCCACGCGCCGAGCATGCTCATGCGGCCATCGACCATCGCGATCAGGTCGTCGCTCGCCATCGACAGAACCGCGTCGACGCGGCCGAAACTGTCCTGGTCGCCACGACGCGGCACCGGTGCATCGGCCGGCAGCTCGGTGATGTCGTGCAGGCCGCCGTCGCGCAAGCTGGCCCGGAAGGTCAGCTCGAGGTCGGTGATCCGCGTCGCCACGCTGTTCTCACCGACGCGGTTGCGAAGGCCCGATCCGGCTCGTGCCAGCCGGTCGGCGACGGTACGCAGCGCCGCTTCGCACTCCTGCGCGCTCGCCACGCTGCCTCCGTCCTGACGTTCGCGATCATCGGTCGGACCTGTTCGCGCGACGCTACCGCAGCGGCGCGCGTTGGCCGGATGCCGTTGCGTACGCGGGCGTATGTGCACGACCGGCGCCCGGGTGGTGTGGCCGGCACGGCGGCACCGAGCGGTAGCGTGAGCGGGTGGCCGGAGCAGGCCGAACTGGGCCAGAAGGGAGCCGGAATGACGTCGAAGTCTGAGGGCACGCAAGCCGGAAGGAGTCGGACCGGCACCGCAACGGCGTCCGACGCCGTTTCGGACTATCTTCGGCTCGCCAGCGGTCTGATGGACGTCTCCCGCCAGCGCGCGAGGGACGCCGCGAAGGCCGTGCTGGCGCAGGTCGGCGCAGCCGACAGGCCAACGGCCGCGGTCGGCCAGACCGCCCGGCAGGTCACTGGCGTGGCCGAGGACCTGGCGACGACGTCGCGCGCGAACCGGGACACGCTCGCCCGGCTGATCGGCCACGAACTCGAACGGGCGGTGCACCGCCTCGGACTGGTCACCCGCGCCGAGTTCGCCGCGGCCGTGGCCAGGCTGCGCGAGGTGGAGGTGCTGGTGGGCTCGGCACCGGCCCCGCGGTCGTCGGCTGGCCTACGCTCAGAGGCGAGGTCGGGTCCCAGCACGGCTGCCGCCGGCGCGGCGGCACCCGCGGCCGCGGGCTCGACGCGACCGGCGAAACGAGCCACCAAGCGCGCCGCGTCGAAGCAGGCCACACCGTCGAAGCAGGCCACACCGTCGAAGCAGGCCACACCGTCGAAGCGGGCCACACCGCCGAGGAAGGCCACACCGCCGAGGAAGGCCACACCGCCGAGGAAGGCGCCCGCAGCGGCGACCCGCCGGACATCGAGTCGCAGCACCCGCGGGCAGGCTCGCGGCGCCGACGGAGGCACCGCATGATCGAACCCGCACCGACCGGCGGCGGTACGCCGGTGGCCGACGAACCGCTGGCCGACCCCGCGCTGGCGCCGGTGGCCGCCGCGCGCGCCCGGCTCGCCGACCTCGACGACGTCGACGTCGGCGCCCACCCAGCGCTCTACGAGGGGTTGCTCCGGGAACTGAGGGACGTGCTGGCCGCCGTCGACACCGAGCCGACCGATCCCGCCTAGCGTGGCCGTTCGCCGCCGGCTCGACGCCGAACTCGTGCGTCGTGGGCTGGCGCGTTCCCGAGAGCACGCCGGCACCCTGGTCAGCGCCGGCCGGGTCAGCGTCGCCGGGCAGCTGGCGACGAAAGCGGCGACGGCGGTCGAGGCGGCGGCACCGGTCGTCGTAGCTGACGCTGACGCCGGACCGGGTTACGCATCGCGCGGTGGCCACAAGCTCGCCGGTGCGCTGGAGGAACTGCCGGGCATCACGGTCAGCGGCCGGCGCTGCCTTGACGCCGGCGCGTCCACCGGCGGCTTCACCGACGTGCTGCTCCGGCGGGGTGCCCGCGAGGTGGTCGCGGTCGACGTCGGCTACGGCCAGCTGGCGTGGTCGCTGCGCACGGACGCGCGGGTGCACGTGCACGATCGCACCAACGTCCGCGCGCTGGGACCGGACGCGATCGGCGGCGTCGTCGACCTCGTCGTGGCCGACCTCTCGTTCATCTCGCTGCGGCTGGTGCTGCCCGCGCTTACAGCGTGCGCGCGCCCGAGCGCCGACCTGCTGCCGATGGTCAAGCCGCAGTTCGAGGTTGGGCGCGGCAAGGTCGGCGCTGGCGGCGTGGTGCGCGATCCGCGGCTACGCGTACAGGCGATCGCCGACGTCGCCCGAACGGCCGCCGAGCTGGGTTACGGCGTCGCCGGCGTCGCGCACAGCCCGCTGCCGGGTCCGGCCGGCAACCACGAGTACTTCCTGTGGCTGCGCCGGGACGCGCCGGAGCTCGACGCCGGATCGGTGACGGCCGTGGTGAGCGCATTCGTGCCGACCGGCAGCGGCGCCCGGCCATCCCCCGGACCGGAGACCGCACGGTGAGCAAGGCGCCCGCCCGCCCCCGGCTGGCCCTGCTCGTTGCACACACCAGCCGGCCCGACATCGTCACCCTCACGACCGTCGTCGCCGACCAGCTCGCCGCCGCTGGGTTCGGCGTGCGGGTACTCGAGGAGCAGGCCGGCGACTTGAGCGACCTCGGCGATCGCTGCGTGCAGGTCACGGACGTGCCGAGTGCGGGCCCGCCCGTGCTGGACGACCTGGCCGGCGTGGCCGGCGCCGAGATCGTCCTTGCACTCGGCGGCGACGGCACCTTCCTGCGCGCTGCCGAACTGGCGCGACCGATCGGTGCGCCGCTGCTCGGGGTGAACCTGGGCCGGGTCGGGTTCCTGGCCGAGATCGAGCCCGCCGCGCTGCCGGAGACCATCGCGCGGGTGGTGGCCCACGACTACGACGTCGATTCCCGGATGACGCTGGACGTGAGCATCGAGATTGCGTCCGCAGAACCGGTGGCGGCATGGGCACTGAACGAGGCTTCGGTGGAGAAGTTCGCCCGGGAGCGCGTGCTCGAGGTGGCGATCGAGGTCGACGGCGACCCGCTCACCAGCTTCGGCTGTGACGGCGTGCTCTGCTCGACCCCGACCGGTTCGACGGCGTACGCGTTCTCCGCAGGCGGGCCGGTCGTGTGGCCGACCGTCGATGCCCTGCTGGTGGTCCCGAACAACGCGCACGCGCTGTTCGCCCGGCCGCTGCTCGCCGCGCCGGACTCCGTCGTCACGATCCGACTCGCCGACGACGGTCACGACGCCGTCCTCTGCTGCGACGGCCGGCGCACGGTCACGGTGCCGCACGGCGGCGTCGTCCGCGTGCAGCGCGGCACGCAACCGGTGCGGATCGTGCGGGTGGCCGCCAGGCCCTTCACCGATCGTCTCGCCGCGAAGTTCGCGCTCCCGGTGCGCGGCTTCCGTGAATCGCGACGCTGAGCAGAGCGGACGGTCGGTCATGCTCGCCGAGCTGCGGATCCGTGACCTCGGTGTCATCGACGACGTGACGATCGACCTCGCGCCCGGCCTGACCGTCGTCACCGGCGAGACCGGGGCCGGCAAGACCATGGTCGTGTCCTCGTTGGGGTTGCTGCTGGGCGGGCGCGCCGATGCCGGGCTGGTGCGTGGCGGCGCCGCGCAGGCCGTCGTGGAGGCACGGATCCGACTAGGTGCCGATCATCCGGCGGTGGTCCGCGCGGCTGAAGCCGGTGCGGCGCTCGACCACGATGGCGAGCTGCTGATCGGCCGGACCGTGCTGGCAGGCGGCCGGTCGCGGGCCCACCTCGGCGGCCTCGGCGTCCCGGCGGGCACGCTGGGGGAGCTGGGCGAGACCTGGGCGACCCTGCACGGGCAGGCCGATGCGCTGAGCCTGCTCCGGCCCGCGGCCCGCCGTGCGGCGCTGGATCGCTACGGCGCCCTTGCCCCCGCGCTCGATGAGTACCGGGCCCGCTACGACGGCTGGCGCGAGCTCGCCGCGCGGTGCGCCGACATCGCCGCGAGCGCAGCACGGCGCCGGGATGAGGCCGAGCTGCTGCAGCGTGGTCTCGTCGATATCGGGCAGGTCGACCCGCAGCCGGGCGAGGACGAGGCACTCGCCGCCGAGGCCCACCGGCTGGGCAACGTCGACGCGCTGCGCCTGGCGGCGCAGTCCTCGCGAGACGCACTCGCGGGCGATCCGGCCGCCGCCGTCGACGCCGCTGATGCCGGCGGCCTGATCGGCATCGCCGCCCGCGCGCTCGCCGCGGCCGACGACCCGGCGCTGCGGGTGATCGCCACCACGATCGCCGAGGCAGGCGTGCTGATCGGCGACGCCGTCGGAGAACTGCGCCGCTACCTCGACGGCCTCGATGCCGACCCGGCGCGGCTCGCCGTCGTCGAAGCGCGCCGGGCCGCGCTGCGGTCGCTGACCCGCACCTACGGCGCGACTGTCGACGACGTGCTGGCCTGGGTCGCCGATGCGCGGGACCGCCTCGCGCTGCTCGACCCCAGTGGCGCCACCCTGGATCGTTTGCGCGCGGATCGGGACGCCGCGGCCGAGGCGACGGCGGCAGCGGCAGGCGCCCTCTCGCGCGGGCGGGCCGACGCCGCGTCCCGGCTCGGCACCGCCGTCACCGCGGAGCTCGCCGCCGTCGCGATGCCCGACGCGCTGGCGCGGATCGACGTACACCCGCGAGCCGCGACCGAGGGCGCACCGGTGCTCGACGTCGACGGCACGCCCAGGACCCTGACCCGCGACGGGGGCGACGACGTCGACTTCCTGCTCGTCGCGCACCGCGGCGCTCCCGCGCGGCCGGTGGAACGTGGCGCGTCCGGCGGCGAGCTGTCCCGGGTGATGCTCGCCCTCGAGGTCGTGCTGGCCGGCGCCGACCCGGTGCCGACGATGGTCTTCGACGAGGTCGATGCCGGTGTCGGCGGCGCCGCGGCAACCGAGGTCGGACGACGGCTCGCCAGGCTCGCCCGCGACCACCAGGTCGTCGTCGTCACTCACCTGCCGCAGGTCGCGGCCTACGCCGACCGCCATCTGGTCGTGACCAAGGACGCCACCGGAGCGGTCGGCCGCAGCGGGGTCGCCGCGGTCGAGGGAGCGGCACGCGCCCGGGAGCTCGCCCGAATGCTGGCCGGGCTGGCCGACAGTGAACTGGGCCAGGCGCACGCCGAGGAGTTGCTGTCCGCAGCGGCCCGGGACAAGCAGAGTCGGCGCCACTCAGCGCCCCCCTAGGGGCACGTATGCTCACCCGCATCGGCGGCGGGGGGGCGGGCGTGGCGTACCGAAGAACCCAGAGCGCCGATGGCAGGATCGGGCGCATGAGGCTGGCGACGCTGCGGCGCGGGCGCTCGTCGGGAGCCCTCCCCGGTGTCGCCGGAGTAGCGCGCCTGGATCGTCGTACCAAGGCGCTGACCGGGCGGCTGCACGCCGGCGACGTCGCGATCATCGACCACGTCGACCTGGACCGGGTGAGTGCCGACGCGCTGGTGGCCGCGCGGGTGGGGGCCGTTGTCAACGCCTCGCCGAGCATCTCCGGGCGCTACCCCAACCTCGGCCCGGAGATCCTGGTGGCCGCCGGCATCCCGCTGCTCGACGACGTCGGACCCGACGTGTTCGGCGCCGTCAGGGAAGGCACCATGGTCCGGGTCGACGAGGACACGCTCTACGCCGGCGAGGACGAGATCGCCACCGGCACCCCGCAGGACATGGACACGATCGCGATCGCGATGGTGGCGGCCAAGGCCGGGCTGTCGAGCCAGCTCGAGGCGTTCGCCGCCAACACGATGGAGTTCATGAAGCGCGAGCGCGCGCTGCTGCTCGACGGCGTCGGAGTCCCGGACATCACCACCAAGCTCGACGGCCGGCACGTGCTGGTCGTGGTCCGTGGCTATGACTACAAGGACGATCTGGCCGCCCTGCGGCCCTACATCCGCGAGTACCGGCCGGTCCTGATCGGCGTCGACGGCGGCGCGGACGCGTTGCGCGAGGCCGGCCACCGGCCGGACCTGATCGTCGGCGACATGGACTCGGTGAGCGATGACATGCTGCGCTGCGGAGCCGAGGTCGTCGTCCACGCGTACCCAAACGGCCGGGCGCCGGGTCTGGAACGGGTACAGGACCTCGGCATCGAGGCGGTGACCTTCCCCGCGGCCGGGACCAGCGAGGACGTCGCGCTGTTGCTCGCCGACGAGAAGGGCGCGGAGCTGATCGTCACGGTCGGCACTCACTGGACCCTGACCGAGTTCCTGGACAAGGGTCGCGGTGGAATGGCCTCCACCTTCCTCACCCAGCTGCGTGTCGGCGGCAAGCTCGTCGACGCCAAGGGGGTCAGCAGGCTGTACCGGAGCCGGATCTCCGCGCCCGTCCTGCTGCTGCTCGTGCTCGCGGCGCTGATCGCTATGGGCGCGGCGCTGGCCGTCTCCGACGCGGGCCGCACCTACCTCGATCTGCTAGAGGACCGGTGGCACAGCTTCGTCTTCTGGCTGCAAGGGCTGTTCACATGATCAATTTCCGTTATCACGTCGTCTCGCTGATCTCGGTGTTCCTGGCGCTCGCGCTCGGCATCATCGTCGGCACGACACAGCTCAACGGCGCGGTGCTCTCAGATCTGCGCAGCCAGGTACACGGGCTGAAGAACGACAAGCAGGGCCTCGAGGCGGCCAACCGGCAGCTCACGGGACAGCTCGCGAGCAGCGACCAGTTCGCGAGCAGCATCGCACCTGCCGTCGTCGCGGGGCGGCTGACAAACACGAAGGTGCTCGTCGTCGTCGCGCCCGGGGCGAGCAGTGGCGTCGTCGGCGGGGTGTCCAAGCTGCTGCACGGCGCCGGCGCCGTCGTCACCGGCACGGTCGATCTCACCTCCGACTACCTCGACCCGCGGCGGTCGGCGGATCTGAAGGACTTCGCGACCAGCGGTGTGGTGCCGGCGGGCTTCAACCTCCCCGCGACGGCCGACTCCGGCGCCCTCGCCGGATCGCTGCTCGCCGACGTGCTCACCACCAAGCAGGGCGAGCCCGATCCAACCCAGACCGAGCGCCAGCAGGTGCTCGCCGGTTTCGCGTCGCTGTCGGTGCTGCGGTTGGCCAGCAGAAAGCTCGACCCGGCCAACTTCGTCGTCGTCGTCTCGACCGGCGCGGCCACCGGCAGCAACCCGGCGCAGCAGGTGCACATGGTTGTCGCGCTCTCCTCGGCCCTGCGGACGCGGGGGCTCGGCGTCGTCGTCACCGGTACGGCCGACTCCGCGGGACCGGACGGCGTGATCGGCGCGGTGCGCAGCGACGACCACCTCGCGGGCACGCTGTCCACTGTGGACGATGCCAATACCGTAGCGGGGCAGCTGAGCACGGTGCTCGCCGTGAGCGAGGAGAAGGGCGGCAAGCTCGGTCACTACGGCACCACGAAGAGCGCAGACTCGCCGGTGCCGTCGCTGGGCCAGTGACCCGGCGGCCGACTGCGGCCAGTCAGATTGGGGTCAGTCACCCGCTTCGCACCGCCGTATCGGTGCTGGCCTCGGCCGGACTCACGCGCGCGGTCTGGGCCGGTGCCCGGAGGTTCCCGCCCGGCGGCGTGGTGTCGTGGCAGCGGTGCAACCATCGGGGCCGGCCGGTGTCGCTGCTCGCCGGGCCCGCGGTGGCGCTGGCGTCGGCCGCGACGGCCGGGGCACTGGGCCGCCGCGGCCAGCGGTGCGCGGGGCTGCTCACCGCACTGGGCGCCGGGGTGATCGGCGGCTACGACGACCGCGCCGGTGCCCGGCCGGACCAGGGGGCCGACAAGGGCGTCGCGGGTCACGTCGCGGCGCTGCGGGCCGGGCGGATCTCCGCTGGCGCGGCCAAGGCGCTTGGCCTCTCGACGCTCGGCGTCACGGTGGCCGGTGCATTCGTGCGTGGGCCGGGGCCAAGGCTGGTCGCTGGCGGCGTCATCGCCGGTGCCGCGAACGCCGTCAATTTGCTGGACGTGCGTCCGGGCCGGGCCGGGAAGCTCACCCTGCTCGCCGGGCTGCCGCTGCTCGGCGGGCCGGCCGGAGCGCTGGCGGCGGCGCCGGTCGGGGCGGCGGCGGCGATGCTGCCGGACGACCTCGGCGAGCGCGCGATGCTCGGCGATGCGGGGGCCAACGCGCTCGGCGCGCTGCTCGGCCTGCGGCTGGTGGCGGGGTCGCCACCGTCCCGGCACGCCGCGGTCCTCGCGGTCCTGGCGGCGCTCACGGCAGCCTCGGAGCTGGTCAGCTTCAGCGCGGTCATCGCGGCGACACCAGGCCTGCGGGCACTGGACTCGTGGGGGCGGCTGACGCCGACCCTGGCTCGATAGCCGCGGCGATGACGCCGCCGGTGCGTACCGTCGCGCAGACGGCCGGGATGATCGCGGTCATCACCGTGGTCGCGCGGATCGCCGGCTTCGGCCGCCAAGTCGTCTTCGCGCGCGCCGTGGGGCCCACCTGTGTCGGCAGCATCTATCAGACCGCGAACACGCTGCCGAACATCCTCTACGAGATCGTGGCCGGCGGCGCGCTCGCGAGCCTGGTCGTGCCGCTGCTCGCCGGTGCCGCCCGGGAGGGCGACCGCGTGCACGTGGACCGGACCACCTCCGCGCTGCTGTCGTGGGCGCTGCTGGTGCTGATGCCGGTCGCGGTCGCGATCGCGTTGGTGGCCCGGCCCCTGGTCGCCGTGCTGCTGGCCGGCAGCCGGTGCACCGGGGCCGCCGACCTCGGCGCTCGCCTGCTCGTCGTCTTCGCCCCACAGGTGATCCTCTACGGCGTGGGCGTCGTCGTCGCGGGCGCGCTGCAGGCGCACGAGCGGTTCACCGGTCCGGCGGTGGCACCGCTGTTCTCCAGCGTGGTCGTCGTCGCGGCATATCTCGCCTACCACGCATCGGCCGGTGCCGCGGCCGCCGCGACCGAGCTCGGTCGCAGCGCCGAGCTGCTGCTCTCGGTAGGCACCACGGTCGGCGTCGCGGCGTTGTCGTTGCCACTGTTGCTGCCGCTGCGTCGGGCCGGCGTTCGGGTGCGGCCCACGCTGCGCTTCCCGCCGGGCGTGGCGCTGCGCGCGCGGCGGCTCGCGGCCGCCGGTGTGGCCGTGCTCGCGGCGCAACAGCTGTCGATAGCGGTTGCGCTGCGGCTCGCCAACGACGACACCCCGGGCGGCACGGCGGTGGTGTTCACTCTCGCGCAGGCGGTGTTTCTTCTGCCGTGGGCGACGCTCGCCGTTCCCCTTGCCACATCGGCATTTCCGCGACTGTCGGCGAGCGCCGACTCCGATCCGCGCCGGTACGGGCAGACGACGGCGGCGGCGAGCCGATCGGTGCTGGCCGTGACGTCGATCGCGGCCGCTGCGCTGGTGGCGGCGGCGGTGCCGATCGCGCGGGTGCTCGTGCAGGGCGTGGGCGCGGACGCCGACGTGACGACGCTCGGTCGGGGCGTTGCGGCCTTCGCGCCCGGCCTGCTCGGCTACGGGCTGGTGGCGTTGCTGTCCCGCGCGCTGTACGCCGTGCACGACGCACGCGCGCCGGCCGTGGCCATCGTGGCGGGCTGGGCGGTGACCATCGCGGCCGACGTCGTGCTCTCGATTGCGCTGCCGGCGGTCGATCGCGTCGTGGCGCTGGCCGTGGGGAACAGTATCGGCATGACCCTCGCCGGTGGGCTGCTCGTCGCCGGCGCCGCTCGGCGGCGCGGCCGTGAGTGCACGGCCGGGATGCTGCGCACGCTCGTCGGTGGCGTTGCCGGCGGCGCGATCGGCGCGCTGGCCGGGCGGGTCGTCGCGGACGCGATCGACGGCGGCGGCGCCGTCGCGGCGATCGGCGAGGGTGCGCTCGCCGCAGCCGTGGCGGTGCTGATCGCCGTCACCGTGCTGCTGTCCACGGCGGGCAGGGAGCTGCGCGACGTTGCCCGGCGCGTGGTGCGGCGTGCGTAACGGGCTGCGGATCGTGCTCGTGCTCGGGTCGAGCACCGGCGGGGTCGGCGTGCACGTTCGCTCGCTCTCGGCCGGGCTCGTGGCGGCCGGCGGCGTCGTCACGGTGTGCGGCCCGCGGGCGACCGAAGAGCTGTTCGGCTTCACCCGCACCGGGGCGCGGTTCCGGCCGGTCGAGATACCCGCTGGTGGCCACTGCGGCACCGCGGTCCGCTCCGTCCGCGCGCTACGAGCGGTCCTCGCGGACGCCGACCTAGCGCATGCACACGGCCTGCGCGCCGGGTGGGTCGCGACGCTCGCCGGTCTCGGCGTGCCGACGCCGCTCGTGGTCACGTGGCACAACCGCGTTCTGGCCACGGGTGCCGCCGGTCTGACGGGAGCCGCCGTCGAACGCGTCGTCGCGCGCAGGTCGGCGCGGACGCTCGCGACCTCGGCCGACCTCGCCGACATGGCCCGCCGGCGGGGCGCGCGGTCGGTGCGCCTCGCGCCGGTCGCCGCACCGCCGCTGCCAGCCCCGAGCCGGTCGGTCGATGACGTGCGGAGCGAGCTCGGCGCCGGCTGCGCGCAACTCGTCGTCGTGGTGTCCCGGCTGCACCCGCAGAAGGGCCTCGACGTGCTCGTCAACGCCGCAGCACGGTGGCGGGCGGCCACGCCGCCGGTGCTCGTCGTGATCGCCGGCGAGGGGCCGCTGCGCGCGGAGCTGGACGCGCAGATCGCCCGCACCGGCGGGCCGGTACGGCTGCTAGGCCGGCGTGACGACGTCGTCGACCTGCTCGCGGCAGCCGACGTCGTCGTGCTGCCTTCGCGGTGGGAGGCCCGGTCGCTGACCGCGCAGGAGGCGTTGCGGGCCGGGCGGGCGCTGGTCGCCACCGCGGTCGGCGGACTGCCCGAACTGGTGGGCGATGCCGCCCTGCTGATTCCGCCGGACGACGCCGACGCGCTGGATCGCGCCGTCCGCCGGGTGCTCGACGACGACAGGCTGCGCACCGATCTTGCGACTAGGGGCCGCGAGCAGGCGGCGTCGTGGCCGACCGAAGCCGACACGCTTGCCGTCGTCCAGACCGTCTACGCCGAGGTGGTCGCGCCCGCCGTGTTAGCGTGAACTCCCGTGGATCGCGCTGTTTCCACCGCGCGCACCTGCGTCGTCAGCCGATGGCGCACACCTGACCACGGGAGCCCCGAGTGACCCAGTCCGTACGGACAACGAAACACGTGTTCGTCACCGGCGGAGTCGCCTCCTCGCTCGGCAAGGGCCTGACCGCGAGCAGCCTCGGCAGCCTGCTGACCGCGCGCGGGCTCGCCGTCACGATGCAGAAGCTCGATCCATATCTGAACGTCGACCCCGGCACGATGAACCCCTTCCAGCACGGCGAGGTGTTCGTCACCGCCGATGGCGCCGAGACCGATCTCGACATCGGCCACTACGAGCGGTTCCTCGACGTCGAGCTGGCCGGGCGCGCGAACGTCACCACCGGACAGATCTACTCGTCGGTGATCGCCAAGGAACGGCGCGGGGAGTACCTCGGCGACACCGTGCAGGTGATCCCGCACGTGACGAACGAGATCAAGGAACGCATCCGGGCAATGGGCGGTCCCGGCGTCGACGTCGTCATCACCGAGATCGGCGGCACCGTCGGCGACATCGAGTCGCTGCCGTTCCTCGAGGCCGCCCGCCAGGTGCGCCACGACGTCGGCCGCGGCAACTGCTTCTTCCTGCACGTCTCGCTGGTGCCCTATCTCGCGCCGTCCGGTGAGCTGAAGACCAAGCCGACGCAGCACTCGGTCGCCGCGCTGCGCAGCATCGGCATCCAGCCGGACGCTCTCGTGTGCCGCTCCGACCGCCCCATACCCGACACCGTGAAGTACAAGATCTCGCTGATGTGCGACGTCGACACCGAGGCGGTGATCTCCGCGCCGGACGCGCCGTCGATCTATGACATCCCGAAGGTGCTGCACGGCGAGGGTCTCGACGCGCAGGTCGTCCGCCGGCTCGACCTGCCCTTCCACGACGTCGACTGGACGGTCTGGGGCGACCTGCTCGATCGCGTGCACCATCCGAGGCAGGCGGTGAAGGTGGCCCTGGCCGGGAAGTATGTCGACCTGCCCGACGCATATCTGTCGGTAACAGAGGCACTGCGGGCCGGGGGTTTCCCACATCGGGCGAAGGTCGAGATCCGGTGGGTGACCTCCGACGACTGCTGCACGCCCGAGGGCGCGGCCCGAGCGTTGTCCGACGTGGACGGCGTGCTGATCCCCGGCGGCTTCGGCGTTCGCGGCATCGAGGGCAAGATCGGCGCCGTTCGCCACGCACGGGAACGCCAGATCCCGGTGCTCGGGCTGTGCCTCGGCCTGCAGTGCATGGTGATCGAGGTCGCCCGCAATCGCGCCGGCATCGCGGCGGCCAACTCGGCCGAGTTCGCACCCGACGCCACCGAACCGGTGATCGCGACGATGGCCGACCAGCGCGACGTCGTCGCCGGCGAGCGCGACATGGGCGGGACGATGCGACTCGGCGACTACCGCGCGATCCTGCGACCCGGATCGCTGGTGGCAAAGGCCTACGACGCCGCGGAAGCAACCGAACGGCACCGCCACCGCTACGAGGTGAGCAACGACTACCGCGACCGGCTCGAGGCTGCCGGACTCGTGTGCTCCGGGCTCTCGCCGGACGGCCGGCTGGTCGAGTACGTCGAGCTCGAGAGCGACATCCACCCATTCTTCGTCGCCACCCAGGCGCACCCGGAGTTCACCTCCCGCCCGACCCGGCCGAACCCGCTGTTCCGCGCCTTCGTGCGGGCGGCACTGGACTATGCGGCGGCCGAACGGCTTCCCGTCGAGCTCGAGCCGACGGGCATCTGACGTGCCGGCAGACGCGTCGTACTCCGTCGCGTCCTCGACGGAGGTGTACCGCGGCAAGCTGATGTCGTTCCGCCGCGACGAGGTGGTGATGCCCGGCGGCCGGCTGGCCGTGCGCGAGGTTCTCGTGCACCCCGGCGCCGTCGTCATCGCCGCGGTCGACGAGCTCGGGCGGATCGTGATGGTGCGGCAGTTCCGGCACCCGGTGCGCCGTTACTGCACGGAACTGCCCGCTGGCCTGCTCGACGTCGACGGGGAACCGCCGTACCGCGCCGCCGTGCGCGAGCTGGCCGAGGAGGCCGGCTTAAGGGCTGCGAGCTGGCACACGTTGCTCGATCTCGCGACGTCACCGGGCATCAGCGACGAGATCGTACGGGTTCTCCTCGCCCGCGAACTGTCCACAGTGGACGACGCGGACCGCTACCTGCCGTCGGATGACGAGGAGGTAGGCATGACCGTCGAGGAGATCGACCTCGACGACGCCGTGCGGATGGCGCTGGCGGGCGAGCTGGAGAACGCGGCGACGGTCGCCGGGGTGCTGGCGGCGGCCAGGGCGCGTGACGCCGGGTGGCCCGACCTCCGCCCCGCCGACTCGCCGTGGCACCGCGCGATCCAGTGAACGCGTTGGCGCTCGCCCTCGCTACCGTCGTCACCGTCCTGCTGGTGGTCGGTGCGTTCATCGCGGTTTCGCGCCGGCTGCTCGGCTTCCCGATCGGCTTCATGCGGGCGCTGATCGCGGCCGGCATCGCCATCTCTGTCGGCAGCTCGCTCAACGCGAGCGGCCGGCTCGCGCGCCCCGCGTACCTGCCGCTCGTCATCGGCGTCGGTGTCGTCAGCGCGATGACGTTCCTGGTGATCGCCGAGGCCCTGGTCCCGGCCGGATCGGTGCCGAGCCCGCTGGTCGTCTGCTCGGTGCTCGTGCTGCGCGCCCTGTTCGTGATCTTCCGGCGCGCGGAGCGCCGGGACCGCGCCTGATCCCCTGGGACCCGCCCGGCGGCGTCCGCCGGCGTCCCGGCCACGTCGAGATCCGGATCTACCACCGTGGCGGGGCCCTCGAGCGGTGGCAAGTCCGGATCTCGGCGCCAGCTCTCGGCGCCCGGCGACGGCATCGGCGCCCTAGACTCGGGGCGCCACGGGCCGGCCACAAGCTGCGCCGCGGCGGGTCAGACCCCGGTCGGCGTACCGCCGGCTCGATGAGAGGACCACGGTGAAGGTCGGGATCCCGCGAGAGGTCAAGAACCACGAATACCGGGTGGCCATCACACCGGCCGGTGTCACCGAGCTCGTTGGCGCCGGCCACCAGGTGGTGGTCGAGCACGACGCGGGACTCGGCTCGTCGATACCCGACGACCACTTCGTCTCCTCCGGCGCGAAGATCCTCCCCACCGCCGACGACGTGTGGGCCGAGACCGATCTGGTGCTCAAGGTCAAGGAGCCGGTGGCCGAGGAGTACCACCGGATGCGCCGCGGCCAGACGCTCTTCACCTACCTCCACCTTGCGGCCTCGCGGCCGTGCACCGACGCAATCCTCGCGGCGGGCATCGACGCAGTCGCCTACGAGACCGTGCAGACCCTTGACGGCGCGCTGCCGCTGCTCGCGCCGATGAGCGAGGTCGCCGGCCGGATGGCACCGCAGGTCGGCGCGCACTGCCTGGAGCGCGCGCAGGGCGGCCGCGGCGTGCTGATGGGGGGTGTGTCCGGCGTGTACGCCGCGAAGGTCGTGGTGCTGGGCGCCGGCGTATCCGGGATGAACGCCGCCGCGATCGCGCTTGGCATGCAGGCTGAGGTGCTGCTGCTCGACCTCAACATCGACAAGCTGCGGGCCGCCGACCGGATCTATCAGGGCCACCTGCAGACCGTCGCATCCAACCGGTACGAGGTCGCACAGGCCTGCATCGACGCCGACATGGTGATCGGTGCCGTGCTGGTGCCAGGCGCGAAGGCGCCGGTGCTGGTGAGCGACGAGCTGGTGTCTGCGATGAAGCCCGGCAGCGTGCTCGTCGACATCGCCGTAGACCAGGGCGGTTGCTTCGAATCCACCCGGCCGACGACGCACGCGGACCCGACCTTCGTGGTCGGGGCGTCGGTCTTCTACTGCGTCGCGAACATGCCGGGTGCGGTGCCGAACACGTCGACACATGCGCTCACCAACGTGACGCTGCCCTACGTCATGGCGCTCGCGAACCACGGCCTGCGCGACGCCGTCGCTGCCGACCCGGCGCTTGCGCTCGGGGTGAACGCGATCGGCGGGCGGCTCACCTACCCACCGATCGCCGCAGCGCACGACCTGACGTCCGTCCCGCTCGCCGAGGCCCTTTCCTGAGCGCGCCGCCGTCGACGTCAACCGCGTCCGCGACGTCCGGGCAGCCGGTACCGCAGCGCGCTGTGCGGCGTGTCGTCGACGGCTATCTCGACCACCTGGCGGTCGAACGCGGGCTGGCCACCAACACGCTGCTGTCCTACCGTCGCGACCTGCGGCGCTACGTCGGCTATCTCCACGATCGCGGTGTCGACGATCTTGATGCCGTCACCGAGTTGGTGGTCGCGGGCTTCGTCGCCGCGCTGCGTGAGGGCGACGCCGACCATCCGGCGTTGTCGGCGAGTTCTGCGGCCCGCAGCGTGGTGACGGTGCGTGGCCTGCACCGCTTCGCCGTCGCCGACGGCGTCGTCAGCTCCGACGCCGCGCGTGCGGTGCGCCCGCCTGTGCCGCCGCGCCGGCTGCCGAAAGCGATCTCGATCGCCGACGTCGAAGCCCTGCTCGCCGCCGTCGACGGCGACCCGACGCCCCGCGGACTGCGCGACCGCACACTGATGGAGACGCTCTACGGCACCGGCGCCCGCATCTCCGAAGCCGTCGGCCTGGTGCTCGACGACATCGACGTCGATACGGCGACGGTCCTGCTCGCCGGAAAGGGCGGCAAGGAGCGGATCGTGCCCATCGGCTCGTTTGCCCTGCGTGCTGTACAGGAGTACCTGGTCCGCGGCCGGCCGGCGCTGGTGGCCGCCGGCCGGGGGACGCCGCGGCTGTTCCTGAACTCCAGGGGCGGCCCACTGTCCCGGCAGAGCGCGTGGACGATCCTGCGCGCCGCGGCCGACCGGGCCGGGCTCGGCCCGGTGTCACCGCACGTGCTTCGGCACTCGTTCGCCACCCATCTGCTCGACGGCGGCGCGGACGTTCGCGTCGTGCAAGAGCTGCTCGGGCACGCGTCGGTGACGACGACGCAGGTGTACACGCTCGTCACGGTCGACCGGCTACGCGAGATCTATGCAACCGCCCATCCGCGAGCCCTCGGCTGAGCCGGCTCGGCGGGTCAGCTGGTGCGTTTGCGGACCACCCATACTGCGGCTGCCAGGAGCATGACGGCGAGGGCAAGGAAGATGCCGGCTTCGATGAGCTGGAACGGCCAGTAGCGGTTGGCAGGCTGGTATTGAACGTAGTTCGCAATGCCGTGCTGGTGCATGTACGCGGCAAGGTCTGTCCCGTTGGCGATCGCGTCGCTGATGATGCGGTGCTGGCTGGCGCCGGTGACGTGGTGACCTGACCGGTCGATCCATCCGGTGTGCAGGATCCAGTCGCGGGTGGTGAAGGCGCCGTGTCTGTCGTGGCGGACCGGGTCGATGACACGGGTGAGCGGCGCAAGGTAGTGCGGCCGGCAGGCTTCCACGGTCAGGCGGGCGGCGAGGTATCCGGCGGACGTGGCGGCCATGGCGGGGACGGTTCGGCGCAGCAGCGCGCCGGCCAGGACGCCGAGGGCGAAGGCGAACAGCGCAGCGGCGGCGAACGAAGGCCCGGCCAGGCTGAACGAGGCGGGGTCGAAACGGCCCTGGATGGCGTCCAACGGCGCCCGCCACCAGGCGAACATGACGGTGAGGCCAGCGCTCAGCGCGATGATCAGGGCACCGACGCCGGTGAGCTGGACGGCGATCCAGCGGGTACGGGTGATGCTCTGGGTCCACGCGAGTTTCCAGGTGCCGTGTTCGAACTCCCGGCCCAGCAGCGGTGCGCCGAAGAACATGCCGACCAGAGCCGGGACGACGATGAGCCACGGCAGCTGGTCGTTGAGACCGATGTGCTGTGCGACGAATCCGTCGATGACGTCCTGGCAGCCGGGGCGACCGGCGGTCGACAGGCATGATGCGACGCCGTCGCGACCGAACGCTGTGTGCATCGACAATCCGGTGACCAGCAGGAGCCCACCGAGCGCGGCGCAGAGCAGCAGCGCCGCCACTGCCGCGGCCCGGTGCTGTCGCCAGGTCAGCCAGGTCACGAGGCCAGCCCGCCTGCTGCATCTGCGGGCTCTGCGGCGCGGGCGAGGTAGGCCAGCACGACCTGTTCGAAGCTGACGGGGCGGCTCGTGTATCCGGGCAAACAGCCCGCCGCTGCCGCGGCGACGACCACGACGCCACGGGCACTGGCACCAGGCGGTGACTCGGTCGAGGCGACCCGGCTCTCGGGGTCTGGTTCGAGGGCACGGTGGGCGCGAAGTACCTCGCGGATCGACCCAGCCAGGCGTACCCGGCCGTCATGGAGGAGGACCAACCGGTCACAGACGCGTTCCAACTCGGCCACGACATGGGAGGACAGCAACACCGTCACGCCTTCTGCGGTGACGGCGGAGGTCAACGCCGTCATGAAATCTTGACGGGCTATCGGATCCAAGCTGGCGACCGGTTCGTCCAGGACGAGCAGCCGCGGCCGTTTGGCCAGGGCCAGGGTCAGGGCGACCTGGGCCTGCTGGCCGCCCGAGAGCGCGCCGGCGCGGCGATTCAGCGGGATCGACAAGTCGCGGATCCTGCGCACAGCCAGCGCCTGGTCCCAGCTCGGGTTGAGCGCACGGCCCATCCGCAGCAGATCGGCAACGGTGAATCGCCGGTAGAGCGGATGATCTTGGGCGACAAACCCGATCTGAGCCAGGCCGGCCCGGGTCGTGGCGGGCGTTGCGGCCATGAACCGGGCGGTGCCGGTTGACGGCTTGATCAGCCCGATGACCAGATGTAGCAGCGTGGACTTGCCGGCGCCGTTCGGGCCGATCAGCGCGGTCACGGTCGAGTCGGGCAGCTCGATGCTGCACTCGCGCAGACCCCAAATGCGCCCGTAGCGACGGCCCAGCCCCTCGGTCTGTAACGCGGCACTCACCTCATCGCTCCCGCCGTCGACCTGCTCGCACAGCGGCTTCGGTGGAGGTACGTAACGCAGCCAGGTCGATGCCGCGGGCGCGGAATATCAGCCGGGTCGGCGCCGGCGCACCGGGACACAGGCCAACTCGGCCGAGCTCGAAGCGGCCTCGCCGTGAGAGCCCGGCGTCGATCGGGTCGGCGGCATCGGCCAGCACGCCCAGCAGCAGTTGCCCGGGGCCGATCCGCGGTTGGCCGTGCTCCGTGGCGAACGCAGCGGCTAAGCCCAGTGCCCGCTTGACCAGCAACAGCCGCCCGCACAGCGGCGTGCGCCGCCGCCCGCCTTTCCACCGTGGCCGACGCATCACCCGCCGGGTCGCCTGCGCGACCGCGACCCCCCCGAACGTGGCCTCCATCTCGGCGCGGACGACGTCGAGATCGACGCCGAGGTCGCGCAGCAAGGTCGCGTCGTCGGGCCGGGGACCGGGCACCACGCCGGACTCGACCAGGCGATCCATCTCGGCCCGACCAGCGGCCAAGCCGATGCCGTAATCGTTCAGGACCGCCGCGGTGTCCGGGTCGCCATGCCCGAGCAGGCCCAAGAGGACGTGCTCATCGCCGAGGTAGAGGTGACCCAGCCGTTCGGCCTCCCCGTCGGCCAGCTGCATCACCCGCAGCGCCGGCGGCGACAACCGCTCCCACACCGCGCTCACCGTCTTCCCGGGTGGCGCGCGCGGCGCGAGTGCTTGTAGTGGACCGCCTGCTTGCTCACTCCGAGTGCGGCCGCGATGTCCGCCCATGACCAGCCCCGCTCGCGGGCGTCGTCGACCTGCAGCGCCTCCAAGACCTCCACCAGTCCGCGTAACGCCACCACCGCAGCCAGACCCGCCTGCGGATCTGCACCACTGGCCGCCTGCAATACCTCGATTGGCTTCGCTCCGAGCGCTGGCACAACCGTCAAGGTAGATTGACGCTCGGCGCGTCGTCAAGTGGGCGGCTCCGATGCGGATGGCCGGGGGACGCCGCGGCTGTTCCTGAACTCCAGGGGCGGTCCACTGTCCCGGCAGAGCGCGTGGACGATCCTGCGCGCCGCGGCCGACCGGGCCGGGCTCGGCCCGGTGTCACCGCACGTGCTTCGGCACTCGTTCGCCACCCATCTGCTCGACGGCGGCGCGGACGTTCGCGTCGTGCAAGAGCTGCTCGGGCACGCGTCGGTGACGACGACGCAGGTCTACACGCTCGTCACGGTCGACCGGCTACGCGAGATCTACGCAACCGCCCATCCGCGAGCCCTCGGCTGAGCCTGATCGGCTATCGAGACGGTCAAGGCAGTCGAATCACCGGACCGCGCCGAACTCGGCCGGAGATAGGCCGCGCCCTTCGAGCCACAACTGCGCGCTCAGCCGACGGCGGCGCCGAACCACCTAGGCAGCTGGCTGAGTAGATCCTGCTGATCTTCACCGACCCACGCCACGTGGCCGTCCGGCCGCAGCAGCGCCGCGGGCACATCCAGTTCCTCGCTGACGTCGACGACGTGGTCGACCCGATCCGCCCAGCCCGCCACCGAGAGCCGGTCCGTCTGGTCGAGCAGCAGCCCGCGGCCATCGTGCATCAGCTCATAGAGGCGCCCCCGCTTCAGCCCCACGTCCCGCAGCCGCCGGCCGAGCAGTTCATGCCCCTCGCCGAAGTCGTAACGGACCCCGATCGCGATGCTCTTCTCGGTCAGGTAACGGTTCACCTCCTCGAAGTCCATCAGTTCCGCCATCAGCCGGCGCAAGGCCTGGGGACCCGGCTCGGTGGACATCAGCTCGGACTGCGCGCGGGTGTTGTCCAGCACGTCGGCGGCCACCGGGTGCCGTTCGGTGTGGTAGCTGTCCAGCAGCCCCTCCGGTGCCCAGCCCGCGACCTCAGCGGCCAGTTTCCAGCCCAGGTTGAACGCGTCCTGAACACCGAGGTTGAGGCCCTGCCCGCCCATCGGCGGGTGGACGTGCGCCGCGTCGCCGGCCAGCAGCACCCGACCGACCCGGTATCGCTCGGCGAGCCGGGTGGCGTCGCCGAACCGGGAAAGCCAGCGCGGTGAGTGCACGCCGAAGTCGGTGCCGGCAATCGCCCGTAGCTGCTGCTCGAACTCGTCGAAGGTCGGCGGGACCGTGCGGTCCTCGGCCACCCCCTCGGCGGGCACGACGACGCGGTACGCCCCGTCCTCGAGGGGCATGAAGCCGAACCGCTTCTGGGTCTTGCGAACCTCGGCCATCACGGCGTTCAGCGTCTCCGGTGGCACGGCCACCTCCATCTCTCCCAGCAGCGTTTCGACCCGGCTGGGCTCGCCGGGAAAGCCGACGCCGAGCAGCCTGCGCACCGTGCTGCGGCCGCCGTCGCAGCCGGCGAGGTAGCGCGACCGCAGCGGCGTGCCGTCGGCCAGCTCGGCGGTCACCCCGTCCTCGTCCTGGCTCAGCCCGACCAGCTCGCAGCCGCGCCGGATCTCGGCGCCGAGCTCGGTGGCGTGCTCGGCCAGCAGGCGATCGGTGATGGTCTGCGGGATGCCGAGGACGTACGGATGTGCGGTGTCGAGCCCCTCCGGCGACGGTTTGGTGATGCCGGCGAAGAACCCGGCATCACCAAACCGGTACTGCGTGCCGATCGCGAGGAACCGCTCCAGCAGACCGCGCTGGTCCATCACCTCGGTGCTGCGCGCGTGCAGGCCGAGCGCGTGAACTATCCTGGTCGGGTCCGCGTCCTTCTCCAGCACGAGCGTGTGCACGCCGTGCAGCCGCAACTCGCTGGCCAGCATCAAGCCGGTAGGTCCGCCGCCGGCAACGATCACGTCAATCATGAAACTCTCCATCCGCCAAGGCCGCATTTCGGTCAGCTGCTTCGCGCAGTTCGGAGGAGAGTCTGCGGCACAACTCGGGTCTTGCCGCAAGGCCCCCAGTGCGCTATACATTGAAAGTGGCAAGGAGTGGGTAACCTCCTTGCCTTTGCCTTGTGTCGTCCGATGTGAATGGCGTGCTCGTATGCTTTCAATCGCAGCGCCAATCACGGTTCCATTGATCCCCGGGGCCGAAACCGCCGAACGTCTGCAGGAAACCTCGAAGATCGTTCGCTGGCGCCGCGTCTCATGATCCTGCTCGTCGCGGCTGCCGATCCCGTTAGACATTGCCGGCCGGTGGGCGGACGCGATCGGGTCGAAGTCCTCGTCCTGTGTCACGATGGGCAGCCCGGGCACGACGGCGGTGGCTGCGATCAGAGCGTCGCTGAGCCTGAACATGAGGTGCACGCCCATGCGTCGGCAATCGATAACGAGCCGTGCCCACGCCGTCATCACCGGTTCGCTGACTGGAATAGGGTCGGATTCCCGGGGGAGGGCGAGTGTATCCGCGCGTCGGGCCAGAACGCCCCCCTCGATCGCGGCAAGGACACCGAGCTCTAGCTCGCCGATCGTGATGACGGACACCGCCACGCGCTCGGGCAACCCGCCCAGCGGCCGCTCTGCCTCGTTGGCGATGAACACCGATGTGTCGAGCAGGCCCGACGTCACAGGTCGGCCAGGGTTTCACCGGCGATCTCGTCGAGGTCACTCCGCAAGCCGGGATCCGCGGAACGGTGCCCGAGCTGATCCCGTAGGGCCGCTCCCGAGAGCCACCGGGTGCGGCACCGTGGGGACGAGGTCCGCGCCCGCATCACCGGGCGCTCCGTCGCCTCGGGCCTGTGGGCGTCGCGCCAAGCCTGCCAGATTGCGCGGCGGACCCAGCCGTGGTCGGGGGTCAGCTGAGAATCGCTGAGTGCAGCACATAGTGAGCTACACTCCATAGTCATGACTTTCTCGACGTCGCCGGCGACCGATGAGGAAACGATGCAGATCGTCGACCTGATGATGCGGGCCGTACGACGGATCCGGATCTGCAGTTCGGCCGAGCTTGCGCCGGTCGGATTGACCCACGCCCAGAGCCGGGCGCTGCGGGTCGTCGCCGGTGCCGGCGCTCCGATGCGGATGGCCGACCTCGCCGCGGCGCTGGAGATCGTGCCAAGGGCGGCGACGACGAATGTCGACGCGCTGGATCAGGCCGGGCTGGTCGTGCGTCGCACTGACAGCTGCGATCGGCGGTCGGTGCTCGTCAGCTTGACGCCGAAGGGCCGGAAGCTGCTGGCGCGCCTCGCGGGGGCTCGGCGCCGCGCTGCCGACCGGGTGCTCGCCCCGCTCTCGGTCGCCGAGCGGGGCGAGCTGATGCGCCTGCTGGCCACGATGTGCGGGCCGTGCTGCACCCCGCACGAAGCCAGCCACGGAACCGGCCACGGGGCCGGTGAGCGTCGATGACCGGCCCCGGATCGGGCGTCCACGCCATCGGCCGCTCGTTCGCGCACCGCGACGACCTGCCACGCGAGAAGCTGCCCCCCGGCACGCTGCGGCGGATCGGCCGGTTCGCGGCGCCCTACCGCAAGATCCTGGCCTGCTTCGTCGTCGTCATCATGATCGACGCCATCCTCGGCGTGCTGAATCCGCTGCTGTACAGGGAGATCATCGACCGCGGCATCCTGCCGAAGAAGAGCGGCGTCGTCATCACCCTGGCCGCCATCGTCGCGGGGATCGCCGTGGTCGACGCGCTGCTGTCGCTGGTGCAGCGCTTCATCTCCTCCTCCGTCGGCGAGGGCCTGATCTTTGACATGCGGGAGAAAGTGTTCGGTCACATCCAGCGGATGCCGGTGGCGTTCTTCACCCGGACCCAGACCGGCGCGCTCATCTCGCGGCTGAACAACGACGTGCTCGGTGCCCAGCAGGCGTTCACCAACACGCTGTCCTCGCTCGTCAGCAACCTGCTTACCGTCGCCCTGACTGTCATCACCATGGCGGTCCTGTCGTGGCCGATCACCGTGGTGGCGCTGGCGTTGCTGCCGGTGTTCCTGCTGCCGGCGCGCCGCATCGGCCGGCGGCTGGCCGCCCTCACCAGGGAGAGCTACAACCTCAATGCCGACATGAACACCACCATGACGGAGCGGTTCAACGTGTCCGGCGCGCTGCTGGTGAAGCTGTTCGGCCGACCCGACGTCGAGCATCGGCAGTTCGCCGACCGAGCCGGGCGGGTCCGTGACATCGGCGTGCGGACCGCGATGTACGGCCGGGTGTTCTTCGTGTCGTTGCTGCTGACGTCGTCGCTCGCCACCGCCCTCGTCTACGGCTGGGGTGGCGTACTGGCCGTGCACGGGACGTTCGACGTCGGAACGGTGGTTGCGCTGACGGCGCTGCTGAACCGGCTGTACGGCCCGCTCACCGCGCTGTCGAACATGAACGTCGACGTCATGACCGCGCTCGTCTCCTTCGACCGGGTCTTCGAGGTGCTCGACCTGAAGCCGATGATCGACGAGAAGCCCGATGCCACCGTGATCCCGCGAGGCGCCGTCAGCGTCGACTTCGAGCACGTCGACTTCAGCTACCCCACCGCGGCCGAGGTGTCGCTCGCGTCGCTGGAGTCGGTGGCGATCCTCGACCAGGCGCCGTCTGACCAGGTACTCCACGACGTCGACTTCCACATCGAGCCCGGAGCGCTGGTCGCGCTGGTCGGGCCGTCCGGTGCCGGTAAGACGACGATCAGCAGCCTGATTCCGCGGCTCTATGACGTCACAGCGGGGTCGATTCGGCTCTCCGGCGTGGATGTCCGCGACGCCACTCTGGCGTCGCTGCATGAGGTGATCGGCGTCGTCACCCAGGACGCCCACCTGTTCCACCAGACCATCGGCGACAACCTCCGTTACGCCGCACCGGAGGCCACCGACGCCGATCTGCGAGACGCACTCGCGGCCGCGCAGGTGCTGGCGCTCGTGGATTCGCTGCCCGACGGCCTCGATACCGTGGTCGGTGACCGCGGTTACCGGCTCTCCGGCGGGGAGAAGCAGCGGCTCGCGCTGGCGCGACTGCTGCTCAAGGCGCCGGACGTCGTCGTCCTCGATGAGGCGACCGCACACCTGGACTCCGAGTCCGAACTCGCGGTCCAGCGCGCGCTGACCCATGCCCTGGCCGGACGTACGTCGCTGGTGATCGCACACCGGCTCTCGACGGTCCGAAATGCCGACCTCATCCTCGTCGTCGAGCGTGGCCGGATCGTCGAGCGCGGCCGGCACGAGGCGCTGCTCGCTACGGGTGGGCTGTACGCAGAGCTGTACCGCACCCAGTTCGCCGACCAAGCCGGCCGGACCGCCGGTCGCACCGCCGACGCTGTGACCGCCGACACGATTCCGTGACCGGCGGGCGAACGGCGCGGAGCACGGCGGCATGCACGCGAACGCGCATCGGGGTCCGGCAGCGCCTCACAGCCACCCAGTCGCGCACGGGCCACCGGCCCTACACGGGAAACCACGCGGACTCCGGCTCCTGCGGGAGAAGGGCCGCGAGATCGCGGGGGTCGCTGGTCAGGACGCGGCAGTGGGCTGAGCCGCTCCTCTCGCGCACGGGCGAGCGCTGTAGCTGCCACCAACGCGTCAATCGTGGCGTGCGACGCCGCCCTGCCGAGGAGACGGCCGGCGCCGAGCGAGCGGTTCATCAGCCGGCTGGACATCTGCGGCCTTGACGACGCGATTGAAACCAGCGTCTCGGGCGACGCCTCGCACCAGCTCGGCCAAGGTCACGGCCGATAGAACGACATCGGCGTCCAGCTCCCGGGCTCGCTCTAGCCATGCTTGGACCGACCGATCGTTGGAAGCGGCCTTGGACACGCCTACTGCATCGAGGACGAGCAGATCGGTCAGGCCGGTCGAGACGCTGCCTCGCCTACCTGGGAGCCGTCAACCCGAGCAGCGGCGCGCTGGATGGCACCTTCACCGCCAGGATCAGGTACCTGGTTAACGACGTTGCGGTGACCACCGACGCCGTGTACGCGGCCGCGAACGGTCCTGGTGGGCATCTGCGGGCGTTCAGCCTCGGCGGTGCCGACCGGTGGAACCTCACCTCCGACGGCGCCTTCCAGGCGGTCACCGTGCTCTCCGGCGAGATTTATGCCGGCGGCCACTTCGACTACATCTGCTCGACTACCAGGGCGGGCACCAACGGAACCTGTTTGGACGGCCGACTCACCCGGCACAAGCTGATGTCGGCCACCAGCAACGCCACGGTGACCAGTTGGGCGCCGCAGGCAGACTCCGCCTATGGGGTGGGGGCCCTGGACAGCAGTCCCGGGTACGGGACCGTCGCGGCCGGGGGCGCCTTCACCACCTTCAAGGGCCGCACGATCACGCAGCCGCGCTTCGCCCTCTTCGGCTAATTCCCTGCCGCCACCCCTTGCGTGGCGCCGCTGCGGACGGTCACGGTCGCCATCACCGTCGCCGACCCGAACTACTTCGCCCGCACCGTCGGTCGGATGGGTGCCGACGAAGCGCATCAACCATGCGATCACTCACGATTCCCGACGCGATGGCCCGGACGATACGGTGTCCCACAGCGATCGTGCCGAGATCGAGGGTAGGGAGTACCGCATGACGATCGGGACGCCCGAGCCCGAGCCGATCGGGACGCCCGAGCCCGAGCCGATCGGGACGCCCGAGCCCGAGCCGATCGGGACGCCGCCCCTGCCGCCGATCAGCCTCCCCGAACCTGCTCCGACGCCGACCCCGCCGCCGTCGGCGCCCGCGGCGGAGCCGAAACCCACCCGCCGGATCGCCGACCCCGCCCGCGAACGGCGGGTCGATCTGCCCGAACCGGCGCCGATCGATCGCCACGGGCCGGCCCGGGTCATCGCGTTGTGCAATCAGAAGGGCGGTGTCGGCAAGACGACGACGACGATCAACCTCGGCGCCGGCCTCGCGCTCTTCGGCCGCCGCGTGCTGCTCGTCGACTTCGACCCGCAGGGCGCGCTGTCCGTGGGGCTGGCAGTGCCCGCGCACGAACTCGAGCGCACGATCTACAACCTGCTGATGGAGCGCGGTGCCGAGACCCGCGACCTCATCCACCGGACGAGCGTGCCCGGTCTCGACCTGCTGCCCAGCAACATCGACCTCTCGGCCGCCGAGGTGCAGCTGGTCGGCGAGGTGGCGCGCGAACAGGCACTCGCGCGGGTGCTGCGCGGGGTGGTCGCCGACTACGACTACGTCCTCATCGACTGCCAGCCCTCGCTCGGCCTGCTCACCGTGAACGCGTTGACGGCGGCGCAGGGTGTGATCATCCCGCTGGAATGCGAGTTCTTCAGCCTGCGCGGCGTCGCGCTGCTGCGCGACACCATCGAAAAGGTGCGTGATCGGCTCAATCCCGACCTGGAGATCCAGGGCATTCTCGCGACCATGTACGACCCGCGCACGGTGCACAACCGCGAGGTGTTCGCCCGGGTGGTCGAGGCGTTCGACGACGTCGTGTTCCAGACGGTGATCGCCCGCACGGTCCGGTTCCCGGAGACCACGGTCGTCGGCGAACCGATCCTCACGTGGGCACCGGGCTCACCCGGCGCGGTCGCCTACCGGGACCTGGCGAAGGAGCTGCTCGCCCGCGACGCCGCCCGAGGATAGGAGTGCTCCGCGCGCTCGGGCACCCGACGTCACTGGCCGGGTTGCTGCTCGGCCTGGCGGCCGCCGTCGTCGCCGGACAGCTCGCCCAGCGAGCCATCGGCTGGTTGCTGCGGGTCCGGTTCGCTCCGTCCGAGCAGGCCGGTGCGCTGCGTTACGTCGATCCCTTCGGGATCGTGGCGGCGGCGATCGGCGGCGTGGGATGGGGTACGACCTTGCGGCCGGCCGGGCGGGCCCGAGCCGGTGCTGGCCGCGCGTGCCTATGCCTGCTGGCCGCACCGATCGGCGCTGCCGCCGCCGCCGCCGCGTGCCTGGTCGGTTACGTCGCCGACGGCGGGAGCCGCGCGACCGTGGCCGCCGTGACCGTCGGCGACGTGCTGCCCGGCGCGCTGTTACCAGCGGGACAGGCGGTGCTGCTATGTGCCGGTCTGGAGGCCATCGCGATCGCGATCCTGCTGCTGGTTCCGCTGCCACCGCTGCCCGGCTGGCGCGTCCTCTGCACGCTGGTCCGTCCGACGCTGGGCTGGCAGCGGGTCCAGTTCCAGCTCGAGGAGCGCAACATCGGCGTCGCGATCCTGCTCGCGATCTCGGTGATCCCGCCGAGCGGCCCGGGGCCGATCCTGGTCCGCATTCTCGACGCAATCGTCGGTGCAATCCTGAACGCCGCTGCCTGACCCGCTCTCCACGCCGAGATCGCGGTTCACCACCGCGACACGCCGCTGCGGGGGTGCTCAACTGCGATCTCGGCGACGTCGCGGCGTCGCGGCTATCGTCGCGGACGTGCAGCAGCGAGAGGTGGGCGCGGGCCGGCCGGCCTTCGCCGTGCATCTGAACAACTTCGACGGCCCGTTCGACCTGCTGCTCTCCCTGATCGCGAAGCACAAGCTCGACGTCACCGAGGTCGCGCTCTCCCGGGTCACCGACGAGTTCATCGCCTACATCAGCGCGCCAGAAGGCGAATGGGACCTCGGCCAGGCCACCGAGTTCCTGGTTGTGGCGGCCACCCTGCTCGGCCTCAAGGCGGCCCGGCTGCTGCCGGTGGCCGACGACCCGGACGAGGAGGATCTCGCGCTGCTCGAGGCTCGCGACCTGCTCTTCGCCCGGCTGCTGCAGTACCGGGCATACAAGCAGGTCGCCGCCGCCCTGCGGGAGTGGGAGCGCGACGCGGCCCGCCGGTATCCGCGCGCCGTCTCACTCGAGCCGCGGTTCGTCGACGCACTGCCGGAGGTGCTGCTCGGCGTCGGTCCGGCCGAGTTCGCCCGGCTGGCGGCGGCCGCGCTCACGCCGAAACCGCGACCGGCGGTGGACATCTCGCACCTATACGTGCCTCGGGCCAGCGTGCGCGAACACACCGACATCCTGCGCCGGCGGCTCGCCGCCGCCGGTTCGGCGTCCTTCCCCGAGCTGGTGGCCGACTGCGTGCACACCGCCGAGGTGGTAGCCCGGTTCCTCGCCGTCCTCGAGCTGTACCGCGACGGCTACATCGGGATCGAGCAGGATGACCCGCTCGGCGCGCTGCAGCTGCGCTGGACCGGTGATTCCGTTGCGCCAGCCCCCGACGACACCGACCGCGACATCGATCAGGAGTACCGGTGAGCGAACGCACGTCCGCCGAACCCGACAGCGACGACCTGTCCGCAGCGCTCGAGGCGATACTCCTGGTGGTCGACCAGCCGGTCGACGTCGCGACGCTCGCGCAGGTGCTCGACCGGCCACCGCGCGACGTCGAGACCGCCCTGCGCGGGATGCGCAGCGGCTACGACGACGCGCGCCGCGGCCTGGATCTGCGCGAGGTCGCCGGCGGCTGGCGGCTCTACTCCCGCGCCGACTTCGCGGCCTACGTCGAGAGGTTCGTGCTCGAGGGCCAGCAGACCCGCCTCACCCAGGCGGCGCTGGAGACGCTCGCCGTCGTCGCGTACCGGCAGCCGGTCACCCGGGCCCGGGTGTCCGCAATCCGCGGCGTCTCCGTCGATGCGGTGATGCGCACGCTGCTGGGCCGCGGCCTGATCGAGGAGTCCGGCACCGATCCCGAGCGCGGCGGTGGGCTGTACCGAACGACGCCGTTCTTCCTGGAGAAGCTCGGCCTGGTCTCACTCGAGGACCTGCCGCCGATCGCGCCGCTGCTGCCCGATCACACCGATCTCGAGCTCGACCTCGACCTCGATCTCGACCGCGCCGTCGGCGACCGTGCCCCCGGCCACCGGGCCGCACCCGACATTGCGGCCGAACTCGACCCCGAAGCGGACCCGGGTTGAGCGACGACGAGGGCCCGATCCGGCTCTCGAAACTGCTCTCCCGCGCCGGTGTCGCCTCGCGGCGCCGAGCCGACGAGCTGATCGCCGCCGGCCGGGTGAAGGTCGACGGCGAGATCGTCGACCAACTCGGTGTGCGGGTCGACCCGGAAACGGTCGTGGTCCACGTGGACGGCCGCCGGGTGCAGCTGCGTGACGACGTCGTCTACCTGATGCTGAACAAGCCGGCAGGGGTGCTCTCGACGATGGTCGACGACCGTGGTCGCCCGAGCCTCGCGCCGTACGCGCGGCCGTGGACCGCCGACGGTGTCCGGCTGTTCCACGTCGGCCGACTCGACGCCGACACCGAGGGCCTCCTGCTGCTCACCAACGACGGGGCCCTTGCGCACCGACTCGCGCACCCGAGCTTCGGCGTGCGCAAGAGCTACGTCGCCACCGTGCCGGGACCGATCCCGCGCGACCTCGGCAGGCGGCTGCGCGCCGGGGTGCGCATCCCGCCGCTGCCCGACGGCGAGCAGAACGAGCGACCGGTGCAGGTCGACTCGTTCCGGGTGCTCGACCAGCACGGTGCCGAGGCCATGCTGGAAGTCGTCCTGCACGAAGGACGCAAGCGGGTCGTTCGCCGCCTGCTCGCCGAGGTCGGTCATCCGGTGCGCCGGCTGGTTCGCACCCGCTACGCCGACGTGCGGCTCGGAGACCTGCGGCCAGGAACCGTCCGGCCACTCACGCCCGACGAGGTCGCCACCCTGTTCGCCGCCGTCGAGGCGCCGCCTGTCGGACCGCTACCCTGAACGCTCGCCGGACCGCTGCGCCTCTGGCCGGCCGTTTCCCCGCCGTCGATCGAGGACGACCGTGACCCTGACCGGTGCTTTCCGCGGTGTCGTCGCGCTCGACGGGCCCGCCGGCACCGGCAAGTCGACGGTGGCGCGCGAGCTTGCCCGCCGGCTCGGCGCGCGCTACCTCGACACCGGCGCGATGTACCGGGCGGCAACATGGGCGGTGCTGCGGGCCGGTGTCGACCCGGCCGACGCCGGGGGAGTCACCGACGTCGTCCGCCGGTCCCGGATCAGGATCGGCGACAGCCCCGAGGATCCGGCGGTGGTTACCGTCGACGGCATCGACGTCGGGCCGCAAATCCGCGACGCCGAGGTCACCGGTGCGGTCTCCGCCGTGTCCGCGGTGCCGACCGTGCGCACGATCCTGATCGCGCAGCAGCGAGCGGTGATAGGCGCCGGCGGCATCGTCGTCGAAGGGCGCGACATCGGCGCCGTCGTCGCGCCGGATGCCGATGTCAAGGCCTACCTCACCGCGACCGCGGACGTGCGGGCCGGGCGGCGTGGTCGGGAGCAGGGCAGCAGCGGGCGCGACGCAGCTGCGGCCATCGACCGCCGCGACTCCCGGGACTCCCAGATCAACCCGTTCCGGCCGGCGCCCGGCGCCGTCGAGATCGACACCACCGAGCTGTCGGTCGCCGACGTCGTTGAGCGGCTCGTGGCGTTGAGCGTGCAGGGAGCGTCGTCGTGACCGACCTGACCGCACGGCAACGCGCGACCGGCACCCGGCCCATGCGGGTCTGCTCGGGCATCGGCCGCGTCCTGCTACGCATGTTCACCCGCGCCGACGTCGTCGGATTCGACAACGTCCCGCCGGACGGCCCGGTGCTCTTCGCCGCCAACCACACCCACGTCGTGGACGGTCCGTTGCTCTTCGCCGCCGTGACCCGGCCCGCCGTGTTCTTCGTCAAGGCCGAGGCGTTCATCGGCCCGCTGGGCCCGTTCCTGCGCTGGCTCGGGCAGATCCCGGTTCGTCGTGACGTGGTCGAACGCGCGCCGTTGCTCACCGCGCTGGAGGTGCTCGCCTCCGGCGGCGCCGTAGGGATCTTCCCCGAGGGCTCCCGCGGCGAGGGCACCGTCGCGGAGGTGCGGCACGGCATCGCCTATCTCGCCGTGCGTTCCGGCGCGCCGGTCGTGCCGGTTGCGTGCATCGGCACGGCGGCGATCCTGCACCGTCGCTCGATCCGCCGGCCGAGGGTGCGCATCGTATTCGGAACCCCGGTGTCGGTCGCGGCGGGTCGGGCGTCGCGGTCGGCCATCGCAGGTGCCGCCGAGCAGATCCGGGTTGCGATGGCCGATCTGGTGCGCGGGTCGTCCGATGTCTGAGACCGATGTCTGAGACCGATGTCTGAGACCGGGGTCGGAGACGAGCTGCCGGTGCCCGTCGTCGCCGTCGTCGGGCGGCCGAACGTCGGGAAGTCCACCCTGGTCAATCGCGTGCTTGGCCGGCGCGCGGCTGTCGTGCAGGACGTGCCAGGCGTTACTCGCGACCGGGTCGCGTACGACGCGATCTGGAGCGGGCGCCGGTTCACCCTGGTCGACACCGGCGGCTGGGACCTCGACCCGCGCGGGATGGCCGCACGGGTCGCCGCCCAGGCCCGCCGGGCAGCGACGATGGCCGACGCCGTCGTATTCGTGGTCGACGCGAACGTCGGTGCGACGGCGTCGGACGAGGAGGTCGCGCGGGTGCTGCAGCGAGGTGGCGTGCCCGTCGTCCTCGCGGTCAACAAGGTCGACGACGACCGCGGCGAGGCCGATGCCGCCGCGCTGTGGTCGCTCGGCCTTGGCGAGCCGTACCCGGTGAGCGCGCTGCACGGCCGCGGGTCGGGCGACCTGCTCGACGCCGTCCTCGCGGCGCTGCCCGAGTCGCCTCCGGACACCGACGTCGAAGGTGGCCCGCGGCGGGTCGCGCTGGTCGGCCGCCCGAACGTCGGCAAGTCGAGCCTGCTGAACCGGCTGACCGGGGAGGACCGCGCCGTCGTCGACCCCGTCCCCGGGACCACGGTCGATCCCGTCGACAGTCTGGTCGACTACGACGGCGAGGTCTGGCAGTTCGTCGACACTGCGGGCTTGCGGCGCCGGGTCCACGAAGCCAGTGGCGCGGAGTACTACGCGAGCCTGCGCACCGCCGGCGCCGTCGACGCCGCCGAGGTCGCGATCGTGCTGCTCGACTCCAGCGAGCCGATCAGCGAGCAGGACCAGCGGGTGATCTCGACCGTCGTCGAGTCCGGCCGGGCGCTGGTGCTCGCCTTCAACAAGTGGGACCTCGTCGACGAGGACCGGCACGACCGGCTGGAGCGCGAGATCGACCGCGAGCTCGCGCGCGTCCGGTGGGCACCGCGGGTCAACGTCTCCGCGCTGACCGGCCGCGCCGTCGCCAGGCTTGCTCCGGCCCTGCGGCGATCCCTGGCGTCGTGGGAGCAGCGGGTCGCGACCGGGCCTCTCAACCAGTGGCTGCAGGCCGTCGTCGCAGCCACGCCGCCCCCAGCGCGTGGTGGGCGTGCGCCGAAGGTGCTGTTTGCCACCCAGGCAGGCGTGCGGCCGCCGCGGTTCGTGCTGTTCACGACCGGCTTTCTGGAGCCGGGATACCGCCGCTTCGTCGAACGGCGGCTGCGCGAGGAGTTCGGCTTCGAGGGCACGCCGATAGAGGTGTCGGTGCGGGTCCGTGAACGCCGGGGGAGCGGCCGGCACTAGCCGGCGTCATCCGTCCGCGAGATCCGGATCTACCACCGTTGGGGCGCGCGGGACCGGTGGCAAACCCGGATCTCGCGCGTCGTCGGGTGCGATAACATCGGAGCGCCCTGCGACGGGCATCGGGACGTGGCGCAGCTTGGTAGCGCACTTGACTGGGGGTCAAGGGGTCGCAGGTTCAAATCCTGTCGTCCCGACACACGAAAGGCCAGGTCAGGGCCTATATCCGGCCCGGATCAGCGCAGCATGGAAGGCCCGAGATCGGGGTTTGACGGCAACCGTGACGGCAACCGGATCGAGTCACCATCCGAGCGCCACGGAGAGCCGCTCCACGGCCGTCCGGGTCGCGTCGTCGGAGACGTGCCCGTACACGTCGCCGGTGATCGCCACAGATGAGTGCCCGAGCAGCTCGGAGACTGTCTTGAGCGGCACCCCGGCCTCGAGCATCGCCGACGCCGCCGAGTGCCTCAGCGTGTGTAGGCCGACGTCGTGCAACCCGATCGCCGTCGCGGCGGCCGTGAGCGCCCGGAACGCGTTGCGTGGGTCGACGGGCTGACCCGTCTCCGTGGTGAACACGAACCCGGTCTCGTGCCAGACGGTGCCGGCGCGGAGCTGTTCGGCGAGCTGGCGGCGCCGCACCGCCCGCAGAGCCGTGACGACGTGCGCGGGGAGTGGAATGGTTCGCCGGGACCGCTCCGTCTTCGGCTCCGTCACGATCAGGGCACCGTCGATGCGGGCGAGGGTGCCGCGGACCCTGGCCGTGCCGGCCTCGAGGTCGACATCGCCGCGCCGGAGCGCCAGCGCTTCGCCCCGGCGTAGGCCGGTGCCGGCCAGCACGATCAGCAGCGGGCCGTACCGGCTCGACTCGGCCGCGGCCAGCAGCCGACCGACGTCGGCGGGGGACAGGTAACGTGCCTCGACTCGCTGCACGGCGGGTCGGCGGATCACCGCCGCCGGGTTACGAGCGAGCAGACCGTCTCGCACGGCCGCGTCGAGCACGGCGCGCAGGATCGTGTACGTCTGCCGGACCGTCGACGGTGCCTTGCCGGCGCCGCGCAGGCTGAGGAGCCATGCCTCCACATCGGAGGGATGCACCCGCCCGAGCGGCAGCGCGGCGAGCCCGCCGGCCATGATGTGCCCTCTGGCGAGCGTCGTGTAGGTCGCCTTCGTGGTCGCCTTCCGGTCCGACGCCGCCAGCGTCGTCACGATCCACCGGGCCGTGTAGTCCCGGATCGTCATGGTCGCGTCGACCGGCGGCGCCCCCGCGTCGAGCCGTGCCCGCGCCGCTTTCAGCTTGGCCCGGACCGCCGTCGAGGACGGCCCGTATACCCGGTGCCGCCGGGTGACGCCGGTGCGCGGGTCGACGTACGTGACAGCGCCCTCCCACCGGCCGTCAGCCCGCTGGTACGTCGTGCCCTCACCGTTCGCTCGCTTCCTACCCACGATGCCCACCCTTCGTCGTGTCGCGGTGTCGTGCCCGTCGCCGTCGTTCTCGCTCGCCCTGCGCTCGTGCGCAGGATCGGGAGCAGAACCGCACGCCCGTCTGTCGGTGCTGTCCGTACTCGGACCGTCCGCGTTGCCGGGTGAACACCCGTCCGCATGTCTCGCTGGCGCACCGCCGGTAGGGCACGTCGCCGGCTAGGTCGTTGAGCAGTTGCAGTGCCCCGGCCGAGTAGCCGGTCGGCTGCTGCCAGAGCTCGGCGGTCGGACCGACGTCGAGACGGACGTGAAACACGCTCGCCGCGGCGCTGACCTCGGCCGCGAACGTACGCAGCGCGTCGTCCTCGCTGGGTTGCGCGCGCTCGCCGAGCTGCTGCCACAACGGCGCAATCGGCTCACCGGCCCGCAACGCCAGCACCGTCTGGCCGAACTGCGCGAGACGAGCCGCCCGGTATCGGACCTCGATCGGGTGCACAAGGTCGAATGCGCGCCGCTCGACCGGCACCCCGAGCTGGCCCGCCGATCGGAACCGGGCAGCGGCAAGGTCGTTGCCGTATAACTCCCTACGCTGAGCGGCTTGCCATCCGAAGGTGCGGCGCACTTCGTTGGCATTCGCGCCGAAGTCGCGGTGCTCATGGTCGCCGAACCGTCCCCACTGGCCGACGAACGCCGTCACCGCCGCGATGTCCTCCACGTCGAGTGCTGCCGGTTCCCGTAGGTAGAAGTCCGGCGGCAACTCCACCGGACGCGGCTCACCCCAGAGCACGATCCACGTCCCGTCTCGTGTCACCTCAAGCCGAGCGTCGCGCACGAGCACCGGCGGTACGGGTACGGCACCACCCGGCCATACCGTGGGACGAAACCGTGGGGTCACCGTACCTCGCATCGCCGCTCAGTCTGTGGGACGTTAGTAGGCATAGAACGTACCACGGACGCCGACGAACGTCGACGGAAAGGACGCGGGAAGGTGATCCAGCTCAGAGCAGAGGACGCCGCGAAGGCCCAACTCGGCGGCATCGGCCGCACCAAATTGTACGAACTCTACGCGAGCGGCGAGCTCGACACAGTGAAGATCGGCCGCCGCCGGTTCGTCATCGCCGACTCGATCGACCGTTACATCGAGCGGCTTGCCGGTGGCGACGCCCGCGGCGGGCGGTCGGCCGCGTGAACGCCCTCGTGCTCGCCTACTTCGCGGACCACGTGCGGGCGACCGCGATCGCGGAGGCCAACAGTGCCACCGAGTTGTGCTACGCCGTCGTGGTCGAGGCCGCCGCGGTCGAGTCCCCATAAGCAAACCACCCGCCGCAGAAGCGACGGGTGGAAGTTGCGCCGGTAACCGGCCGGCGCG
>QHCD01000055.1:22792-26698 GCA_003244255.1 Pseudonocardiales bacterium | reverse complement strand
GGCGGGCTCAGACGGTCGTCGCAACGCCCTGATTGTGGAGGTGTTGCGGTGCTATCGGAGTGGCGGCGGGTTCGTGATGAGCAGCAGGCTCGGTTCTGGCAGCTGGTGAAGGAGGGATCGACGTTCTCCCAGGCCTGCGAGGCTGTCGGTGTGGATCGACGGCAGGGTTATCGGTGGCGGCGTGCGTCGGGTGGCCGGCCGCCGACGGCGCCGCGGGTTGTGTCGGCGAGGTTCTTGTCGTTAGAGGAGCGGCTGCAGATCGCTGATCTGCGGTTGGCCGGCTCGTCGATGCGGGCGATCGCCACTGGGCTCGGTCGTGCGCCGTCGACGATCAGCCGCGAGCTGGCCCGCAACGTGCTCACGCCGGCGCCGGCCGTCGACCGGCCGAGGTACGCCCCGTACGCCGCGCACAAACGTGCCGAGCTGCGTGCACGCCGTCCAAAGCCGTTCAAGCTCGATGATCCGCAGCTAGCGTTGATCGTGCAGGCCAAGTTGTGCCTGAAGTGGAGCCCGCAGCAGATCAGCTTGTACCTGGCTGGTGAGCACGGCGACGAGGCGGCGATGCAAGTGAGCCACGAGAGCATCTACCAGGCCTTGTTCGTGCAGGGCCGCGGGCAGTTGCGCGCGGAGCTGCACCGGCATCTGCGCACCGGGCGGGCGTGGCGGCGTCCACGCGGCCGTTCGGGCGCGAACAAGTCCAAGATCCCCGGCATGGTCTCGATCAGCGAGCGGCCTGCCGAGGCCGAAGACCGGGCGGTACCTGGCCATTGGGAGGGGGATTTGATCATGGGGTCGAATTGTCGTTCGGCGATCGGCACGCTCGTCGAACGACAGACCCGCTACTGCCTGCTGGTGCCCTTACCCGACGGACACGGCGCTGAGGCCGTCCGCGATCGTCTTGTGGCGGCGATCAAGACACTGCCTGAGCATCTGCGCCGCTCGCTGACCTGGGATCAGGGCACCGAGCTGGCCCAGCACCGCGCGATCACTCTCGCGACCGACATGGCGATCTATTTCTGCGATCCGCACTCGCCGTGGCAGCGCGGCAGCAACGAGAACACCAATGGCCTGCTGCGTCAGTACTTTCCGAAGGGTACCGATCTGTCGGTGCACAGCGCTGAGCACCTCGCAGCCGTTGCTGCCGAACTCAACGGCAGGCCCCGCAAGACACTCGGCTTCATCACCCCGGCCGAGGCCATGCAACGGCTACTGTCCCACCCTGACAAACCAGTCGTTGCGACGACCGCTTGAAACCGCCATCGGCTTGGGGGACGAGGCTGTTGGCGCCAGCTGGTGATGATCCATGGCCTGCGCGCTCAGCCTGGCCCGGTCACGACCGGTCTTCACCTCTCGAGCCGTCCGGCGACAGGAGTCATAAGGTGAGCATCGCGGCGGCGACCGTGTCCGCCGCGGCGTCCCGCAGGGCACTGCCCATGTCGTCGAGCACGAGAAGTCGCGCGTCGGGGATCTCGGCGGCGAGCACTTCGCCGTTCCCCACCGGGAAGAATGGGTCCGCGGCTCCGTGCACGACGAGTGTCGGCAGCGTAAGCTCGGCGAGGCGCTCACGCCACCGCGGCGTGCAATCGAGCCGGCCGAACACTATTCCGAGCTGATTAGCCTGGTGCACCGGCGGCTCGCTCGTGGGTGTTCGATCCCAGATCCGTGCCGCGATCGCGCGCGACTGCTCCGGGTCATTGCCCAACGGCTCGGCGCCGTCGGCGACGAACGCGGCGACAGCAGCTCGGTTGGTCCAGTCCGGTATCGGGCGCGAGAACACCGCATCCATCGTCGCCGCGTCGTGGTCCGGCAGGTCGTCGTCGACCGGGCCGGGTGCGACCGGTCGAGTGCTCACCAGCGTCAGCGCCGAGAACGCGTGCGGATGGTCGAGCGCGGCGACCTGAGTCACCATCCCGCCGACTCCGACGCCGCCGAGATGAGCCCTCGTGGCACCGAGCGTGCCGACGAGCGCCGCCGCGTCGGCGGCGAGATCACGCAGGTTGTACGCCGGCGCCTCTGGGTCGAGGGTCGTCGACGCGCCGCAGTCGCGTAGGTCGTAGCGGACCACTCGCCGGCCGCCCGACGCGAGCCGCTCACACAGCGAGTCTGGCCACGACAGCATCGTAGGTCCGCCAGCTAGCAACACCAGCGGATCGTCATCGCGGCCGAGGGTCTCGATGCCAAGTTCGACCCCGTTTGCCGGCGCGGTCCGCGACGGGACCTGCCGGTCCATTGCACCGTCACTCATTACCAAACTCCGTTCGATCCGGTTCGACTTCCCCTGCATGACTCGCGAGCAGACTCAAATTCCTTTCCTTCTGCTCGGGGCGCCCTCCTGGGCGGCCTCTCATCCCTACTACGAACACCCCTGACCCGATCCGACACAGCCTCGCAAAATTCTTCGAGATCTTCCGCGCCGGTCGTCAGCGGACCCGGCCGCTCGACGTATGGCTCATCGGTGAGTCCGCTCGGCACGCGCGGGCGCTACAACAGCTGGTCGCGGCGGCGGGTCAGGTAGGCGGTCTCGCCGGTGTTGCCGGCCAACTCGATGACCCGGTCGTAGGCCGCGCGTGACTGCTGACTGCGGCCCAGCCTGCGCAACAGGTCCGCGCGGGTGGCGTGGTAGGCGTGATAGCCGGTCAACGCGTCGGCGAGGCGGTCGACGGTGGCCAGTGCCACCTCCGGTCCGTCGAGCTCGGCGACGGCGATGGCCCGGTTGAGGGAGATAATCGGTGAGGGGTCGAGGCGGACGAGCTGGTCGTAGAGCGCGAGGACCTGCGACCAGTCGGTGTCGCCGATATCGCGGGCAAAGGTGTGCACGGCGTTGATCGCAGCGAGGATCTGGTAGCGACCCGGAGCCACCCCGGCAGCGGCAGCGGCCAGGCGCTCGCGCACCAACCGATGACCTTCGGCGATCAGTTCCGCGTCCCAGGACCCACGGTCCTGCGCGTCGAGCGCGACCAGTTCGCCGTTCGTGGAAATCCGGGCGGTGCGGCGCGCCTCGGTGAGCAGCATCAGCGCCAGCAGCCCGGCCACTTCTCCGTCCTCCGGCAGGAGCGCGCGGATCAGGCGGGTGAGCCGGATCGCTTCGACGGTCAGGTCGTGTCGTACGGGATCGGTGTCGGGGCCGCTGGCCAGGTAGCCCTCGTTGAAGACGAGGAAGAGGACGGCGAGTACGCCGGAGACACGAGCCGGCAGATCGTCGGCGGACGGCACCCGATAGGGGATGCGAGCCGCCTTGATCTTCGCCTTCGCGCGGGAGATCCGCTGCTCCACGGTGGTCGCCTGCACCAGGAAGGCACGGGCGATCTCGGGCACGGTCAGACCGCCGACCATGCGCAGCGTCAGCGCCACGCGGGCTTCCATCGCCAGCGCCGAGTGACAGCAGGTGAAGATCAGCCGAAGCCGGTCGTCGTCGATGGCGCCGAGGGGCTCGGGCGGGTCGTCGTGGTACACCATCTGAGCCTCCTTCTGCTTGTCGTCGCGCTTGTTCTCGCGCCGGATCCGGTCGATGGCCTTGTGGTTGGCGGTGGTGGTCAGCCAGGCGCCGGGGTTGGGGGGTACGCCGTCGGCCGGCCACCGCTCGACGGCGGTCGCGAACGCGTCGGCCGCGGCCTCTTCAGCGATGTCGAGATTGCCGAAACGCCTGGTCAGGGCGGCGACAACTCGGGCCCACTGCTCGTGGTGGGCCCGGGTGATTTCCTCGCGGACACCGGTCACTCGCTCAGGAACGGCCGCACCTCGATCTTCCGATCGCAGATCTTCGACGCCTCGGTGGCGAGCTTGAGCGCCACATCCAGATCGGGGGCCTCCCACACCCAGACGCCGGCAAGGTACTCCTTCGACTCCACGAAAGGCCCGTCGCTGAACACCGCCTGCTCGCCCCGGTTGTCGATGACCGTGGCCGCG
>QHCD01000055.1:0-22760 GCA_003244255.1 Pseudonocardiales bacterium | reverse complement strand
TCGTTGAACGCGCTGATGGCAGGTCGCCTGTCCTCGCTGCCGCGATTGCTCTTGTCGTCGAGCACGGAAACCAGATACTGCATTTGAAGATCATCTCCTGTGGTGTCAAAGACAGTGTGGGGTACCGGTCGGGGACTTCATGCCGCTACGTACTGCGGACGCCCGGCCGGCCGGTAGACCTGGATCGTCACGCCCTTCGAGTCGACTCGCGATTCGACCAGGTCGAGCGCAAGATTCGGGCCGGTCTCCGGGAAAAGTCTGGCGCCCTGGCCGAGGATCACCGGGATCACGATCAGAGTCATCTCGTCGACCAGATCGTTCTCCAGCAGCCACCGGGTCAGGGCGCCACTGCCGTGCACCTGCAGCTCGCTCCCGGGCTTGGCCTTCAGCTCACTGATGGCCGCCGCGAGGTCACCGCGGAGAACGGTCGTGTCCTCCCAACGTGGCGCGGTGAGCGTGGTCGAGGAGACGTACTTGGGGGCCTCGTTCAAGGCCACGCTGATGGGATGTGCGCGCATCTGGTCGATTGATCCCCAGGAGCCGGCGAACAGCTCGTAGGTGCGCCGGCCGAACAGGAACGCCTCTGCGCGCTGGTAGGTCTGGGTGATGAAGGTCCTGGTCTCGTCGTCGCCCTTCCCCCGGGCCCATCCGCCGCGCTCGAATCCGTTCCTGCGGTCATCCGACACGGCGCCGTTTCCTTGCATCACTCCGTCGATGGTGACCTGAGTCATGGTCGTCAGCTTCATGTTCGCGGTTCCTTGCCTTGGCGCCGCCCTTGTGGGCGGCCTCACCCCTGCTACGAACACCACCGCCCCGATCCGACACGCCTCGCGGACTTCTTCCAAAGAACTCTCCGGGACGCCGGGCTTCAGCGATCCGACAGGGACGAACCGCTGCCTGCCAAGCACGGAGAGTTCATATACGACTTCACCCACAAGGAATGGTTACGGTCGCGTCCGCCCCGCCCACTGACCGATCCTGAACCGGGTCACGTGCCGCGGCGGAGCGGACTCGTCAGGGCAGTTGCTTCATGCGAGGCTCGGGACATGGCTAACGAGGCGGTGGACATCACCGAGAAGCTGTCGTTGTTCTCCGAGCACTGGTCGCCGAAGGTGGTGGTGAGTTCGTCTGGCACACCCACGACAACACCGATGAGCTGTTCATCGTCGTTGCTGGTGAGCTGACCATTCAGCTGCGCGACGGCGACGTGAGGCTCAGCGCCGGCCAGTTGTTCGTCGTGCCGCGGGGTGTCGAGCACTGCCCGGTCGCGGATGGGGAAGTCCACGCGCTGCTCATCGAGCCGACGGGTGTCGTCAACACTGGCGATGCGGGTGGTGCCTTGACCGCTGCCTACGACGACTCGCTGTCGTGGCTCGCGGCGGTGTCCGACGTCCCGCAGCCCGACGGTCCTGCGGGCGCCGTGCCAATCGGATGCGACGTGGTGGCGGAGCGCTCTATCCGCGCAGGCCTACCACGCGGACCTGATGGCCGAATCTGGCGAAGTCGTCCACGTTGAGCGTGACGACGGTGTCGATCCCGTGCACGAGCATGGTCGCGACGACGTTCGCATCGTGGACCTGCTTACCCCTGCATTCGATCGTGTCGAGCAGTTCCAGCAGGCGCTCGCTCACCTTGACGTCCTCGCTCAGCAGGTTCAGTCGTGCCCGGAGCGCCCGGACGTTGGCAACCGCGTCTGGCTGCGTCATGCCGAGCCCGTTGTGGTCGACCGGCCGCGTGGCCACGGCGAGATACTCCCGCAGGATTTGGCCGCTGGTGTAGAGCACCACGCCGGACGCCGGCCATACATTGATCGCCGCGATCGCGTCCTCGTGATCTTCGCGTGACTCGTCGGTCGCCCCGAGAAGGATGTTGGTGTCGAGGACCGCGCGATCAGCGACCGGCGTTGCCATAGATGTCCTCGCGGCCCCACGTGGAGATACCGGCCGTTCGCACCGTAGTCAAGCGGACTGGCTGCGGCGCCTCGATCGACGGCGGCGCCGTTGCAGCTGCTTCCAGGATGTTCCGGACCTCCTGCTGCATCGACTGGCCATGCCGCGCAGCCCGCTCGCGCAGGGCAGTCACCACCGGCTCCGGCACGTTCCGAACGTGAATGGCCGACATGCCTACATGATAGCGCTAGCGGTAGCAAAACGTTGCGTCAGTTATCGACCCCTCACCGGTCGGGGGCGTCGTAACGTCGTTGTGATGCGGCTGACGCGGTGGACCCACTCGTGTGTGCGGATCGAACGCGACGGGCGAGTCCTGGTCGTCGATCCCGGGGTGTGGAGCGAGCCGCGGGCGCTGGCTGGTGCCGACGCAGTGCTGCTCACCCACGAGCACGCCGACCACGCCGACGTCCTGCTGCTGCGCGGGCTGGGCGTGCCGGTGTTTGTACCGGCCGACGCCCAGCTGCCCGACCTGGACACCACTCTTGTCCGAGCTGGGCAGTCCTTCACGGCCGCGGGCTTCACTGTCCGCGCGGTCGGTGGGGTTCACGCCGCTGTCCTATCGGACCAGCCAGCATCGCCGAACCTGGGCTACGTCGTCGACGACGCCGTCTACCACCCCGGCGACGCGCTCAGCTTGCCCAAAATGGCCGTCGGCACCTTGCTGGTCCCGCTGCAGGCGTCGTGGCTGAAGACTTCCGAGGCCATCGAGTTCACCCGCGCGGTCGCACCGGAGCGGGCGATCGGTATCCACGACGCCCAGGTCAACGAACGCGCCTTGACCAGTCTGAATTACTGGCTCGCAGAGCACGGCGGTACCGACTATCGCTGGCTCGCGCCCGGAACGACCGCCTGACCGATCCAGCGCAGCCACCACGCCCTCACCGTATGGCCCATCGTCGTCCGCGCCTCGAGGCGTTATCTATGCATTTGAGCCGCCGGCATAGCGTGCAAAAGTAACTGATTCACTCAGGAGCGCGAGCACGACGACAAGCTCATTGTCATCCCGAGGGCCGTAGACCATGATCTCGGTGTCATGGTCGGCATACCCATGCGGTTCGCCCCATCCGGCATCGCAGACCTCCTTGGCGCGTTGCGCCGGCAAGCACAGATGCATGCTGGTATCGGTCACTCCATGAAGGTGCGCCGGCTCCGCAGGAGGTTCGTACGCTAGAGACGCCTCCGGCGCGCTTGATCGTTCAACGTCGTCCAGCAGCAGGGCGCGTGAAGCGGCTGGGGACACCTGACTTCTGCCCTCCACCACGTGAGGGAGGCGGAAGGCCTCGTACACGAGCCGACCCCATAGTTCCGGCGGCGCCTGCTGGTCCAGCTGGCAATGCGGTCCAGTCGTTGATGTTCGTGGGCGGACGCCGCGTCGAGGTCGCAGGAGCATGACGACAGGGTAGGTACGCCCGCTGAGAGCGCGTACTTGCATCCGATCGTCCGTTGCGATCTCTGCCACGTGTCTGTCCCGTTTCCCGAACGATCAGCGGGACTGGAGATCCCGATAGTCGACCCCCCCGTCTGCTGGGACGGTCACGCAGCGGTGCGCCGTGCGATGCCTGCTGCCGATCGCCCGTCCCGTTAGACCCGTCCGATTTGCATTCCCGCAAAGGGGGTTCATACGGCACACTGACCGAGTGGTAGGTATCGAGATCGGCTATGCCCGGGTGTCGACGTCCGGCCAGGACCTCACGGCGCAGCGCGACGCGCTTGGCGCGCTCGGTGTCGATGCCGAACGCGTCTACATCGACCACGGGCTGACCGGCACCAACCGGGACCGCCCCGGTCTGCGCGAGGCCCTGGCTGCGTGTCGGGCTGGGGACACCCTGGTCGTGAGCAAGCTGGACCGGCTGGCTCGCTCGCTGCCCGATGCTCGCGATATCGCCGACGAACTGACTCGCCGCGAGGTGAAGCTCAGTCTCGGCGGGTCCGTGCACGACCCGACCGACCCGGTCGGGCGGCTGCTGTTCAACGTGCTGGCGATGGTGGCCGAGTTCGAGTCGGACCTGATCCGGATGCGCACCCGCGAAGGGCTGGCCGTGGCAAAGGCGAAAGGTCGACTACGCGGCCGGCAGCCCAAGCTCTCCCCGCGGCAGGAGGCGCATCTGGTCGAGTTGTACCGGGGCGGGGACAAGAGCCCGGCGGAGTTGGCGGAGTTGTTCGGTGTCGGACGTTCCACGGTCTACCGCGCGATCCAACGCGCACTCCCGCCTCAGCCAGGTGAGAAGGCGGACGCCGCTGGGACAGGGTCGACGAGCTGTTCAACGATCCACGCCAGCACGTCTTCGACGACCCGAACGTCGACGCCGCCCTGCACCGATCCCGCAGCCGCCACCATCGCCCGCCTCACCGGCGGCAACTTCCGCCTCATCCAACGACTATTCGCGCAGATCGCCGCCGCGTGCTCACCATCAACGACCTCAGCGTCCATGACCGCCGACGTCGTCGAAGCCGCAAGCAGCACCCTCGTCCTCGGCGCCACATAACGCTGCCAGAACACCGCCAACTACCTCCGACAGTCACAGCCATGGCATCGCTATTTACGACGAGGACAACGCCGCCGGTCGCCGATCCGGGCGCCGCGCAGCAGAGCAGTGCATTGTTCGGCGCCCTCCTAGCGCACCCGGCGCACGGACGCTGCAGCCGGGTGCTGCCGATACGGCTTGCGTCCGGAGTGATAAGCGCGCATACTAGTTCAATGATCGAACTCGGCCGAGGCGCCGCGACCTCCACCGCACCGCCTGCTGCCTTCTTCGCTCGCTGGATCGACCACGACACCTGGCCGGCATGGTCTCCCGATACCGAATGGGTGCGGGTCGAGGGCCCGGTGGCCGTCGGCACCCGCGGAGTGTTGAAGCCCAAGGGCGGCCCGAGGGTGAAGTTCGTCATCAGCGTCTGCACTCCAGCGCAGGAGTACACGGACACGACCTTGTTACCGGGGGCGCGTCTGGTCTTTGCGCACACGGTCCAAGCGGATGAGCAGGGATCGGAGCTCCGCGTGCGGGTCACGATGCGGGGGCCGCTGGCCTGGTTGTGGGCGAAGATCATGGGCGGCGGGTTCCGCGACTCGGCGCAGGCGGATCTCGATCGCCTGGTGGAACTCGTGGAGAGGCCGTGATGAACTGGCTGGGAGTGGTGTCGGCCGAACACGTGCGACGCGGGGTGAGTCTCGGGATCGCGCAGATCGGGCACGGCAAGCGGGCCGGGCTGGCCCGGATGAAGGAGGGCGACACCCTCGTCTACTACTCGCCGGTCGAACGGCTCGGTAACAGGACCCCGCTTCGTCAGTTCACCGCTATCGGCACCGTCGCCGACGACGAGATCTGGCAGGCCGACGAGGGGAACTTCAAGCCGTTCCGGCGTTGCATCCGTTACGAGCCCACTCGCCCGGTCTCGGTCGAGGACCTCAAGAGCGTGCTGCGGCTGACGTCCGCCCCGAACTGGGGGTACCAGCTGCGCCGCGGTCTGATCCCGCTGGACATCGCCGACGTCGACGTGCTGCGCGCATGCATGCGGCCGAAGGCGGCAGGGTGACGGGTGGTTTGCGGAGCGGGTTCACTGCCGCGGAGGACAGCCCGGGGCTGCTGCTGTGGCGGGTGACCAACAGCTGGCAGGCGACCCAACGGGCCGCGTTAGCGCCGTTCGGCCTGACCCACGTCCAGTTCGTCCTGCTCGCGTCGCTGACCTGGCTGCAATCGGACACACCGGTGACCCAGCGAGATCTCGCCGCCCACGCGCACACGGATCCGATGATGACCTCGCAGATCCTGCGCGTCCTGGAGGCCAAGAGCCTGATCCGCCGTGCGCCCCACCCGACCGACGCGCGCGCGCGAGCCCTCACCGTCAGGCGGGAGGGCGCGGAACTGGCCAACGCCGCGACCGCCGCCATCGAAGCCATCGACCGCATATTCTTCGGACCGCTCCGCGAGGACCAGCCAGGCTTCACCGACATGCTTCGATGCCTGGCCGCGCGCCGTCCGGGCAGCTGAGGAGCCGCCATGTACGCGATCACCGTCCCGTCCCCGGGCGGGCCCGAGGCGATGCAGTGGTCCGAGGTGCCCGATCCCGCGCCGGGGACCGGTGAGGTGCTGATCGACGTCGTGGCGTCGGCGGTGAACCGGGCCGACATCATGCAGCGGGAGGGCAGCTACCCGCCGCCGCCGGGCGCGTCGCCGTACCTCGGCCTGGAATGCAGCGGCCGGATCGGGGCACTCGGCGAGGGAGTGGCCGCCTGGACCGTCGGCGACGAGGTGTGCGCGCTGCTCGCGGGCGGTGGGTACGCCGAACAGGTCGCGGTGCCGGTCGCGCAGGTGATGCCCGTGCCGCGGGGCGTGTCGCTGGTCGACGCGGCCGGGCTCCCCGAGGTGGCGTGCACCGTGTGGTCGAACGTCTTCATGGCGGCGCGGCTGCACCCCGGCGAGGTGTTCCTGGTGCACGGCGGCAGCAGCGGTATCGGCACGATGGCCATCCAGCTCGCCGCGCGGCACGGTGCGACCGTCTGCTGCACGGCCGGCTCGGCCGCCAAGCTGGAACGGTGCCGGGAACTCGGCGCCGACGTCGTCGTCAACTATCGGGACGACGACTTCGTCGCGCGGGTGTCCGAGGCAACCGACGGCCACGGCGCCGACGTGATCCTCGACAGCATCGGCGCGGCCTACCTCGGCCGCAACGTGGAGACGCTCGCGATGGACGGCCGGCTGGTGGTGATCGGCATGCAGCGGGGCCGGATCGGCGAGCTCGATCTCGGTGCGCTGCTGGCCAAACGCGCCAGCGTGAGCGCGGCCGGGCTGCGCGCACGACCGGCCGATCAGAAGGCCGAGATCGTCGCCGCCGTCGTCGGAAACGTCTGGCCGGCAATCGAATCCGGTGATGTGCAGGTAGTGGTCGACCACCGCGTGCCGATGCAACGGGCCGCCGACGCCCATCGTGCGGTGGAAGCGAGCGGGCACATCGGCAAGGTGCTGCTCACCCGCTAGCGCCTATCTCGATGGTGTAGGTGGTCGCCCTGCTGGTCACCGCGAAACCGAGGCGTTCATAGATCTCGACGGCGCCGGTGGGGCTGGTGCTGTCGACGGCGAGGGTGGCCGTGCTGACGCCGGCGTCGCGACATGCGCCGAGCGCCCGCCCGATCAGCTGGGTCGCCACCCCCCGGCCGCGCCAGTTCCGGCGGGTGCCGATCAGGGCGAGCATCGCGAGCGTCGGGTCGGCCTCGACGAACGTGACGACGTAGCTGGCGACATCGTCGTGCTCGTCGATCGCGAGCATCGACAGCGCCGGGCGGAACGCCTTGGAGTCCACGACGTGTGCGCTGAACACCTCGACCCCTCGATCCTGATGATCCCAGTGGTCGGCGAATGCGGCATGGTGCGCGTCGTAGAGCCGCTTCGAATACGACGGCGTGAACGCCGCGACCCGCAGGCCGTCGACCTCGCGGATCACCGGCACCGGCTCGACGCCGCGGGTCATCACGAACCAGTACCGGGACGGCGCGAAGCCGGCCGACGCCAGGAGCTCACCGCCGCTCGGGTCGCCGTCGTAGCCGCCGTGGCGCAGCGTCCACGATGTCGAGGCGCCGGACTCTGCGTGCAGCGATCGCGTGCGCGCGAGCAGCCAGGCCAGCAGGTCGGTGCCGATGCCGCGACCGCGGAAGTCCGGATGCACCATGCCCTGTGCTCGTGCCGACGAGCCGCCCTGTGCTCGTGCCGACGAGCCGCCCGGCGGCGGTGCCATCACGCCGCCGAAGGCCACGACGCGACCGTCGAGCTCGACGACGACGGTGTCCCGCTCGAAATCCCAGTGCGGACCAAGGATCTCTTCCCGGATCGTGTCCTCGGACACCGGCTCGTGCACGCCGGCGAGCCGCATGCCGAGGTTGACGGTCTCGGTGATCGCCGGGGCGTCGTCGGGTCGGGACGGCCGCCAGGTCAGCTCGGGCATGCCCCGCATCGTAGGTGGACGAGCGTGTCAGGATGGGCCACATGAGCGAGCAGCAGCAGCGCCAGGTGATCGTCGTCGGCCCCGACGGCCAGCCCGTGGGGCAGCCGATCACGGCGCCCGGTGACGACGACCAGAGCATCAGCGAACTGGTCGAGGAGCCCGCAAAGGTGATGCGGATCGGCACCATGATCAAGCAGCTGCTCGAAGAGGTGCGGGCCGCCCCGCTCGACGACGCGAGCCGGGCCCGGTTGCGTGCGATCCATCGCGCGTCCGTGCAGGAACTCGAGCAGGGGCTGTCGCCGGAGCTGCGCGACGAGCTGGAGCGGCTCTCCCTCCCGTTCGACGAGAACACGATGCCGACCGACGCGGAGTTGCGGATCGCCCAGGCACAGCTGGTGGGCTGGCTCGAAGGCGTCTTCCACGGCATCCAGACCGCGCTGTTCGCCCAGCAGATGGCTGCGCGCGTGCAACTGGAGGAGATGCGCCGGCGAGCACTGCCCGCCGGATCGCAGCAGCCAGACCCCGACCAACCGTTCCAGCGACCGGCACCCGGGCAGTACCTCTGACACTCAGCCGGACCGCTGTTGGCGCCCGGCCTCGGCCCGCGTTACCGCCGGTCGGTCACACCGGAGCGGGCCGGCGTCGGCTCGTCCTGCAGCAGTTCTTCCAGGACGACGGCGACGCCGTCGTCGTCGTTGCTCGCCGTCACCCGCTGCGCCACGGCCTGAGCCGCCGGGTGGGCGTTGGCGACGGCCACCCCGCGACCGGCCCACTCCAGCAGCGCGACGTCGTTGGGCATGTCGCCGAATGCGATGACCTCGGCGGGGCCGATGCCCAGCTCGTCGGCGTACTGCGAGAGACCGACGGCCTTCGTGACGCCGGTGACGGAGATCTCCAGCAGCGCCAGGCCGGCCGACGAGTGCGTGAAGGTCGCCAGGTCGCCCGCGATCTTCTGCGCGGCGGCGAGCAGATCGTCGGGCTGCAGCTCGTCGTGGCGCATCAGGATCTTCGCCGCCGGGCGCGCGCTGATCTGCTCGAACTCGCCGACTTCGACGTCCTGGATCAGGCTCAGGTGATGCCGATACGCCGGCTCGTGCGCGAACGAGTCGCCGTACTCGACGGCGAAGCTGGCACCGGGGATCGCCTCGCGCAGCCGCGCCACCAGTTCGCGCTGCTGCCGCGTCGACAGGCTGTGGCTCTGCACGATCTTCTCCGCACGCATGTCGTAGCGGATGGCGCCGTTGGAGCAGATCGCGATGCCGCGATGCCCGGTGGCGTCGGCGATCGCGGCCATCCAGCGCGGCGGTCTGCCGGTGACGAAGACCAGCTCCCGGCCACTGGCCTCGACCGCGGCAAGCACCCGCCTGGTGCGCTCGGACACGGTCCCGTCGGTGCGCAGGATCGTGCCGTCGATGTCGGTGGCGACCAGCCGGATGCTCACCCGCGCGCCGGGACGAGCACGTCGCGCCCGCCGAGGTGTGGCCGCAGCGCCACCGGAACCCGCACCGAGCCATCCGCCCGCTGGTGGTGCTCCAGCAGGCACGCGATGGTGCGCGTGATCGCGCACAGCGTGCCGTTGAGCGTCGCCACCGGCTGCGGCTTGCCGTCGTCACCGCGGAATCGGATGCCGAGCCGGCGGGCCTGGAAGGTCGTGCAGTTCGACGCCGACGTCAGCTCCCGATACGCGCCCTGGGCGGGAAACCACGCCTCGCAGTCGTACTTGCGGGCGGCGCTGTCGCCGAGATCGCCTGCGGCTACGTCGATCACGCGGTAGTGCAGTTCCAGCTTGTCGAGGAACTGCTTCTCCCAGTCGAGCAGCCGCTGGTGTTCGACCTCGGCGTCGTCGGGTAGGCAGAAGGAGAACATCTCCACCTTGTCGAACCAGTGGACGCGGAAGATGCCGCGGGTGTCCTTGCCATATGACCCGGCCTCCCGCCGGAAACAGGCGGAATAGCCGGCATACCTGCGAGGACCGGACGAGAGGTCGATGATCTCATCGGCGTGGAACGCCGCGAGCGGAACCTCTGATGTGCCGACGAGGTAGAGATCGTCGCGCTCGATGCGGTAGACCTCGTCGGCGTGAGCGCCGAGGTATCCGGTGCCCTCCATCGCCGGCGGCCGGACCAGCGCCGGAGCGACCACCGGTGTGAAGCCCGCCCTCGTCGCCTGTTCCATCGCCAGTGCCAGCAACGCGAACTGCAGCTGGGCGCCGGGTCCGGTGAGGAAGTAGAACCGCGCACCGGACACCTTCGCGCCACGTTCCAGGTCGAACGCCCCGAGATCGATGCCGACGTCGACATGCTCGCGGACGCCGAACCCGTACTCCGGCTTCTCACCGACCGTCTCCAGGGTGACGAAGTTCTCCTCGCCGCCGGCCGGCACGCCGTCGATGACGACGTTGGCGATCCCGGCGTGCGCACGCCGCAGCGCGCCCTCGGCATCGGCCAGCTGCGCCTCGGCGTCCCTGACCGCGGCAGCGAGCTGCTTGGCGTGTTCCAGCAGATGCTGACGCTCGGCAGGATCTGCCTGACCGACCTTGCGCCCCAGGGCTCGCTGCTCGGCCCGCAGGTCATCGGCGGTAGCGACCGCGGATCGACGGCGCTCATCGGCTGAGAGCAGGACGTCGACCGTCGCCGGGTTCTCGCCGCGGTGCCGCTGCGACGCGCGAACCCGGTCGGGATCATCGCGCACCAGCCGGATGTCGATCACCCGTCGAGATTACCGGCGCACCCAAACCGATTCCGCACCGCTTCGTCGCGGACCCGGCTCGTCGCCGCGGCTTAGGCTCGGCATGTGCAGATGGCGCGGCGCCGCTTTGAGGAGCTCGTTTCCGATGCTCTCGACGAGGTTCCCGAGCAACTCACCCGGCTGATGGACAACGTCGTCGTCCTCGTTGAGGACTCCCCTCCCAGCGGGCCGACCCTGCTCGGGCTATACGAGGGCATCGCGCTCACCGAACGCGGGCACGACTACGGCGGCACGATGCCGGATCGCATCGTCATCTACCGGCTGCCGATTCTCGGGATCTGCGAAACGGAGGACGACGTCGTCGACGAGGTCACCACGACGGTCGTGCATGAGATCGCCCACCATTTCGGCATCGACGACGAGCGCCTGCACGATCTCGGCTGGGGTTGAAGCACCCTTCGCGATACCGTCGACAGTCGTGAGCGAATCGGAGTCGCGCCTGCCGATCAAGATGCTGCACGACCGCATCATGGTGCGACTGCCGCACGAGGACGGCGAGCGCCGATCGTCCGGCGGGATTCTGATCCCAGCGACGGCGCAGGTGGCGAAGCGGCTGACCTGGGGCGGCGTCCAGGCTGTCGGCAACCATGTGCGCGCCGTCAAGCCAGGGGATCAGGTGCTGTTCAGCCCGGACGACCAGTACGAGGTCGAGGTGCACGGCGAGACCTTCCTGATCATGCGGGAGCGCGACGTGCACGCGGTCGCGGCGGAACGGATCGAGCCGGCGACCGGTCTCTACCTCTGAGCGTCGCTACCCGCTCCCGTCGGCGCGCACCCTGGCCAGCCACGCGGCCGCGTCGGTGAAGTCGACGTCGGCCCGCCCGGGCGCCGGCGCCGGTGACTCCTGCTCGTCGGCACGCGGGTAGGAACCGAGGAAGCGCACGTCCGCGCACACCCGTCGCAGCGCGGCCAGTGCGTCGCCGACCCGCTGCTCGGCGACATGGCCGTCGCAGTCGAGACAGAAGCAGTACTGGCCGAGCAACCGTTTCGTCGGGCGGGACTCGATGCGGGTCAGGTTGACTCCGCGGGTGGCGAACTCGGTCAGCACCTCCAGCAACGCGCCCGTGCTGTTCGCCCTGATGAATGCGACGACGGATGTCCGGTCGTTGCCCGTCGGCTGTGACGGCGTGCCGGGGCGCGCCAGCAGGACGAATCGCGTTATGGCCCCAGTGTTGTCCGCGATGTCTGTCCAGAGTGGACGCAGTCGGTTGTGCTCGGCGGCGAGCGCCGAGCAGACGGCTGCATCGTGCTCGCCGCGGGCCACCGACTCTGCTGCCGCCGCCGTCGACGCCACCAACGCCACCGACGCGGCCGGCAGGGTCGCGGCGAGCCACTTGCGACACTGCGCTTCGGCGTGCGGGTGGGTGGCGACCGTCGCGATCGCCTCGGCAGCGGTGCCCGGGCGGACGGCGAGCACGAACGCCACCGGCAGCAGGATCTCCCGGACGATCGTCAACGGGTCGCCGTCAGCCAGCGCGTCCACTGTGGACGCGACCGATCCCTCGACCGAGTTCTCCAGCGGCACGACGGCCGCGTCGGCGTCGCCGTCGCGCACGGCGTCGATGGCGGCGACGACGTTCGGGGCGGGGATCAGGATCCCGGTGGACGCGGCCGGCACCCTACGCAGCGCGGCCTCGGCGAAGGTGCCGACGGGACCCAGATACGCGAACCGGGTCGGCGGCACTCCTGGCACCCACCGAGCGTATCGGGCCGCCGTGCCGCCTCAAGCCGACTTGCGCAGCGCCCGCGCAGGGCCGCCGAGCGCGGCGGACACCGCCTGCTGCTCCTCACTCGACAGCGGGGCGCTCGGCCGGCCGCCCGCCATCGACTTGGCGTAGGCCCGCGTCTCGGCCCGGCCCGTGATCGCCGTCAGCACGACACCGTCGCCGCGGATGTCGAGCAGCGCCGCCGACCACGACATGCGCCCACCCCCGCCGGCAAACGCGTCGTAGCGCACCAGGCCCACCCGCCGGAGCGACTCCGCCTGGTCGTCGGCGACGTCGTCGATACGGCCGCTGAGCGCGGCGACGTCGACTCGCAGCCGATCGACCGCGTCGACCTGACGCGCTGCTGCCTCGGCGAACGATCCGCCGTCGGCATCGCGCTGCAGCAACGCGAGGCTGCGGCGCAGCCGCCGCAGCGTCCGCAGCGCTGCGTACCCGGCGACCAACCCGACGACGCCGCAGACCCCACCACCGACTGCAATCAGTGCGAGCACCACGGCAGCGAGAGTAACGACGATCACGCGTGCATCCTGTTGCGCCGCGCGGGTCCGCCGCCAAGATGGCTGCCGAGATGGCTGCCACGATGGCGGCATGGCCGACTGGAGAGGACACGGCCTGACGACGCCGGAGGTCTACCGGCGGATGGCCGCCGAGGAGCTGCGCGGCCTCTCGCCGAGCTACGAAGCGCTGTGCCTCGGCGTAAGTGCCGACGCCGCCGTGATCGCCCGGCTCGACTCGCTGCCTGGCCCGAAACGGCAACCGAACCTGCTGCTCGCTGCCGTGCGGTTCCTCGACGGGCCGATCGCGGATTTCGCCGCCTTCCGATCGTTCGTCATCGACCGGTGGGAGGACGTCGCGATGACGATGCTCGAGCGGCGGACGCAGACCAACGAAGCCGGCCGCTGCGCGGTGTTGCTGCCCGCTCTCGCCGCCGCAGGCAGACCGCTGGCGCTCCTCGAGGTCGGCGCGGCGGCTGGGCTGTGCCTGTTCTGGGACCGGTATGAGTACCGATATTCGACGACGGCCGGTGAGCACCGGCTCGGGGCTTCGACGGCGGTGCTGCCGTGCGCCGTGACCGGCCCGGCGCCGCTGCCGGGCGAGCTGCCGAGGGTGATCTGGCGCGCCGGGCTCGATCTGCACCCGCTCGACGTCTGCGACGACGCCGACGTCCGCTGGCTGGAGTGCCTCGTCTGGCCCGAGCACGCCGAGCGGTTCGCCCGGCTGCGCGCCGCCGTCGACATCGCCCGAGCCGACCCGCCCCACATCGCCACCGGCGACCTGCTCACCGACCTGCCCGCGGTTGCCGCACAGGCGCCCGCCGAGGCGACGCTCGTCGTCTTCCACTCCGCCGTGCTGGCCTACCTCGACGCCGAAGTGCGCGCGGCGTTCGTCCGGACGGTCCGTGACCTCGCCGCCGCGCGGGCGTTGGTGTGGTTGTCGAACGAGGCGCCGGCGGTCGTGCCCGGCACCGACGTCGGTCGGGACGGACCGAGCCGGTTCGTGCTGGCCCGCGACGGTGTCCCGGTTGCGCTGACCCAGCCGCATGGGTCGGCCCTCACCTGGCTGCGGCCATGATCGAAGGGACACTCGAGCCGGTCAGGGGCGCGAGCGAGGGTGCTCACCTCAGCGCGCGGGCGAACGCGGTGGCAACGTTCGCGCGAACCGAGTTGATCTTGCCCCAGTCGCGGGACGGATGGACGCGGTTGGAGAGCAGGAGGACGAACGCCTGGTGCCGGCGATCGAGCACCATGGAGGTGCCGGTGAAGCCGGTGTGCCCGGCCGTCCACGGCGACGACAGCTCGCCCATGTACCAGTCCTGGTCCAGCTCGAACCCGAGACCGTGCGCATGGCCGGGAAAGCCGGCGTTCTCCTCCCGCAGCATCGCCGCGACGGTCTCGGCGCGCAGGATCCGCACGCCGTCGTAGACACCGCCGTCGAGGATCGCCTGACACAGGATCGCGAGGTCGTCCGCCGTCGAGAAGACACCCGCGTGGCCGGCGACGCCGCCGAGGCTCCAGGCGTTCTCGTCGTGCACCTCGCCCCACACCAGCCCGCGTGGCGGGTCGGCTTCGTACTCTGTCGGCGCCGTGCGCTCGTGCGAAGCGGTACGCCGGAATCCGGTGTCCGGCATGCCAAGCGGCTCGGTGATCCCCGCGCGGACGACGTCGTCGAGCGGCGAGCCGGAGACGGCCTCGACCAGGAACCCGAGCGTGATCAGGTTGATGTCGGAATAGCAGTAGCTCGTCCCGGGCGGCGCGAACGGCACGCTCGCGTGGATCGCGGCCACCCGGTCGGCCATCGAGTCGTAGGCGTAGAGCGACGGATCCGGTTCGGCAGGCAGTCCCGAGGTGTGGGTCAGCAGGTGGCGCGGCGTGATCGGTCCTCTGGTAGCGGCGTCCGGCAGGTAGCTCGACACCGGCCGGTCAAGCTCCAACCCGCTGGATTCCACCTGCTGCATAACGGCAATCGACGTGAACAGCTTCGTCAACGAGGCGACGTCGAAGATCGTGTCGGGTCTGGCGGCGATCCACTCCCGCCCCGGCAGGTCGGCGCCGCCGGCATCGGCATAGCGCAGGACGTGCCCGCCGGCCGCGCGCAGCGCCACGATGCCGTTGCGCGCGGCCAACACGACGTAGCCCGGGTAGTGCGGGCGGGCCGAATCGACGGCCGGTCGCAGGCCGGCCGCCGCAGCCGACGCGATCGCCTCGACGCCGGACAGTCCCGCCTCGGCGGCCGAACCCACGCGCAGGGTGCGGACAGCGTGGGGGTCCTCGACCACGACACCTCATCCCGTCGACGGCGGCGCGGCGAGTCAACCACAGGGCCGGTTGGGTAAACCGGTTGCGCCCGCCCCGCGATAGATGCATGCTTGTGTCATACAACTAGTTGTATTCAGCAACTAAGGAATGGCCATGGACCAGTTGGTAGAGCTCGAACCCGCGACCACGAGCGAGACAGACATCTCCCACGCGATGGTGCGCATGCTCCGCATGGTCAACCGGATGCGCGTGCAGCTCTGCCCGCCCGGCGAGCGTGGCGAGTGGTCGGCCTTCCGGCTGCTGGTCCCGATGATGGAGAACGGGCCGCAGCGACTGTCCGCGATCGCCGACGCGGCGCACTCCGACGCCTCGACCGTGAGCAGGCAGATCGCCCACATGGTCGACAGCGGGCTGGTCGAGCGTCGCGCCGATCCGGCCGACGGCCGCGCGTCGCTGCTCGCCATCACCAAGGCCGGCGAGCGGCTCGTCGCCCGCCAGCGCGCGACCCGCGCTCGCTTCCTCACCGGCCTGCTCGCCGACTGGCCCGAGCGTGACCGGCACCGCTTCGCCACCCTGCTGCACCGCTTTGTCGACGACATGGAGGCGGCGATCAGCAACCCAACCACCCAGAGCACGGACGAAACCAACCGATCGGAGACCCGATGACCAGCACGACCGACGCTCCCGCCGCGTCGGACGCAACCAGCGGAGTGCTCACCCACCGCCAGATCCTGACGATCCTCGGCGGCCTGATGATGGGCATGTTCCTCGCCGCGCTCGACCAGACGATCGTCGCGTCGGCGATCCGCACGATCGGTGACGACCTGCACGGGCTGTCGGTCCAGGCCTGGGTGACGACGGCGTACCTCATCACCTCGACGATCGCGACTCCGCTCTACGGCAAGCTGTCGGACATCTACGGCCGCAAGCCGTTCTTCCTGCTCGCCATCACGCTGTTCATCATCGGTTCGGCGGCGTCAGCCTTCTCGACCTCGATGTACATGCTGGCGGCGTTCCGCGCCTTCCAGGGCCTCGGCGCGGGCGGTCTGTTCTCCCTCGCCCTCGCGATCATCGGCGACATCGTCTCGCCGCGTCAGCGCGCGAAGTACCAGGGTTACTTCCTCGCCGTGTTCGGTACGTCCAGTGTGCTCGGGCCGGTTGTCGGCGGATCCTTCGCAGGTGCCAGCTCGATCCTCTTCGTCTCCGGCTGGCGCTGGGTCTTCCTGGTCAACGTGCCGATCGGCATTGCCGCGCTCTACGTCGTCTGGCGCACCCTGAACATCCCGCACACCCGCCGCGACCATCGCATCGACTGGCAGGGCGCGGTGGCGATCGCGGTCGGCCTGGTACCGCTGCTGATCATCGCCGAGCAGGGCCGCATCTGGGGCTGGGGCTCGGACCGCGCGTTCGCCTGCTACCTCATCGGCGTCATCGGCCTCGCGTTCTTCGTCTACGTCGAGAGCCGTGCCGGCGACGACGCGTTGATACCGCTGCGGTTCTTCAAGGTGCGCACGTTCAGCCTGACGTCGGTCGTCGGCATCGTCGTCGGCATGGGCATGTTCGGCGGGATCTCGGTGCTGCCGCTGTACCTGCAGATCGTGCGGGGCGCGTCTCCGACCCAGTCGGGGTTGCTGCTGCTCCCGCTGACCGCCGGCATGATGACCGCCTCGATCGTCTCCGGCCAGCTGATCTCCCGCACCGGCTACTACCGCCCGTTCCCGATCATCGGCACGGGTCTGATGGTGGTCGGCCTGGCGCTGATGCATGGGATCGGCGCTCATACGGCGTTCTGGGTAACGGCGCTGTACATGGTCGTGTTCGGATTCGGGCTGGGCAACGTGATGCAGCCGATCACGCTGGCCGTGCAGAATGCGATGTCGGCGCGCGACATCGGCGTCGCGACGTCGTCGGCGACGTTCTTCCGCCAGATGGGGGGCACGCTGGGCGTTGCGGTCTTCCTGTCCGTGCTGTTCAGCACCGTCGGCGACAACATCAAATCGGCATTCGGGAAGGCAGCGCAGACGGCGTCGTTCCAGACCGCGATCCAGGATCCGAACGTGCTGCATGACCCGAGGAATGCCCAGCTGCTGAAGTTGCTGAACAGCCACGGCACGGTCAGCAGCAGCGCGTTGAACGACACGTCATTCCTCAAGCACGCCGACCGCCGTCTGGCCGAGCCATTCTTCGTCGGCTTCTCCCAGTCGATGGACACCGTGTTCGTCATCGGCGCGGTGGTGATCGCCATCGGGTTCGTGCTGATGTGGTTCCTTCCGGCGATCCCGCTGCGGACGACGTCGGGCCTCCAGTCCCGCACCGACGACGCAAGGGCCGCCGCCTCCGCGGCGCAGCCGGCCCCCGCATCGGCGCCGTCAGCATCCTCCGGCGAATCAGCTGTCGGACGGCCGGCGCCCGGCGCTGCCCTGGACTCCTAGGTTCAGCGCAGCGCGACCGCGATCTCGTCGGCCGCGGCGGCCACGCGCGGGCCGATCCGGGCGACGTCGAGGTCGCCCAGCGCGACCACTCCGACGCTCGCCTGCAGGCCCTCGACGCCGAGGATCGGCGCAGCGACGCCGGTGGCGCCCGGTTGCAGCTCGCCGGTGGTCGAGACCCACGGCTTGATTCTCGCGGCGGCGGCGTCGGGCCTCTCGCGGCGCTGGCCGAGCAGGATCGCCTGGCCGGCGGCGCCGAGGCCGAGCGCGTGGCGGGCACCGGTGCGGTAGGCGACGTGCATGTCGGTGGATCGCGGTTCGACGACGGCGACCGCCAGCGCCTCGCCCGCATCGACGACGGTCAGATGTGCTGTGGCGCCGGCGAATTCGGCCAGCGTCCGAAGCGGCGCCTGCGCCATCGACCGCAGGTGCGGGACGACGTCGCGAGCGAGTTCGAGCAGGCCGAATCCCAGCCGGACATGCGCGTCGTCGGCGCGGCGCACGACGCGGTGACGCTCGAGGGTCGCAACCAGCCGGTAGATCACGGCACGGGACACCCCGAGCTCGATCGCCAGCTCGTTGATGGTTCGGCCAGGCGGCGCCTCCGCCAGGAGCTCGAGCACGCGCAACCCGCGGTCCAGCGTCTGCACGGTTTCCGGTTCGCCGCCCTCGGCCCGCGTCATCGCAGCGTCACCGCCGTAGCAGCGGCGGCCGGGCCATCGAGCCGCCACATCACCGGGCCGGCACGACCGTTCCGGCAACCTCGCCGAACCCGATGTGTGGCTGCAGGTCTCCGCGTGTCGTCGCCGTGATCGACACCGTGTCGCCGTCGGTGAGGAAGGCCCGCTCGGTCCCGTCGGCGAGGCGCAGTGGCGATTCGCCGTTCCACGTCAGCTCGATGAGCGAACCGCGTTGGTCCTGGCGTTCACCGGAGACGGTGCCGGATGCGAAGAGGTCGCCGGTGCGCAGGCCGGCGCCGTTGGCCGTCATGTGTGCGAGCTGCTGGTCCGGCGTCCAGTACATGCCCGCGAACGGCGGTCGAGAGACGATCTCGCCGTTGATCCGCACCTGCAGGGTGATGTCCAGGCCCCAGTCCTCGACCGACCGCAGGTACCCGGCCGGCTGCGGATCCTGCTGGGGCGGCGCGATCCTGGCATGCTCGAGCGCTTCGAGCGGCACGATCCACGGCGACACCGACGTGGCGAAGGACTTGCCGAGGAACGGACCCAGCGGCACGTACTCGAACGCCTGGATGTCGCGTGCGCTCCAGTCGTTCACCAGGACCACACCGAAGACATGGGCCCGGAACGCCGAGGTCGGCACCCGGCGGCCGAGCGGTGACGGCGTCCCGACGACGAATCCGATCTCGGCTTCGATGTCGAGCCGGCGGGTGAGTCCGTACTCCGCACCGTCGTCGCCGCTCGGCCGCAGCCCACTGGGGCGAACGACATGCGTTCCGGACACGACCACGGTTCCGGCCCGGCCGTGGTAGCCCACCGGCAGCTGCTTCCAGTTCGAGTTGAGTGGTTCGGTGTTCGGGCGCAGGATCCGGCCAAGGTTGGTGGCGTGCTGCTCGCAGGAATAGAAGTCGACGTAGTCGCCGAGCTCCCATGGCAGCACATGGACGACGTCGCGCGCGTCGAGCAGGCAGCGCTGCGTTGACGCCGCACGCGCCTGGTCGGTGAGCAGCCCGACGATCTCCCGGCGCACCTGTGTCCACTGTGGACGGCCGGCGGCCAGCAGCGGGTTCAGGCTCGGCCCGGCCAGCAGCCCGTCCGGATCGGGCAGCACCCCGAACGCCGACGCTGCCGAGAGGTCGACAACCTGATCGCCGATGGCGGTGACGACGTGATGTCCGGCGCTGGTCCGCACGACGCCGTAGGGCAGGTTGTCCAGGCCGAACGGCGAGCCGGCGGGCACGTCGACCCACGTGCGCTCACGACTGGCCGAGCCGGTTGACATGCTCGCGACGGTAGTCGACGCTACGAATACAGGACAAGAGCGTCCGGTCTGCGGACGCGTGTCGGAGGGTGACATGCCTTTCTACCGTGCTGTGGGCGAGGTCCCGCACAAGCGCCACACCGCCTTTCGCAAGCCCGGCGGCGGCCTCTACGCCGAGGAGCTGATGGGCGTCGAGGGGTTCTCCGCCGATTCCGCGCTGCTCTATCACGCGGGCCTGCCGACCGCGATCGTCGACGCCGTCGGCTACGACGCGCCGATGGCGAGCAGGACGCCCAACCTGCCCCTGCTGCCGCGACACCTGAAGACGCACAAGCTCGATGCTTCCGGCGCGGATGCGATCACCGGCCGGCAGTACCTGCTAGCCAACGACGACTGCCGCATCTCCTACGCCACCGCGCAGGTCCCCAGCCCGCTCTACCGCAACGCGATCGGTGACGAGTGCATCTACATCGAGGACGGCGAGGGTCGCTTCGAGTCGGTGTTCGGCGCGTTCGACGTCGGACCGCGCGACTACATCATCGTGCCGACCTCGACGACGTACCGGCTGGCGCCGCACGGCGACGGTCCGCTCCGGACCTACGTCGTCGAGGCGACGGGACACATCACGCCGCCGAAGCGGTATCTGACCGCAAAGGGCCAGTTCAACGAGTTCTCGCCGTACTGCGAGCGCGACCTGCGCGGCCCGGCCGGACCGCTGATCCAGGAGGGCACCGACGTCGAGGTGCTCGTGCAGCATCGCCGCGGCTGGACCAAGCTGACTTACGCCGAGCATCCCTTCGACGTCATCGGCTGGGACGGCTGCCTCTATCCGTATGCCTTCAACGTCGAGGACTTCGAGCCGATCACCGGCCGCGTGCACCAGCCACCGCCGGTGCACCAGGTCTTCGACGGCTCCAACTTCGTGATCTGCAACTTCGTGCCCCGCAAGGTCGACTACCACGACGGGTCGGTGCCGATTCCCTACAACCACGCCAACGTCGACTCCGACGAGGTCATGTTCTACTGCGGCGGAGACTACGAGGCACGAAAGGGCGCGGGCATCGAGCAGGGCTCGATCTCGTTGCACCCCGGCGGTTTCACTCACGGCCCGCAGCCGGGCGCGGCGGAGCGCTCGATCGGCATCGAGTACTTCGACGAGCTCGCAGTGATGGTCGACACCTTCCGGCCCCTGGACATCTGCGAATCCGGGTTTGCATGCGAGGACACCGGATATGCGTGGACGTGGTCGGGCAGCCACCGCACCAAGGGCGTCTGATGCCGGGTCGGCTCGCCGCTGCGCGTCGTCGACGGCGTGGCACGGTCCGTCCGATCCGCTATCTGGGCGATCCCGTCCTGCGCACGCCGACCGATGCCGTGACGTCGTTCGACAAGGAGCTCGAACGGCTGGTCGAGGATCTGTTCGCGTCGATGTACGAGGCCGAGGGCGTGGGTCTGGCCGCGAACCAGATCGGCGTCGGGCTCTCGCTGTTCGTCTACGACTGCCACGACGCGTCCGATGAGTGGCACGTCGGCCACGTCGTCAATCCCACGCTGGTCTCGACCGACGGCGAAACGATCGCCGACCCCGAGGGGTGCCTGTCCCTGCCCGGCCTGAACTACGACACGCCGCGGTTCTTCGAGGCTGCCGTCGAGGGCTTCGACCTGCACGGCGAGCCACTGCGCATCGGGGGTGACGGGTACTTCGCCCGCTGCCTGCAGCACGAGAGCGCGCACCTGCACGGCCAGGTCTATACCGACACCCTCGGCGGCGAGGTTCGGCGCGAGGCGCTGCGCGACATCCGCGCTGCCGACTGGTCGCACTGACCGGCCGGTAGTCCGGATCGCCTGCATCGCTCTCAGGCCGGCTGCGGAACGGCGTAGAGCTTGAGGAATCGGCTCGCCGCTCGGCGATCGCCGGCGACCCGCATCGAGCCCGAGCCGATCGCCTCCGCCAGCGATCGCGCGCCGAACACGAGCTCGCGCAGGGTGGTGACATCGGATTCGAGCGAGGCGACCGGCCGCTCGCAGCGGCCGCGGACGACCTCGAGGCGACCGTCACGGACCCCGACCCTGAACCGTTCTCCGTCCAGGACGACGGCGTATTCGGCGTCGACACCTCGCGCCCTGGCTGGATCGAACGTCGTCATCAGCGCGATCATCAGCGCGTCGACGCTGAGCTCGCAGTGCGCCGTAACCTGCGCCCGGCTGCCCCACCGGCCGAGTTCCAGCAGCACCGGTTCGAGGTCGCGCCCGCGCGGCGTGAGCTCGTAGACCGCGACGCTCGCCGGCGGATCGAGCATGGTGCGCCGAACGATGCCGTTCTCCTCAAGTTGCTTCAGCCGTTGCGAGATCACATTCGGGCTGGCGCCGGCAAGGCCGCGACGCAGCTGGGTGAAGCGCTTCGGTCCAAGCAGCAGTTCGCGCACGATCAACAGCCCCCACCGCTCGCCGATGCGATCGAGCGCTCGGGCGATACCACACGGGTCGTCGTAGGTTCTGGACTCCCTGCTCATCCCACCACCTTACCCGCCTTCATCCCGAATCGGGACTTGCAGCATCGAACTTAATACTGCATGCTCCTGATTTAGGACGTATAGCTGAGGAGCGCGCATGACCTTCGTACTGATTCCCGGCGCCGGTGGTTCGGCGTGGTACTGGCACCGGGTGGTCGACGACCTCACCCGTCGTGGATACGAGGCAATCGCGGTCGACCTGCCGGCCGAGGACGACGCGGCCGGATTCGAGGAGTACGCCGACGCCGTGGTGGCCGCGATCGCAGGTCGCCGTCGCGTCGTGCTCGGCGCGGCCTCACTCGGCGGATTCACCGCCCAGCTCGTCTGCGAGCGGGTACCGGTTGCCGGCGTCGTACTGGTCAACGCGATGGTCCCGCGACCCGGCGAGACTGCCGGCGAGTGGTGGGAGAACACCGGATCGGGCGCGGCCCGGCGGGCGAACGAGGCGAGCGCCGGCCGCGACCCCGAGACCGAATTCGACCTGCTGACCGCCTTCATGCACGACGTGCCCGCCGAGGACGTCGCGGCCGCGCCAGCACACAGCCACCAGCAGTCGGACACGCCGTTCGCCCGGCCGTGGTCCGAACACGGCTGGCCGGACATCCCGACCGAGGTCGTCGTCGGGCGCGACGACCGGATGTTCCCGGCCGCCTTCCAGATCGAGGTGGCCCGGGACCGGCTCGGGATCGAGCCCGTCGTCATCCGGGGCGGACATCTGGTCTCGCTCAGCAACCCCGGCCAGTGGGATCGGTGTTAGTCA
>QHCD01000054.1 GCA_003244255.1 Pseudonocardiales bacterium | reverse complement strand
TCGGCCAGCCCGGCCGCGTCGGCGTCGTTGAGGACGTAGACGTCGGTCTCGGACTTCGTCGCTGCGGTGAAGCACGCGTCGACATCGGTGCCGATCCAGCTCGGGTCGACGTTCGCCGCGGACCGAGCCACGCCGTGCTGGATGACCGCGGGGAACGTCGCACCGACCAGGCCGGTCCAGCCGGCATCGGAGATCAGTTTCGCGACCACCTCGGCCACGGCGTCCGGCGTGGACGGGCGCGGCGTGAGGATGCGGGTGCGCTTCGTGACGAGCTGGCCCGTGGCGATGTCGACGATCGCGCCCTTGATGCCGCTTCCGCCGATGTCGACCCCGAAGGCACGCAACGGGCGCGGGTCGGTGGCGCTCGTGCGGCGTGCGTTTCTCACCGCCATTACCTCCAATGCAGCGGGAACCTCCAGTGCAGCGGGTCCACGCGTTGGCCGCGCCGGGCGGTGCCGAGCCACGGCTAGCACCCGCTCGGGATGACGGTGACGCGCAGGTGCCGGCTCGCGGCCTTGACGGCCGGACTCTTCGCGACCAGCTTGAACGCCGGGCCCAGGGCGACGTCGATGCTGGCGTCGGTGCGGGTGTCGCGGACCAGCTTCGCGCCGGGCAATGCCGCTGCGACCAGCTTCGCCTGGCTTCCTCCGACCGAGCCGTACCTGATCTCGCCGATGCCTGTCACCTTGCGCTGCACGGGATCGTTCGCCGTCGCGATGACGGAGAAGCCGAGCGTCCGCAGGGTGCTGCTGACATGCGCCGCGAGCTTGTTCCGGTCGGTGGCGTTGTACACGCGGACCGACACGGCATGCGGTGCCAGCGCCTGCGCCGTCGGCGCGCAGGAGACGCTGTCGGCGGCGTTCTGTGGCGAGTTCAGTACCCGCCACCACACGACGACGGCGACGATGGCGAACACGACGATGAAGGTCAGGATCGGCCAGTACCGCCGCTCCCGATGCCGCCGGGGGCGCCGTATGTCGAAATCCTGCCGTGCCTGCTTCAGCTGGCCGCGCGGCGGCTGGGGGCTCACCGGACACTCGCAGGCACACCGAGACTGTAACGACTCCTGCGCGATGCCGGTCCCGCGCGCCCGCTGCCCCCGGTACGACACGTCGCCGGAGGGGTGGAAACGACGGGCGTGACGCGCCACCGTTCGATACCGTGACTGCTCCCGTGAGCGGCGGCGTTGCCGCGCGCCCGCGCGTGCCGGCTGCTGTCCGGCCGGCTGTGGCGGGTTTGACGGCGGTGGAAGCGGCGCGGGCACATTCCGGCGACGTAATGCGTTACCCACCGAGCTACCGCTGATCCTGGAGGACAGGCTGAGCGTCAAGACAGACACAGATTCAGGAGAGACGCCATCATGGCTACCGATTACGACGCACCGCGGCGCAATGAGACCGACGAGCCGGGTGACGACTCGTTGGAGGCGCTCAAGGCACGCAGGGCGGAGGCCCAGTCGGCCACCGTCGACACCGACGAGGCCGAACTGGGCGAGACCTTCGAGCTGCCCGGCGCCGACCTGTCCAGAGAAGAGCTGACCGTCAAGGTGCTGCCCAAGCAGGCCGACGAGTTCACCTGTACATCGTGTTTCCTGGTCCACCACCGCAGCCGGCTGGCAGGCCACCGCAACGGACGACCGATCTGCCGGGACTGCGCGGCCTGACCGGCCGCCCACCGATGACCGGCGAGCCGCGGCGCGCACCGTCCGCCGCCAGCGAGGACGGCCGGGCGCGAACCTCCGCCGGCGAGGCGGTCGCCGCCCTGGTGACCGCCGTACACGACGGCGTCGGCGGGCCCCGGGACTGGTCGCAGCGGCTGGTCGGAATCGCTCGCGTGATCGCGCGGTCGGCCCACGACGCCGGGGTGCGCGGCGCAGCGAGCGGCCGGGTGCTGGTCGACACGATGTCCGAGACGGCTCCGCGGCTGCCGATCCGCACCCGGCCGGTGCTGCTTGGTCTCTACCCTGGCCGCAGCATCGATGACATCGGCGAGGAACTCGCCCGAGTCGCCGCCCGCTCGACCGCCGCTATCGGCGCCGCGGCCGGCGCGCTGGCCGCCGTGGAGTTCGCGGCACCGCCCACCCTGCTGGCCGCTCCGGTGCAGGTCGCGGCCGAGACGGTCGCGGTCGCCGCCGTCGAGGTGAAGCTGGTGGCCGAATTGCACGAGCTCTACGGCGCGCAGGTGCCGACCGCGGCCGCCGATCGGACCGCCGCATATCTGATGGCATGGGCGCGCCAGCGTGCGATCGGGCCGGGAGCGCGGGGTGTCGGTGGCCTGCGGCAGGCGGCAACGCGGGAGCTGAAGAGCCGGCTGCTGCGCCGGATGGGCCGCAACGTCACCAGCCTGGCGCCGTTCTTCGCCGGAGCGGTGGCCGGGGCCGAACTGAACCGCCGGTCCACCCGCACGCTGGCCGGGCGAATCATCGCCGACCTGCGCGCCCGCTGAGGACGCCGGCGCCGACCCGCGGGTAGCCTCTCGCCCTGTGCAGCAGCAGCCGAACGATGTCGAGCCGGCGACCGTCGACGTACCGGTGCTGCGGCTCGACCCGAAGCTTCCGATCCCCGCCTACGCCCTGCCCGGCGACGCCGGTGCCGATTTGTGCACCGCGGTCGACGTCGCGATCGAGCCGGGCGAGCGGGTAACCGTGCCGACCGGCGTCGCCATCGCGCTGCCGGCCGGCTACGTGGGCCTGGTGCATCCACGGTCCGGGCTCGCCGACCGCTGCGGCCTGACATTGGTCAACGCTCCCGGCACGATCGACGCCGGATACCGCGGTGAGATCCGGGTCACGCTGGTCAACCTCGACCCGCGGACCGCCGTGCAGCTCGTCCGCGGCGACCGGATCGCCCAGCTGCTGGTGCAGCGGGTGGAGCGGGCGTCGTTCCGCGAGGTCACGGCGCTACCGACGTCGGTCCGCGGCGACGGCGGGCACGGGTCGACCGGCGGGCACGCCGAGCTGTTGACCGGAGGGCGCTGATGCCGCTCGGCCGCCGCGATCGACGGCACCGCGCCCGCAAGGACCCGGCTCCCGCGCCCAGCACCGAACCGGCCGCGCCGGCCACCACCAGCGGTCCGTGGGACGTCGTGGAGGCACCCGAAGACGGTCTCGAGCGGGTCGACCTCGGGGCGCTGCTCATCCCGGTGATCGGCGGGTACGACCTGCAGGTCGAGGTAAGCCCGGAGGGCCAGGTCGTGAGCATCAACCTCGTGGGCCCCGAATCCGCGATGCAGTTGGGCGCGTTCGCAGCACCTCGCAGCAGCGGCATCTGGGACGAGGTGCGCAGGGAGATTCTGGCGTCGCTGTCGTCGCAGGGCGGCACCGGCACCGTGCAGGATGGGGCGTTCGGCACCGAGCTGTCGGCGCTGGCGCCGGTGCCGGGCGGGCACCAGCGGATCCGGTTCATCGGGATCGACGGCCCGCGCTGGATGCTGCGGGCGGTGATCAGCGGCGCGGGCGCCACCGACGCCGCTAAGGCCGCCGAGTTGGAGGACACCCTGCGGCGGGTCGTCGTCAACCGTGGCGACGAGCCGATGCCGGTACGCGACGCGCTGCCGCTCACCCTGCCCCGCGAGGTCGCCGAGCAGCTGGCCAAGCAACAGGGCGACGCCGGTCCGGGCCCGGACGGCGTCCAACGGCCGCCGTGACCGCCTGCCGACGGGACATCCGGTACGGCGATGACGCCAGCCAGCGGGCCGACCTGCACCTGCCGTCCAGCGGCGGGCGGCACCCCGTCGTCGTCGTCGTGCACGGCGGGTTCTGGCGGGTTGCCTACGACCGCACGCTCGGCGAGGCGCTGGCGGCCGATCTCGCCGGGCGAGGCTGGGCAGCGTGGAACATCGAGTACCGGCGCGTCGGCAACGGCGGTGGCTGGCCGGAGACCCTCGCCGACGCCGCCGCCGCCGTCGACCACCTGGCCGAGCTGGCCGGGCCGCACGGGCTGGACCTGGCGCGGGTCGTTGCCGTCGGTCATTCGGCCGGGGGCCACCTGGCCGGGTGGCTCGCCGCCCGTGGTGGCCTGCCGGGTGGCGCACCCGGCGCGCACCCCATCGTGCAGCCGGTCGGGGTGGTGTCGCAGGCCGGCGTGCTCGACCTGCGAGACGGCGCCGAGCAGCGGCTCGGCCGCGGCGCGGTGGCCCAACTGATGGGTGGACGGCCCGACGCGCTGCCCGACCGGTACGCCCTGGCATCGCCGATCGAGCGGCTGCCGACCGGCGTGCCCACGGTCTGCGTGCACGGCCGCGACGACGACGTCGTGCCGTTGCGGCAGAGCGAGCGGTTCGCTGCCGCCGCGCTGCAGGCAGGGGATCCGTGCGAGGTCCGCGTCGTCGACGGTGATCACTTCGTGCTGATCGATCCGGCCACGTCCGCCTGGGCGAGTGCGCTCGACGCGATCGAGGGCTGGATCACGCCAGCCTGAGGGGTACCTTCGCGGTCCGTCGTCGCGCGGCGTAGGCGATGGCTACCCTGGAAGGTGGCGAGACGACGTAGCAGAAGAGGTGGCCGACCATGGGCGACGGGTGGCTCTCCAGGTGCATGAAGCGCCTGGTCACCGACGACGCCGACCTCGACGCCGAGCAGCTGCAGGACAAGGTCGTCGACGCCGGGGCCGACGCCGTGCGGCACTGTTCGCGCGGTGCGGTCGTCACGGTCACCGGCCGGCTGACATCGGTCGTTTTCCAGCCGAAGGACAGCACCCCGACGCTCGAGGCGGAGCTCTTTGACGGGTCCGGCACAGTCACGCTCGTGTGGCTGGGTCGCCGTAGGATCCCTGGGATCGAGCCCGGCCGGGTCATCGTCGCGGCCGGACGGGTCGCCATCTGTGCGGACAGGCGGGTGCTGTTCAACCCGCGCTACGAACTCAAGGCCGCGGCTTCGTGACACCAGCGGCCGGCGACCGCCCGTCCGGGTCGACCGGTATTGGGCATACCGCGCGCGAGGTACCCGAGCGCGGCCCGCTCGTGGCGCTGATGCTCACATCGATCGGCGGCTGGCGGGGCATGCTCGACTCCGGGCTGCCCGTCGTGGTGTTCGTGATCGTGAACACGGTCGCCGCCCTGCACGTGGCCATCTGGTCGGCGGTCGGCGCGGGCATGCTGATCTGCGCGCTGCGGCTGGTACGCCGGCAATCACCGCAGCAGGCCTTCGGCGGGCTGTTCGCCGTCGCCATCGCCGCACTGATCGCGGCGCGGACCGGGCAGGCGCGCGGCTTCTTCCTGCTCGGCATCTGGCGCAACTACGTCTACGGCGGCGTGCTGTTGATCTCCGTGCTGATCCGCCGGCCGCTGATCGGGCTGGCCTGGGAGTACGCCGAGGGCCACGGAACGGCATGGCGGCGCGACCGCCCGACGCTGTGGCGCTACACCTGGCTGACCCTGATGTGGGTCGCGGTGTTCGGTTCCCGGGCGATCGTGCAGCAGTTCTTCTATCAGAAGAACGCCACCGGATGGCTCGCCGCCACGTCGCTCGCCATGGGTTACCCGCTGTTCGTGCTCGCGGCCGGCAGCACGGTGCTCGTCGTCACGAGGGCCCGGCGGCGCGCCGTCGAACTTGCGAGCACCGGCCAGCAGAAGCCCTCCTAGTCCTGGGGATCTGCCGACTCCTTCGCTGGTGCCGGGCCGGAGAAGATGTCATGGATCTCGGTCTCGACGTCGGCGTTCGCGACGAAGAGCAGCTCGTCGAGCGCCTCCAGCGGCTCGTCCGGCGCCGGCACGATCACCCGGTCACCGCGCAGCACCGTGACCAACGCCGCACCGCGGGGGAGCTGCAGGTCGCGGATCGGCCGGCCGACATACGGCGAGCCGGTGCTCAAGGTGAGCTCCACCAGGTTCGCCTCGCCGTGGCGGAAGGTCATCAGCCGCACGACGTCTCCGACGGACACGGCCTCCTCGACCAGCGCGGCCAGCACGCGCGGGGAGGAGACGGCCACGTCGACCCCCCACGATTCGTTGAACAGCCACTCGTTGCGCGGGTCCTTGATCCTCGCAACGACGCGGTTGACCGCGAACTCGGTCTTCGCGAGCAGTGAGAGCACCAGGTTCACCTTGTCGTCACCGGTCGCCGCGATGACGACGTCGCAGCGCTCCAGCCTGACCTCCTCGAGCGAGGCCAGCTCGCAGGCGTCGGCGCGCAGCCACTCTGCCCCCGGCACGGCGGACGGCTCGACGGCCTTCTCGTTGCGCTCGACGAGGACGACCTGGTGGCCGTTCTCGATCAGCTCGCCGGCGATGGATCGCCCGACGTTGCCGGCTCCGGCGATCGCGACGCGCATCAGCGCTCCTCGGCCCGGTCGGCGCTCGCCCGGCGCGCGACGTCGTCGACCTGCGGGGTCTGCACCAGCGCGTGCACCAGGTCGCCGTCCTGCAGCACCGTCGACGCGGTCGGGATCATGCCCTCGCCGAATCGGGTGAGGAACGCGACCCGCACTCCGACCGCGGGCTCCATCTCGGCGACCGGCCGGCCGACCCAGCCGCGATTGACCGGCAGCTGCAGCAGGGCCACCGCGCCCGACGGATCCCGCCAGTCCTCCGCGACGCCGCCGGGCAGCAGCGCGCGGGTGAGCCGGTCGATGGTCCACAGCACGGTCGCGACGGTGGGGATCCCCAGCCGCTCGTAGACCGCGGCGCGCTTGGGGTCATAGATCCGCGCCACCACATGGTCGATGCCGAACGTCTCGCGGGCGACCCGCGCGGCGATGATGTTGGAGTTGTCGCCGCTGCTCACGGCGGCAAAAGCATCGGCGGTCTCGACGCCGGCCTCGATCAGCGTGGTGCGATCGAACCCGACCCCTGTCACCTGCCGGCCGCCGAACTCCGGCCCGAGCCGCCGGAACGCGACGGCCTGTTGGTCGATGATCGACACGTCATGCCCGAGCTCATCGAGCCGGCGGGCGAGACCGGATCCGACCCGGCCACAGCCCATCACGACGATGTGCACGAGGTCGCTCCTTAGCCAGGCACGGACGACGAGGCGTCGCACGCATCATGCCCGAGACGTCGCCAGGATGCGACGGCGCGTCGGCGCTTGCACCGGCCGGGCCACCGCCGACGCTGCACCTACGCTAGGTGCGTGCCATGGTGGACGAACCTGACCAAGCGTCTGGTTCTGGGTCGGCCGCTTCCCAGCGATCGCCTGCAGGAGACGCTGATCCCGAAGCGGATCGCGCTGCCGATCTTCGCCAGCGACGCCCTCTCGTCGGTCGCGTACGCGCCCGAGCAGATCCTCGCCACGCTCGGCCTTGCGGGAGCCTCCGCGTACGTGTTCTCGCCGTGGATCGCGATCGTCGTCGCAGCCGTGATGCTCACGGTGGTGGCGTCGTACCGGCAGACGGTGCACGCCTATCCCAGCGGCGGTGGGGACTACGAGGTGGCGACGACAAACCTCGGCTCGACCTTCGGCGTCGTCGTCGCGAGTGCCCTGATGGTCGACTACGTGCTGACCGTTGCGGTGTCGGTGTCCTCCGGTGTCGCCAACGTCGCCTCCGCGGTGCCGTCCATCAACAACCACCAGGTCACGGTCTGCCTGGCCCTGATCGTGCTGCTCGCAGCCGCCAACCTGCGCGGGGTCCGCGAGTCGGGCAAGGCGTTCGCCGTGCCGGTGTACGGCTTCATGATCGGCATCATCGGCATGGTCCTGTACGGGCTGATCCGGGTCGCCGGCGGCGGCCATCTCACCGCCGAGACGAAGCACTTCGGGGTGCACGGCAGCCATTACGCGGGCCTGGCAATGGGGTTCCTGATCCTGCGCGCGTTCTCCTCCGGCTCGGCGGCCCTGACCGGTGTCGAGGCGATCAGCAACGGCGTGCCGGCGTTCCGGCGGCCGAAGAGCAAGAACGCGGCCTCGACGCTGTTGATGATGGGCATGATGGCCGTCGTAATGCTGCTCGGCATCATCGTCCTGGCCCGCCTCACCGGCGCCAAGGTGGTCGACTCCACCAGCGGCGGGTATTTCGTCGGCGCGCCGAAGGGTTACCGGCCGAAGACGCTGGTGGCGCAGCTCGCCGATGCCGTCTTCAGCAACTTCCGGTTCGGGTTCTACTTCGTCGCGGCCGTCACCGCGCTGATCCTGGTGCTCGCCGCGAACACGGCCTTCAACGGGTTTCCGGTGCTCGGCTCCATCCTCGCCAAGGCCCGGTATCTGCCGCGTCAGCTGCACACCCGCGGCGACAAGCTCGCCTACAGCAACGGAATCCTGCTGCTCGGGCTGTTCGCGGCCGTGCTGATCGTCGGCTTCCAGGCCAACACGACCCGGCTGATCCAGCTCTACATTGTCGGCGTGTTCGTGTCGTTCAACTGCAGCCAGGCGGGGATGATCCGGCACTGGAACAGGCATCTTCAGACCGAGCGCGACCCGGCGGCACGACGGCGGATGCGGCGCTCGCAGAGCATCAACACGTTCGGCCTGTGCATGACCGCCGCAGTGCTGATCATCGTGCTCGCGACGAAGTTCGTCCACGGTGCCTGGATCGCGATCCTCGCGATGGTCGTGATCTTCGCCACGATGCGCGCGATCCGCGGCCACTACGACCGGGTGGCGCGTGAGCTGACGCCGTCGTCGGACGAGGACGTGCTGCCGTCCCGCAACCACGTCGTGGTGCTCGTCTCGAAGGTGCACAAGCCGGCGCTGCGGGCGCTGGCGTTCGCGCGGGTCACCCATCCCGACACACTCACCGCGCTGACGGTGAATGTCGACGACGAAGACACCCGTGGCCTGCAGGAGGAATGGGAGGCGCTGAACCTGCCGGTGCCGCTCACGGTGATCGAGTCGCCGTACCGCGAGATCACCAAGCCGATCCTCGACTACGTGCGCAAGATGCGGCGAGCCAGCCCGCGCGACCTGGTCACCGTGTTCATCCCCGAGTACGTCGTGGGCCATTGGTGGGAACAGTTGCTGCACAACCAGACGGCGCTGCGGCTCAAGAGCCGGCTGCTGTTCCAGCCCGGCGTCATGGTCACCAACGTGCCGTGGCAGCTGACGTCGTCGGACCGGCGACTGCACCCGCCGGCGCGGGTCGCCGCGCGCAACAAGGCACGGGCGGCGCTGCGGGCCGAATTCGTGCGAGACCGGCAGGAGTCGGCGAGCCGGATCCAGCCGCCTCCCGGAAACGATCCGCCACCCGAACCGGATCCGCCACCCGAACCGGATGCGCCGCCCGAACCGGATGCGCCGCCCGAACCTCCACGGTGATGACCGAACTCGAGCTCGAGGTCGGTCCGCCGGCGCACGGCGGGCACTGTGTCGCCCGCCACGACGGCAGGGTGGTGTTCGTCCGGCACGCGCTGCCCGGCGAGCTGGTGACGGCGCGGATCGTCGACGAGGGCGCGGGTGTGTTGCGGGCCGACGCCATCGCCGTCGTGCGGGCCTCGGCCGACCGGGTGCCACCACCGTGCCCGCACGCAGGGCCGGGCCGGTGCGGCGGCTGCGACTGGCAGCACGTCGAGCCGGCTGCGCAACTCGCCCTGAAGGCCGAGGTGGTGCGCGACACCCTGCGTCGGATCGGCGGGTTGTCCGACGTCGACGTCGTCGTCGAGCCGCTGCCAGGGGGGCCGCTGCACTGGCGCACCCGCACGCAGTTCGCCGTCGACCGGCGCGGCCGGCTGGGCCTGCGCCGCCACCGGTCGCACACCGTGGAGCCGATCGAATCCTGCCCGCTGCTGGTACCCGCTGCCGACGACGCGGTGCGGGCGGTGCGGCAGCGCCCGCCGGGCGCGACGGTCGAGGTCGCGGTGTCCGCGGACGGTGAGACCGTGGTGGATGTCCGGGCCCGGCGGCGCCGCTCGACGTCGACGGAGTTGCTGCACGAGCGTGCGCTGGGGCGGCGCTGGCAGGTACACGCGGGCGTGTTCTGGCAGGTGCACCCGGCCGCGGCCGACACCCTGGCGCGCGCCGTCGTCGACATGTGTGCTGCATCGGCGGGGGAGCGGATGCTTGACCTCTACGCCGGCGTCGGACTGTTCAGCTGGGCGCTCGCTCGTGAGGTCGGGCCGGCCGGGTCGGTCGTGGCGGTCGAGAACGACGACACCGCATGCGCGGACGCGCGGGTGAACCTGGTGGCCGAGCCGTGGGCGCGCGTCGTTACGGCGGATGTCGACGCTGACATGGTGGCCGCGCACCCCGCCGACGTCGTGGTCCTCGACCCGCCGCGTGCCGGCGCGGGCGCGGCTGTGTTGACGGCGATTGCACAGAGCGGTCCGCGTGCGATCTGCTACGTGTCCTGCGATCCGGCGACCCTGGCCCGCGACCTGCGCGCCGCAACTGCGGCCGGATACCGCCTCGGCGCGCTCCGGGCATTCGACATCTTTCCGATGACCCAGCACGTGGAATGTGTCGCGTTGCTGCACCGTTCCTAACGAGGACTCCGCGCGCCGGCGCCGGTAGTGGAAGGCCCCGTGCCCAACTACCCCACGGTGCTGGACACGGGACTAACTCACCTTCGACCGGCAGCGGTCGGTGGTTCGGGCGCGTCCCGGGGCTGCCGTACGCAGACCCGCCGGCGCGTGCCCTTCGCGCCGCCGGAGCGCCGGATTACAGTGGCCGTATGGCCGCCGCTCGTCGCCCCCCGCGCCCCCCGCGTCCCTCTCGTTCCTCGAGCCCGCGTTCGGGGGTTCCGCGTTCGCAGACCCCGCCTTCGGAGACCGGGCCCGATATCGATTCCGTCGCCCGGTTCGGACTGCTCGCGTCCGTGCACTCGCCGGAGGACCTGCGGGCGCTGCCGCCCGGGCAGCTCACCACACTCGCCGCGCAGATCCGCGACTTCCTGGTCGCGAAGGTGTCGCTGACCGGCGGCCATCTGGGCCCGAACCTCGGCGCCGTCGAACTGACCATCGCCCTGCACCGGGTGTTCCATTCGCCGCGCGACCGCATCCTCTTCGACACCGGCCACCAGTCCTACGTGCACAAGATCCTGACCGGCCGGCAGCGCGGCTTCGACACGCTGCGGCAGACCGGCGGGCTCTCCGGCTACCCGAGCCGGGCGGAATCCGATCACGACGTCATCGAGAACTCACACGCGTCGACGGCGCTGTCCTATGCCGACGGGCTGGCGAAGGCATACGCGATCCGCGGCGAACAGCGACGCGTCGTCGCGGTCGTTGGTGACGGCGCACTCACCGGCGGCATGTGCTGGGAGGCGCTGAACAACATCGCCGCCGCGAAGGATCGGCCGGTGGTGATCGTCGTCAACGACAACGGGCGCTCGTACTCGCCGACCATCGGCGGCCTCGCCGACTACCTCGCGACGCTGCGGTTGCAACCGGGATACGAGCGCGCGCTCGGCATGGTCAAGGGCACGCTGGCCCGCACGCCCGTCGTCGGAGCGCCGCTCTATGACGCCCTGCACGGCATGAAGACGGGGCTGAAGGATTTCGTTGCACCCCAAGGCATGTTCGAAGATCTCGGCCTGAAGTACGTCGGTCCGATCGACGGCCACGACAGCGCCGCGCTGGAGTCGGCGCTGGAGCGTGCGCGCGATTTCGGCGGGCCGGTGATCGTGCACTGCGTGACGCGCAAGGGTTTCGGCTTCGCACCGGCCGAGAACGACGAGGCGGACTGCCTGCACGGTCCCGGCGGTGCGTTCGATCCGGAGACCGGTCAGCTGATCTCGCCGGCGAAGCGCACCTGGACCGACGTCTTCTCCGAGGAGATGGTCGCGATCGGGGCCGATCGCCCCGACGTAGCGGCCATCACCGCGGCGATGCTGCACCCGGTGGGCCTCGCCGCGTTCGCCCGCGCGTATCCCGAACGGCTCTTCGACGTCGGCATCGCCGAACAGCACGCGCTCACCTCCGCGGCAGGGCTCGCTACCGGCGGCCTGCACCCGGTTGTGGCGCTCTATTCGACCTTCCTCAGCCGAGCGTTCGACCAGCTGTTGATGGACGTCGCCCTGCACCGGCTACCTGTCACCGTGGTGCTCGACCGGGCCGGGGTGACCGGCCCGGACGGCGCCAGCCACCACGGCATGTGGGATCTCGCGGTGCTCGGCGTCGTCCCCGGGCTGCGCATCGCCGCGCCACGCGACGAGACGTCGCTGCGCGAGGAGCTGCGCGAGGCGGTGGAGTGGGCGGACGGGCCGACCGTGCTGCGCTATCCCAAGACAGCGGTAGGCCCCGACCTGCCGGCGGTGCGCCGGGTCGGCGATGTCGACGTCCTGCTTGAAACCACGGCGGCCGACGTGCTGCTGATCGCCGTTGGCTCCGCTGCGACGTTGGTGGTCGACGTCGCCGGCCGGGTTGCCGATCAGGGGATCGCAGCGACCGTGGTCGACCCACGGTGGGTCAGCCCGCCCTCGCGCGAGCTGGTGGAACTCGCCGCGGGCCATCCGCTCGTGGTGACGGTCGAGGACGGCACGCGGGTGGGCGGGGTGGGATCGCGCCTCGCGCAGGCGTTGCGGGACGCCGATGTCGACGTACCCACCCGTGAGATCGGCCTGCCGCCGCGCTTCCTCGACCACGGCGCGGCGCCCGACGTGCACGCGATGGTGGGCTTCACGGCGCAGGACATCGCCCGCCGGGTGGTCGAGTGGGTCGCCCGGGGCGAGGACGCCGCCGCGATCGAGGACGACGACATCACTGCCGAGGGCCATGATTCGAGAGATGACCGGAACGCGCTAGAGTAGAAGACGTCAACGCAACATCTCGATAGACCGGGGAGCTCGGGACAGCCGGGCTGAGAGGGCGATCGGCCGCATCGCGGCAGCACCGCCGACCCGCACACCTGATCTGGGTAATGCCAGCGGAGGAAGCGATGCAGGCGGCTCCCGGCCGCAATTGCGAGCACGGCGACGTTGTCGTGGTGGCTGGCGGTGACCAGCCGGACCTGACCTGCCTCGCGCAGCTGGCCGCGGCCGCAACGGTGATCGCCGCCGACAGCGGGCTGGACCACGCCCGTGCCGCCGGCGTCCACGCCGACATCCTGGTCGGTGACCTCGACTCGGTGACGGCGGGCTCGCTCGACGCCGCCGAGGCCGCCGGCACCGACGTGCGGCGGTTCCCGGCGGCGAAGGACGCCACCGATCTGGAACTCGCCCTCGATGCCGCGATGTCCCTGCAGCCACGGCGGATCACCGTTGTCGCCGGAATCGGCGGACGGCTTGATCACCTGCTGTCAGCGGCACTGCTACTGGCGGCGCCGCGGTACGCGGCAGTGCAGATGTCCGCCCGAATCGGACCCGCGACGCTGACCGTGATCCGCGCCGCCGACCGGCTGCGCGGTGTCCCGGGGGAGTTGGTGTCGCTGCTACCCGTGCATGGGCCCGCCAGCGGCGTCGTCACCACCGGCCTGCGTTACCCGCTGAACCACGAAGACCTCGCGGCCGGTTCGAGCCGCGGCATCAGCAACTGCTTTGCCGAACCGGTCGCCGAGGTGCGCCTCGGCGCCGGAGTACTTGTCGCCGTCTCTCCCGGCGTGCGACCCGAGAAGGAGGACCTGCTGTGATCGTTGAAATCCAGTGCCTGCCGACACCCGCCGGCACACCCGACGACCCGCACGCCACCGTCGAAGCGGCGATCGCGGTGATCACGGACAGCGGGCTGCACTACGAAGTGGGGCCTCTCGGCACGACCGTCGAGGGCGAGCCGGACGACGTCTGGCCGGTGCTTCGGCGTGCTCACGAAGCCTGCCTGGAGGCTGGAGCCACGACCGCGATTGCGATGGTGAAGATCGCGGAAATGGCTGGCCCGCAAGCGAAGTCGATGGATGAGCTCACCCGAAAGTTCCGGCCATGACCGTGTTGACGCCGCGCCGCGCGGCCAGTTCCCGGGCCGGCGCTCGGGCGCGCGCCTGGCTGCCGCCCGTGCTGCTCCTCGCGGCACTGCTCGGGGTCTGGCAGGGCGCCGTCGCGATCCGCAACGTGCCGCCGTACGTGCTGCCCTCGCCGGCGCGGATCGCCGGCGCGTTCGTCACCGCCCGCTCGCTGCTGCCGCGAGATCTCGCCACCACCACGGTCGAGGCCGTGCTCGGACTGGTTGTCGGCGCGGGAGTCGGCGCGCTGCTGGCGGGGCTGGTGGCCGCCGTGCCGCCCGTCCGGCGGGCGCTCTACCCGTTGCTCGTGGTCAGTCAGACGATCCCGATGATCGTGCTGGCGCCGTTGCTGGTGCTGTGGTTCGGATACGGCATCACCCCGAAGGTCGTGGTGGTGGCGCTGATCGTCTTCTTCCCGGTGGTGGTCAGCACGGTCGCGGCGCTCGCCGGTGTCGACCCCGAGTTGATCGACCTGGTGCGCAGCATGGGCGCGGACCGGATGACGGTGCTGCGGATGGTGCTGGTGCCTGCGGCGATCCCGGCCTTCTTCGCCGGACTGCGGATCTCGGCCGCCTACGCCGTCGCCGGTGCCGTGGTTGGTGAATGGGTGGGCGCGCAGAGCGGCCTCGGTATTTTCATCGACCGCTCGAAGGCGTCGTTCCGCATCGACCGGGTGTTCGTCGCCGTCGTCATGGTCGCGGTGCTGTCGATGGCGCTGTTCGCTGCCGTCGGCGCGATCGGGCGGATGGCGGCACCCTGGCAGCACGCGGCCGAACGGGGCCGGTCGTGAGGCGCCGCCGGCGCGTGGCGCTGATCTCGGCCGTCACCGTCGCCGCCCTGACCCTGGCCGGCTGTGGCAGCGCCACACCGAAGACCGGCGCCGACGGCCACCGGCAGATCACCGTCCTGCTGGACTGGACACCGAACACCAACCACAGCGGCATCTACCTCGCGAAGGCCAACGGCTGGTACGCCAAGGCCGGCCTCGACGTGCGCATCATCGAGCCCGGCGCGAACAGCAACGGCCTGCAGATGCTGACAACCGGCAAGGCCGACTTCGCGATCAGCACCGAGGAGGATGTCACCCCCGCTGTCGCGCAGGGCCTGCCCGTGATCTCCGTGGCCGCGATCCTGCAGCACAACACCTCGAGCATGGTCGCGCTGACGTCCTCCGGCATCACCCGGCCACGCGATCTCGCCGGCAAGGTCTACGGCGGGTTCGGCGGTCAGCTGGAGAAGGCGTTGGTGCAGCAGCTGGTCCGCTGCGATGGCGGCGACCCGTCACACATCAAGTTCGTCCAGGTCGGCGACGCCGACTACCGGGTCGGGCTGACTAAGCACTTCTATGACTTCGTGTGGGTGTTCGACGGCTGGGAGGGCATCCAGTTCACCGACATCGACCACCTGCATACGGTGACGATGCCGTTCATCCGCTACCAGCGATGCATTCCCGACTGGTACACCCCGGTGATCGCCACCAGCCAGAAGCTGATCAACGGCGACCCGAAGGACGTGGCGGCGTTCATGGCGGCCACCAAGCGCGGCTACCAGGAGGCGATCGCCCATCCGCGGGAGGCCGCGTCCGCGCTGCTCGCGGCCGCGCCCGACGTCGACCGCACCCTGGTGGAGAAGTCGGCCGGGTACATGAGCACCCACTACACCGACGATCCGTCCCGGTGGGGCTGGCAACAGCCGTCGGTGTGGAACCGGATGACCGCGTTCCTGCGCAGCGCCGGCATGGTGACCGGCAAGGTCGACGTGTCGCGGGCGTTCACCAACCGCTTCGTCGGTGGATGACCGATCCGGCCGCGGTCGTCGACGTCGCGTCCCTGCGACTGGTCTTCGACGGGCCGCCGCCGCTGGCGGTGCTCGACGGCGTCGACCTGTCCGTGGCCGACGGGGAGTTCGTCAGCCTGGTCGGCCCGAGCGGGTGCGGCAAGAGTACGCTGCTGCGCATCCTCGCGGGCCTGCTCGCGCCGACATCGGGAACCGCGAGGGTGCACGGCGAACCGGTAGGGGTCGGCCGGGCCGCATTCATGCCGCAGCGAGACCTGCTGTTGCCGTGGCGGCGCGCCCTCGACAACGCCGCGCTGGGTGCGGACATCAACGGCGTTCCCGGCGCGGTGGCTCGCGCGCGGGCGGGCGAGCTCTTCGGCCGGTTCGGGCTGGCCGGATTCGAACGGGCCTGGCCGAGCGAGCTCTCCGGCGGTATGCGCCAGCGGCTCGCCCTGTTGCGCACCTTCCTGCTCGGCCGTGACGTGCTGCTGCTCGACGAGCCGTTCGGCGCGCTCGACGCCATCACCCGCCGCGACATGTATGCCTGGCTGCAGCAGGTGTGGCTCGCCGATCGGCGCACCGTCGTGTTCGTCACGCACGACGTCGAGGAGGCCATCTACCTCTCCGACCGCGTACTGCTGCTCTCACCTCGGCCCGGCCGCGTCGTCGCCGACATCGTTGTCGACACATCCCGACCGCGCGCGCCGGATGTCGTAACCGAGCCACGGTTCGTCGCGATGAAGGGCACAATCCTTGCCGCGCTGGAGGATTCGCGCTGATCAGGGCAGCGGGCTGGCCACCCCGCGCGACAGGAACCGCTGGCCGGTAACGCGTTCGGAGATCCCCGTCCGGTCCAGGTACGGCGTGATGCCACCGAGGTGCAACGGCCAGCCGGCGCCGAGGATCATGCACTCGTCGATGTCGCGCGCGCCGGCGACGACCTTCTCGTCCAGCATCCTTCGGGCTTCGTCGGCTACGGCGGCGAGCGCGCGAGCGCGCACGTCGTCCACAGTGGACGGTGAGCTGCCTCGGGTGAACAGCGCAGACACGTCGGGGTCAATCCGCGGCTCGCCGCCGTCCCACAGGTAGATGCCCGGCTTCCCGGCGTCGACCAGCCGGCGCAGGTTGTCGCTGACCGCAAACCGATCGGGGAACGCGTCGTGCAGCGTCTCGGCCACGTGCAGCGCGACGGGCGGTCCCACCAGCGCGAGCAGCACCATCGGGGCCATCGGCAGGCCCAGCGGATCGAGCGCGCGGTCCGCGTCCTCGATCGGCGTGCCCTCGTCGATCGCGGCGATCACCTCGCCGAGCATGCGGGTGAGCAACCGGTTCACGACGAACCCCGGCGCATCGCGCACCAGCACGGCGGACTTCTTCGCCGCATTGGCGAGTGCGACGGCCGTCGCGAGCGATTCCTCATCCGTCGCCCGCGCCCGCACCACCTCCACCAGCGGGAGCACCGCGACCGGATTGAAGAAGTGCAGCCCCACCACCCGCTCGGGGTGCCGGAGCCGCTCGGCCATCGCGCTCACCGACAGCGAAGACGTATTCGTGGCGAGCAGGCACGACCGCGCCACGACCCGCTCGACGCCGGCGAACACACGACGCTTGACGTCGATGTCCTCGAAGACCGCCTCGATGACGACGTCGGCGCCGGCAAGACCCTCCACCGTCGGTGATCCCGTGACCGCGGCGACGAGCCGCAGGGCCGTGTCGGGGGTGATCCGGCCCTTGGCGGCCAGCGCCTCGATCTGCCGGTGTACGGCGGTTACGCCGGCCTCGAGCCGACCGGCGTCGACGTCGGTCAACACAACAGGAACCTGCAGCCGGTGCGCGAACAGCAGGGCGAGCTGGCGCGCCATCAGGCCCGCGCCGACCACTCCGACCTTGGTGGCCTGTCGGGCGAGCGAAGGGTCGGGCGCCCCGACCGCTCGGCGCGCGCGCTTGTGCACCAGGTCGAACGCGTACAGCCCGCTGCGCAGCTCCTCGCTCATCAGCAGGTCGCCGAGCGCCTCGTCCTCCGCCGCGAACGCCGTGTCGATGTCCGCGTCCCTGGCGGCGGCGATCAGGTCTAGTGCGCGATACGGCGCGGGAGCGGCACCGTGCAGCCGCGTTTCCACGGCGGCGCGCCCGCGGGTGACGGCGTCGTCCCAGCCGGATCCGCGATCGACGTCCCGCCTGCGTACGACGACGTCGCCGTTGACCACACCTGCCGCCCAGGCGATGGAGCACTCGATGAAGTCGGCCGGCTCGAACATGGCATCGGCGATGCCGAGCTGGTGCGCTTGGGCCGGACGCAGCATCCGGTTCTGCGAGAGCGCGTTGTCGACGATCACCGCGATCGCGGACTCGGCCCCGATCAGGTGCGGCAGCAGGAACGAACCGCCCCACCCCGGCACCAGGCCCAGGTAGCACTCCGGGAACGCAAGCGCGCCCGCCCCCGTCGAGAGCGTGCGGTAGTGGCAGGACAGCGCGAGCTCCAGCCCGCCGCCGAGCGCAGCGCCGTTGATCAGCGCGAACGTCGGCACGGAGCTGGCGCGCAGCCGGCCGAAGACGCGGTGACCGAGCCGGCCGATCGCAACGGCGTCGTCCCTGCTGCGCACCTTCGGCACGCCGGACAGATCCGCGCCGACCGCGAAGACGTACGGCTTGCCCGTGACCGCGATCGCCGACACCGCAGGCGAATGCGCCTCGACGTCGTCGATTGCGCGGTCAAGGCAGACCAGCCCGGCGGGGCCGAACGTCGACGGCCGGGTGTGATCAAGGCCGTTGTCCAGGGTGATCATCGCGACCGGACCGGGCAGGCCGCCGACGTCTGCGTACCGGACGAGCGCGCGGGTCACCACCTCGTCGGGGAACGACTCCGCCAGGGCGTCCGTACTCATGTCGCCTCGCCGGGAACGATCGGCTCGGCGGTCCTCATGTCGCCTCGCCGGGAACGATCGGCTCGGCGGTCCTCATGCCTCGTGCCAGTGCGGGTTCGCCCAGACCACGCTGCCGCCCATGCCGATGCCCACGCACATCGTCGTCAGCCCGTAGCGCACGTCGGGCCGGCTAGCGAACGCGGTGGCCAGCGCGATCATCAGCCGGACGCCGGATGCGGCGAGCGGATGCCCGACGGCGATGGCGCCACCGTAGGGGTTGACCCGCGGGTCGTCGTCGCCGATTCCGTAGTGGTCGAGAAATGCCAGCACCTGCACGGCGAACGCCTCGTTGATCTCGATCAGGCCGATGTCTTCGATCGAGAGCTCCGCGCGCCGCAGCACCTTCTCGGTGGCCGGTATCGGTCCGAGGCCCATCACCTCCGGCTCGACGCCGGCGAACGCGTACCCGACCATGCGCATCGCCGCTGGGAGACCCAGTTCGGCCGCGACGTCGGACGCGGCCAGCAGGCAGGCAGCGGCGCCGTCGGTCCGACCGGCGGAGTTGCCGGCCGTGACCCGGCCGTGCGGGCGGAAGGCAGGTGCGAGCGCGGCCAGCTCGGTCGCCGTCGTCGCGGGGCGCGGTCGTTCGTCCGCGGTCGCGAGACCGTAGCCGTGCTCGGCCGACCGGGTCGCGACGGTGGTGAGCTCGGGCCCTACGGATCCGTCGGCCACGGCCCGGCCGAATCGCTGCTGGCTCGCCGCGGCGTAGTCGTCGGCGCGGCTACGGGTGATGGCGGGAAAGCGGTCGTGCAGGTTCTCCGCGGTCTGACCCATCACCAGGGCCGACGGGTCGACCAGCTTCTCGGCGATGATCCGCGGATTGGGATCCACGCCGTCACCCATCGGGTGCCGCCCCATGTGCTCGACACCGGCCGCGAGCGCGACGTCGTACGCACCGGCACCGATCGCGCTCGCCACCATGGTCACGGCCGTCATCGCACCGGCGCACATCCGGTCGACGGCGAAGCCGGGTACCGACGCCGGCAGGCCGGCCAGCAGGGCGGCGGTCCGACCGATGGTGAGGCCCTGGTCGCCGGTCTGGGTGGTGGCGGCAACTGCGACGTCGTCGATCCGCTCGCGCGCCAGATCCGGGTACCTCGCGAGCAGCGTTCGAATGGACCGGATGACCAGGTCGTCGGCGCGGGTCTGCGCGTACATCCCGGTCGGGCCGGCCCGGCCGAACGGCGTGCGCACGCCGTCGACGAAGACGACGTCGGAGAGTGCACGGGACACGGCTTCTCGGGACACTGCGGCTTCTCGGGACACTGCGGCTTCTCGGGACACTGCGGCTTCTCGGGACACTGCGGCTCCTCGGGTTACGCGGCGGTGCCAGGCCGATGTTACCCGCCGGTAACCGCCGGTTCGGCGCCGCGGAGGCCGGCGTCCAGCGAGGCCGCCGCCAGGTCCACCTGCCACGGCCGGGCGCCGTATTCGCGCAGCATCTGCGCTACGGCGGCCTCGGTCACCGGTGCGGGCGGGCGCCACGCCAGCCGCCGCACGGCATCGGGTGAAAGGACGTTCTCGGTCGGCATCTCGACGCGCTCGGCGATACCGGCGACGGCGGTCCGGGCGGCGGTGAGCCGGGCGGCGGCCTGCGGGTCGCGGGCCGCCCAGCGGCCCACGGGTGGCGGTCCGTCGCTGCCGGTTTGGACGGCCGGGAGCTCGGCGTCGGGCAGCTGGCGGGCGCGCGCGATGGCAGACCACCACCGCTCGACGATCGCCCGGTTCGCCCGGTCACCGAAGCCGGCCGTGGCGGGCAACGCACCGGCGTCCTCCGGCGGGTTGGCGGCAACGCTGACGATCGCCGCGTCGGGCAGGATGCGTCCGGGTGCGATGTCACGCCGGCGGGCGATTTCATCGCGCATCGTCCACAGCTCCCGGATCACGGCGAGCCGGCGGCGGTTGTGCACGCGGTGAATGCCAGAGGTGCGACGCCACGGCTCGGCGCGCGGCGCCGGCGTGGGTGCATCGCGGACGGCCGCGAACTCCTGGCGCGCCCAACCGAGCTTGCCGGCAGCGCGCAGCCGCTCCTCGAGCACGTCGCGCAAGTCGATCAGCAGCTCGACGTCCAGAGCGGCGTAGACCAGCCAGTTCTCGGGCAGAGGGCGGCGGCTCCAGTCCGCCGCGCTGTGGCCCTTCTGCAGGCTGACGCCGAGCAGTGCCTCGATCATCGGTCCGAGGCCGACACGGGGCAGGCCGAGCAGCCGGCCGGCGAGCTCGGTGTCGAACAGCTCCCGTGGCCGCATCCCGCGCTCGGCCAGGCAGGGCAGGTCCTGCGACGCCGCGTGCAGGATCCATTCGCCATCCGCCAGCGCGTCGTCGAGGACGGTGAGATCGGGGCATGCCACCGGGTCGACCAGGAGGGTGCCGGTGCCGGCGCGACGCAGCTGCACCAGATAGGCGCGCTGCCCGTACCGGTAGCCGGAGGCGCGTTCGGCGTCGACGGCGATCGGACCGGCGCCGGCGGCCAGCGCGCCGGCGGCGGCCCGCAGGCGCGCGTCGTCGGTGACCAATGCGGGGACACCGTCGGCCGGTCGTAGCAGCGGGGTGGGCGCGATGACCGGCTCCGGCACGCTCACGGAGGGCGCGCCGAGCGGCACGGCAGGCGAGCTCAGCGGATGACACCCGCCCGCATGACGAGAGCCACCATTTCGGCGCGGTCGCCGGTGCCGAGCTTGCGGGCGATCCGGGCCAGGTGGCTCTTCACGGTGAGCGCCGAGAGGCTGAGCCGGTCGCCGATCTCCTTGTTCGACTGGCCGTCAGCGACCAGCCGGAGCACCTCGATCTCCCGCGCGGAGAGGTCCGAGACGCCGGATTCGACCCGCCCGCCGCGCAGGCCCGCGGCCAGCAGTGAGGCCACCGAGGGGTCCGCGTACACGCCGCCGTCGAGCACCTGCCGGACGCCGTCGGCGACGACGGCGGGCGACGCCGACTTCAGCAGGTAGCCCTGGGCGCCCGCGACGAACGCCGCCCGGACCGAGTACGGGTCATCGGCGGCGGACAACACCACCAGCCGCACCCAGCCGTTCGCGCGGAGCTCGCCGAGCAGGTCGAGCCCGTTGCCGTCGGGCAGGCCGAGGTCGAGCACGCACAGATCGAGCGGCCCGGACGCGTTGGCCCGCGCGCGCGCCTCGGCGATGCTGGCCGCCTCGTACACCTGGCTGGCACCCATCGTGCGCAGCCTGGAGATGATCGACTCGCGCAGCAATGGATGGTCGTCGACGACGAGGGCGGTGAAGCCCTTGGTCGGCGCGCTGGCGGCAGGTCCACCGGCGCCGGGCGCGTTCTGAACGCTCATGCGGATGTCCTCCTGGGCCCCGGCTGTCTGCGTATGACAGCCGGGGAACGACATGCTGTGGGATAGGCGGGCGCGGGACACCGAATCGGCCCGGCGCTCCCAGCGCCATGCTAGCCCGTTCGGGGTATCGGGGCGGGTATCCGCCGTGAATCGCCCGCCATGCAAATGGGTCGGCAGAAGTTCATTTCACCGCCGCCGACGAACCGCTACGCTCTCGGTGACAACGCGCGCCGCCGGTGCGCTCTGGGCGTTCTCGGAGGGTCCGCGATGCGTCGTGCCATTGCACGCATCTTGGCAGCGGTGCTGGGCACCGCGGCCATCGTCGTCTCCTCGGTCGGGATCGCCAGTGCGGCGTCCCCGGGCGGAGAGACCGGCCAGAGCGTCGTCTGGCTGGGCTCAGACACTTAGCCGGGCCACCCAGCCGGGCTACCCAGCCGGGCCACCCCGCCGGGCCACCCAGCCGGTTGGACGCACTCGCTGGGCCAGGGCCATCCGCGCCATCGTTGGGCGCCCGCGTCCGGCGCCGGGCGCGGGTACGCTGCTGGCCGAGGGCAATCAGTCGGCGGTGACACGGCATTCGGCGGTGACACGGCAGTGAGCGCGAACCGCGTGATCGGGGCGATCGGGACCGCCAGCCTGCTGGTGGCCACGCCGCTATGCGTCGCAGCCGGCTGGCAGCTGCCCAACTGGTGGGCGCTTCCCCTGCTCGTCGTCGGGATCGTGCTCGCCGAGCGCACCAGCGTGCGACTTACCATCGGCGGCGAGCAGGCCGGCTTCGGCGTCACCGACGCGTGCATCGTCGTCGCGTTGCTGCTGCATCCCGGCGCCTGGGTCGTCGCCGGCGCCATGGTCGGCTGCGCGCTGGCCTACCCGCGGCTCCCGGCGCTGAAGATGTGGTTCAACCTGAGCCAGTACGCCTTGGGCGTCGGGGTAGCCGTCGCCGTGACCATGGGTCTCGGTGGCGGCGTTCTCGCGGCCGGCGCCGGCCTGGCCGCGTTCGAGATCGTGAACCCGCTCGTGGTGGCGGTCGCGATCTCCGTTTCGGCCCGCCGCCCGTTCTTGCGGTCGGCGATCGATACCGGCCGGATGTCGATGATCCAGGCGGCCGGCAACCTCTCCATCGGGCTGCTCGCGGCCTGGCTGGCCGACCACGCACCGTTCGGGCTGCTCGGACTGGTCGTCCCGCTGATCCTGCTCTGGCGGTCCTACCAGCAGCAGGGCGAGCGGGCAGCGGAGGCACGGCTGTTCGCCGAACTCGCCCGTGGCCGCGACGAGGTCAGCCAGGCGTCGCTCGAGGTATCGGCGCAGGTCATCCTCACCGCCGCCGCCCGGCTGTTCGGCGGGTCCGAGGTGGAGATGGTGCTGCGCCATCCGGGTGGCTCCATCCGCTACGTCGGCGACGGCCGCGGCATCGCCCGCCGGGAGCTCGCCGAGGCCGACGCGTTCGGCGAGCAGTGGGTGCTGCGTGCGCTCCGGTCCCGCGGGTCGCTGATCGGCCTCGACGACGGCCGTCCCTTCTGCTCGGCCGTGCTCGGTGACCCCGGCCGGCCGATCGCCGTGCTGGTCGCCCGCCGGCCGCACGGCGCCACCGCCTTCGAACGGCTCGACGCCCGGCTCGCGCAGATTCTGGCCGGCCAGGCCGAGGGGTGGCTCTCGGCTTCCGAGCTGGCCGCCCGGCACGACGTCGCCCGTAGCCAGCTCACGGCGTACAACGACTCGACGCGAGCGCTCGGCGACCTCGGTGCATCCACCGCGCCGGCGCTCGTCGTACTGCGCGAGTCGGCCGACCGGTTGTCCCGGCTGGCGTACTCCTTCACCGGTCCGGATCCGGTGAGCGACATCGTGGACGAACTGCACGCGGTGGAGCGTGCGGTGGCGTCGCTGCTCGGCGCGATCGCGCTCGCCAGCGAGGCCGACCTAGGAGAAGACCGGCACCGACACCGTCCGGGCGGCCGCCCGGCCCGAGTCGTCGCACGTGCGGAGTCCGAATGGACGACGACGGGTCGGCTCGATCCGGCCGACGTGCGTTGAGGCGCGCACTCCGTCAACTGTCGCTCCCGCTTGCCTCCTGGGCGGCGCTGGCAACGATCGCGGTGGCCGCCCCCGCGTTGGCGGCGGTGGCGGTGGTGCTCTTCGCCGCACCACACCAGCCGGCCGGGGTCGCGATCGCCGCGGGCGCCGTTGTCGCCCTCGTCGGCGTAGCCGTGGTCGCGGCGAGCGCGCAGCGGCTGGCCCAGGCGGTCGACCGGCTGGCCGCAGATGCGAGCCGGCGCTCCACTCGTCCGGCCGGTGCCGCCGATCTCTCGGTACCGGTCCAGGTGCGCGAGCTGCGCGAGCTGGGCGGCATGCTCGACGCGCTCGACCTGCGGGCGATCGTGGCTGAGGAGACCGCGGAACAGGCCCTGCGCACGGCACACACGGCCGGCGCGGGCATGTTCGAGCTGCTGTCCGGCCTGGTCGCCGCCGAGGAGGCGGCGCGCGGCCAGCTCTCCGCCGACTTGCATGACACCGTTGCGCAGACGCTGGTCGCCGCCCGTACCATTCTCGCCAATCCCGAAGGCCAGCAGGGTGCGTGGGAGAGGGTGCGGGAGCTCGTCGACGAGGCCGAGGAGGAGTTGCGGGCGGCCATGGCGCGCGCCCGCCCGCCGGAGCTGCGGGACGCGGACCTCGCCTCCGCGGTCGACGGGCTGCGCCGGGACATGGCCGCCCGCTACCTGCTGGACGTCGAGCTCTCCTGGCCCGAGGACCCGCGGCCGGTGCCGATGGTGACGGCGGTCGCCATCTACCGGTTCTTCCAGGAGGCGTTGCTAAACGTCGTCAAGCACGCCGACGTCGATGAGGTATCGGCGTCGTTGACGGTGACCGACGACGCGCTCGTCGCCGTGGTGCGGGACGACGGACCCGGGTTCGAGCCCGACAAGGTGCAGTCCTCGGGCGGCCGGCACATCGGTCTCGGGCTGCTGCGCGAACGCGCGCGGCTCGCCGGCGGCGGACTGGATATCGCGACCGCACCTGAGCGCGGAACGACGTTGACCCTGCGGCTGCCGCTGGCGCCGTACCCGACGACGGCCGAGGCCCCGGCACCGTCGTCGACGCCGGCGCCGGACGCGTCGTCGACGCCTCCGGCCGCACCGGCGGGCCCGGCGCCGGGTCCGCTGCCGGCGCTCTGCCGGCCCGACGCCGCCGGGTCAGGACCGGACGGCGCCGCGCTTCGGTAGCACCACCACGCCCGGCGGCGGCAGCCCGGCCGCGATGCAGAGCAGCTCGGCCCAGGCGGTCAGGTGCGGGCCGAGTGCGGCGTCGGTGGGCGTCCACGACGCTCGGAGCTCGATCTCCACGGTGCGCGACGGTCCGGCGATGTCGCCGAATCGCACGGACGACGTCTGGGTGACGGTGCCGCCGGCGGCCGTGTGGCTGGCGCCGTGCTCCTCGAGCGCCTCCATCAACCAGCTCCAACCCACCTCGGCCAAGAGCGGGTCGCCGACCATGTCGTCGTCGAGTTCCGCGCTGGCGAAGCTGACCAGCCGAAGGGTGCCGTTCCAGGCCGGCTCGCCGTCTGGATCGCAGAGCAGCACCAGCCGGCCGGTCGCCTGTGCATCGCCGTCGGTCACGACCTCGGCCGCGACGGCGTAGGTCCATGGCGCCAGTCGCTGTGGTGGCGGGATTACCTCCAGCACGACCTCGGGGCGCAGCCGGGCGCGCCGCAGCGCCTCGACCGCGGCGACGAACTCAGCTGGCGCGTCGGGCGCGGGATCGAAGTCGGGCAGGCGCTGCGCCATCGGACTGCTCAGCGCCCGGCGGCCGGGCGGGTCGGCGGCATCACGCGGCAGCGGCGGACTTCCCCGCGCCGCCTGCCGTGGAGTCGGCCGGCGCCTGCGCCACCCCGATCATCGCGGCGCCGCAGTCGACGCAGACCGACTCCGGGCAGTCGTCGTGGTCATCCGGGCACGGCGGCGCCACGAACTCCGTGTCGATGCCGCAGATCGGACAGTGCCGCGACACGGCGTCATACGACGGCGTCTTCATGCGGGCACCACCTCCATCGGGCCGGGCAGTCAGGACAGGCGACCTGTCGCTGACGGTGCCACGAACCTCTGACGCTTCGGCGGATGCTCCTCGGCGTGTCGGGGCCACCTCCGCAGGGTGCGGCAGCGCAGCGGCGGGGGCGCGGATCGCCGGCGATCGCCCGAGCGGAGCCGTGCGACGATGGGCCGTGATGTCCAAGCCCGACGCTGCGCTGGTCCGCGCGGCGCGCGGCGAACGCCCCGCGCCGACACCGGTCTGGTTCATGCGTCAGGCCGGTCGCTCGCTGCCCGAGTACCGCGCCGCGCGCGAAGGCGTGGCCATGCTCGACGCGTGCCGCCGGCCCGAGCTGGTGGCCGACATCACCCTGCAGCCGGTCCGCCGGCACGGCGTCGACGCCGCGGTCCTGTTCTCCGACATCGTCGTCCCGCTCGCCGCCGTCGGCATCGACGTCGACATCGTTCCCGGCGTCGGGCCGGTGGTCGGCACGCCGGTGCGCGACGCGACCGCGGTCGCCGCCATCCGCCGGCTCGACGACGGCGACGTAGCGCCGATCACCGAGGCGGTCCGGTTGTGTGTCGGCGAGCTCGGCGCGACGCCGTTGGTCGGTTTCGCCGGCGCACCGTTCACGCTCGCGAGTTACCTCGTCGAGGGCGGGCCGTCGCGCGATCACGCACGCACCAAAGCGCTGATGCACGGCGAACCCGAGCTGTGGGCTCGACTCGTCGACCGGCTGGCCGACATCGCGCTGACATTCCTGCGCGCGCAGGTCGCGGCGGGTGCGTCCGTCGTGCAGCTGTTCGACTCGTGGGCCGGTGCGCTCTCGGCCGTGGACTATCGCCGGCACGTGCTGCCGGCCAGCCGCAGGATCTTCGACGGGCTCGCCGACACGTCCGTGCCGCGGATCCACTTCGGTGTCGGCACCGGTGAGCTGCTGTCCGCCCTGGCCGCCGCCGGCCCGGACGTGCTGGGCGTGGACTGGCGGGTACCGCTGGCCGCAGCCGCCGAGCGCGTGCCGGGAATGGCCCTGCAAGGAAATCTCGATCCCGCGATCCTGCTGGCGCCGTGGCCCGTGATCGAGGCCGAGGCGTCCCGTGTGCTCGCCGACGGCCGGTCGGCGCCGGGGCACATCTTCAACCTCGGGCACGGGGTGTTGCCCGCCACCGACCCCGGCGTCCTGACCCGGCTGGTCGAGTTCGTGCACGAAGCCACATCAGGGTGACGGCCATGAACACGGCGCGCGTCGTCGTCGTGGGTGCGGGCATCGCCGGGCTGACGGCCGCATATGCCTTGCGCGCGGCCGCTCCGCGAATCGCGGTGACCGTGATCGACGGCGCGGACCGCATCGGCGGCAAGCTGGTCGTGCGCGCCGTCGCGGGGATGGACGTCGACGTGGGCGCCGAGGCGATGCTGGCCCGGGCACCCGACGGGATCGCCCTCGCCACCGAGCTGGGACTCGGTGGCCAGATCGTGCATCCGGCGACGACGTCTGCGTCGATATTCGTCGGTGGTGCGCTGCGGCCCGTCCCTGGCGGGACCGTGCTCGGCGTGCCGTCCGACGTCGACGCGCTGCGCCGTACTAGCGTACTCACCGAGAGCGGAATCGCCGCCGTGCAAGGGGAATCGACAGCCGGCCGGGTTGTCGAAGACGCGAGCGTCGGTTCGGTGGTCGGGTCGCGGATGGGCCGCGAGGTAGTGGATCGCCTGGTGGATCCGCTGCTCGGCGGCGTCTATGCGGGGCGGGCGGATGTGCTCTCGCTGTGCGCCACCATGCCGGCGTTGGCGGCGCAGCTGCGTGACCATGACTCGGTCGGTGCGGCCGCCCGCGCCGTCGTCGCCGCCGCTGCGCCACGCCAGGGTCCGGTGTTCGCAACGCTGCAACCCGGCCTGGGCGTCCTGCCGGCAGCGCTCGCTGCCGCATCCGGCGCGACCATCGAACTGCGGAATCCGGTACGCGAAATCGCCCGCACACCAGGCGGTTTCCGCATCGTAGCCGGCCCCGTTCCGCAACCGGTGGCCATCGACGCAGACGCCGTCATTGTTGCCGTTCCGGCGGCCAAGGCGGCGATGATGGTGCGCGATGTCGCCCCGGCCGCATCACATGAGCTCGGCGGGATCGACTCCGCCAGCACCGCGCTGATCACTCTCGCGTTCGACGACGTCCGGCTGCCGCCGGGCAGTGGCGTGCTCGTTCCGGCGGTCGACGGGCTCAGCGTGAAGGCGCTGACCTTCAGCGGGCAGAAGTGGGCCCACCTGGCTGGGACCACCACGCTGGTCCGCGCGTCCGTCGGCCGGCACGGCGACGTGACGGCGCTACAGCGCGACGACGACGAGCTCGCGTCCATCGTCGCGACCGAGGTCGCCGCGATCACCGGGGTCAGCGCTCGACCCGTCGACGCTCTGGTGATCCGATGGGGCGGCGCCCTGCCGCAGTACGCCGTCGGCCATCTGGACCGGGTGCGCCGAATCAGGGCGGCGGTCGACGACGTGCCGGGACTTGCCGTCTGCGGCGCCGCGTACGACGGCATCGGCGTGCCGGCCTGTATCCGCAGCGGGCGGCTGGCGGCGGCGCGGATCGCGCACCACCTGCAGCACCGGCAGGTGCCGGAGGGACAATCGAGGGCATGACTGACGGCAAGCAGGCCAAGGCGCTCAACGAGCAGATCCGCTACACGATGTGGTCGGTCTTCCGATCCCGCACCGACGGCGACCGGCTGGCTCGTGGTGACCGAACCGTGGTCTCGGCCGAGGTCGACGATCTGGTCGAACAGCTGGCCGCCAAGGACGTCGTCGTCCGCGGCACGTACGACGTCGCGGGGATGCGCGCCAACGCGGACTACCTGATCTGGTGGCATTCGGCGCGGGCCGAGGATCTGCAGGAGGCGTATTCGCGGCTGCGCCGAACCAGGCTCGGCCAGGCCAGCGAGCCGGTGTGGTCGGCGATGGCGCTGCACCGGCCGGCCGAGTTCAACAAGAGCCATGTCCCGGCCTTCCTGGCCGGGGAGGAGCCACGCCGATTCGTCTGCGTGTACCCGTTCGCGCGATCCTACGACTGGTACCTGCTGCCGGACGCCGAGCGCCGGTCCATGCTCGCCGAGCACGGGCTGATGGCCCGCGAGTATCCCGACGTACGGGCGAACACCGTCTCGTCGTTCGCTCTCGGCGATTACGAATGGATCCTCGCCTTCGAGGCCGACGAGCTGCACCGGATCGTCGACCTGATGCGGCACCTGCGCGGCGCGCAGGCCCGCCGGCACACCAGACTCGAGATTCCCTTCTACACCGGCACTCGCAAGCCGGTGGCCGAGATCGTCGCCGCCCTGCCGTAGCCGTCCACGGCCGGGCGCTGCGCCGGTCAGTCCTGCTGCGGCTCGAGGGTCAGCGAGATCGAGTTGATGCAGTACCGGTCGCCGGTCGGGGTCTGGGGCGCGTCGTCGAAGACGTGGCCGAGGTGGGAGCCGCAGGTTGCGCACCGCACCTCGGTGCGCGCCATTCCCAGGCTGCCGTCGGTGTGCAGCGTGACGGCCTCCGATGCGCTCGGCTCGAAGAAGCTCGGCCAGCCGCAGTGCGAATCGAACTTGGTCCGGCTCCGGAACAGCTCGGCGCCGCACGCCCGGCAGCGGTAGACGCCGGCGGTCTTGGTGTCGACGTACTCGCCGGTCCCCGCACGCTCCGTGCCGGCGCCTCGCAGCACGTCGTACTCCTCGCGGGTCAGCTGCGCACGCCACTCGTCGTCGGTCTTCTGCACCGGTGTCGTCATGTCCCCACGATACGGGGACCCACCTCGACGGCGCTCCCAGCGGTTTGTCAACCGGCCGTCCACAGCCTGGATAGCTGTCCACAACCAGGTCGGCGGGCGCCGCGGTGGTCATTCCCGCACGCGACGATCGACGGGTGCTGATCTGGGGAGACCGTGTCGAGCGAGCGCGCGCCGTGCGTCCGGTCCGGCGACCGCACGGTCCGCCGCGCCGGGTCGCCGTGGCAACGGCAGTTGCCCTGTTGGCTGTCCTCTCCGGCGGGGCCGCCGGCTGGGCGGCGGGCCGGGTGGCGTCACCCGACAGTGTTGCGATCGCGCCCCGACTCGCGCCTGCCTCGAGGGCGCCGGACCGGCCTGCCGATCGATCTCCGCCACGGCCGGCGAACGCGGCACCGGCGCCGGTCGTCGCGGTGGTCGACGGCGACACGCTCAAGGTGCGGCGCGGCAGCGGATCGGCGACCGCGACCGTCACCGTGCGCGTGCTCGGCATCGACACACCAGAGACCCACGACCCGCGCAAGCCGGTGCAGTGCTACGGACCGCAGGCCGCGGCGCGCGCGGTGAGCCTGCTCACCGGCCGCACGGTATGGCTCGCCGGTGATCCGTCGCAGGACCGCCATGACAAGTACGGCCGGGAACTCGACTACATCTGGCTCTCGGCCACGACGTCGTATGACTGGCTGATGGTCCACGACGGGTTCGCGCACGAGTACACCTACCGCACGCCGTACCGATATCAGCGTCTGTTCCGGCTCGCGCAAGCCGATGCCCACGGGGCGAGCCGTGGCTTCTGGTCCCCGGCGACCTGTGGCGGTGACACGCTGCGGCCGGCCCGTTCGCCGCCGTAGCGCGAGCCGCACGCCGCGCGGGCGTCAGCCGATGTTGAGCCGTACCACCTGCGGGTCGTGGTCGCTGATCTGGTCGGTGAACTCGGCGTTCAGGTGCACCACCTGGTACTGGTAGGACGGGAGTGCGGGGCTCAGCAGGATGTGGTCGAGCACTTCAGAGTTGCCCTGGTAAACGTAGGTGTAGCGCTGGTCCACCGGCAGCGTGCCGGGCAGGTCGACCAGCGTGCCGCCGGCGGTGAGGATCGAGGTTGTCCTGGCGAAGTCGAAGTCGTTGAGGTCCCCGACGACCGCGACGGCGGCGTTCGGGTCGATCCCCTCGATGCGTCGGGCGAAGCGGTGCACGATCGCCGCCTGCTGGTGCCGCTGCGCCGCCGACGGCGTCGCCGGTGGCTGGTACCGGCCGAACAGCGGGTCGTCGCCGAGCTTGGAATCGAAGTGGTTGGCGATCACGAAGACCGAGCGGCCGTCGAAGCTGAACTCGCCGACGAGCGGCTTGCGGCTGTCGGTCCATGCGGCGTTGGTGGGATCGATGCGCCCGGGCGAGACGGTGAGGTAAGGCTGGCCGCTGCGGTTCCTGGCGACCGCCGTCGGGGTCGTCGCCGTCGCCGTGCCGCGGTGCACGAACGCCAGCCCACGGTCGATGCGGTAGATGAACACCTGCCGGATGTTCCCCCCGGGCTGCCCGCCGTCGGTGTCGTTGGCCGGGTCGACCTCGGCCCACTGGTAGGTCGGGCCGCCCGCGGCGGCGATCGCGTCGATCAGCTTCTGCAGCGTGACGTTGGCGGCGACGACGCCGTCGTCGGTCGGTCCGTCGTTGTCCTGCACCTCCTCTAGCGCGACGATGTCGGGGGCGGCAAGGTTGCTGATGATGTAGGTCGCGAGCTGGTCGAACTTGCTCTGCGGGTCGGCGGGGGAGAGGTTCTGCACGTTGAACGTCGCGATCGCGAGCTGCCGGAGGTTTGCCGGCTTGGCGACCTGCCGGGGCAGCTGCCGCGACCGCAGGGTCGGGCTCGCGGTGGCTATCAGGTCGAAGTTGCCGAATGCGTAGTCGATCACGCCGACGGTCGCGCCGGTGTAGGTGTCACCGACGTTCGCGGCGGGCACGTCGGCCAGCGTGGAGGTGAGCACGACGCGCTCGGGGTTGAAGTCGTTGTGCTGGGCCACGATCCCCCCGCGGGGTGTCCGCACGCCGGAGCCCTGCGGCACGATCACCGTCTCGCCGTAGGAGTTCGTCGGTCCGACGACGGCGGCGTCGTCGATCTCGACCCGCATGCCCTCGAGCGACTCCCAGAAGTCGATGCCGTGCGCGGCCGGGTTGAAGGTGCCGGAGGTCTCGACGGTGCCGTGCACGCCGGAGTCGATGACCTGCCCGGGCGGGACCCGGCCACCGGGACCGACAAGCGTCGCCGGGGGCACCGCGACGCCGGACGCGACCACGGTCACCGTGGGCGAGCCGAGTTCGGTGACCGACAGGTTGGCCGCGGCGGCCCGGAACTCCCGCACCGTGGCGTCGACCGTCACCGAATCGCCCACGGCGACACCCGGCGCGTGGCCGGCGTACACGGCGATGCCCTCGCTAGTCGCCACCCGCGCGTCCGGCGTCGGGTCCTGCATCCAGAACTCGGTGCTACCGACCGCGGTGACGACGCCGGGAACGCCGAGCACCAACTGATCGACGTAGGGCGAGACGTGCGCCGCGCCCTGGATGTCGTGGATCGCGAGCCCGCTCACCCCGCCGCCGCCACCGCCGCCGCCCGAGTTGCGCGGGTCGGGGTTGCTGGCCGCGAAGTCCGCGGCGTTGTTGTCGGTGTCCGTCGCGCCGTCGCCGGCGCGCAGGTCGGCCGTCGTGTTCGACGGCGCGGGCGCGGTGGCGCCGCCTTCGGAGTCGTTGGCCGTGCCGTAGCCGACGAAGTCGTGCACACCGGCGGCCGCGGCGCATGACGTGCCGCAGGACAGCGCTGTGGCATCGTCGACGACGGCCACCTTGCCGGCGGCAGCCGACATCGCGATCGAGCCGGTCGCGTCCGGGCTCGGCAGCGGCTGCGTGCCGCCGCTGCCCGCGGCCTCGGCGACCAGGTAGTGCGCGCCCGGCTGGATCGCGCCGGCGAGCTCGGTGACCTGCCAGCTGGTACCGGTGGCGCTGCCGTACTGCACCGACCAGCCGTCAACGGTCGCGGGGCTCCCGCCGCGGTTGTACAGCTCGACGAAGTCGTTGGTGTAGGTCGCGCCCGAGTTCCCGCCGCCGCCGTAGACCTGGCTGATCGTGACGTCCGGTGAGGTGGCACCGGCCGGGGGCGCGAGGGTCACCGACGTGACGCCGGCGGCGACGCCCAGGGCGATCGGGAGGGCGACGATGCGGGCGGGTCGGAGGCGGCGCATGGGTTCTCCTAGCCGGCGGTGGGAACGACCGGCAGCGGTCGACAGCGTGTCGCCCGGATGTCTAGCACGGACCGGGCCCGCGTAACCACCGCCGAACGAGTACCGCCCGGTGAATGTCGGGTGTCGAACCCACGGCGGGCGCCAAGCAGCAGCTCCGGTAGCGGGCTCCGGAGCGGGCCGACCTACCGGATCAGCCGCCGAGCAGCATGCGGGCGAGCGTCAGCACGCCCTGCAGGCAGGCGATCAGGACGGGCAGCAGCAGGGCGATCACCAGCACCTTCGCCACCAGGCGGCGCCATCCGCGCGCCCGCGCGGCGCCGATTGCGAAGTCGCCGATGCCGTTGAGGTAGCCCTCGACGCTGTACGGCGAGGGCCGGGCCGCCGTACCGGGCGGCAGGAACGCGACGTAGGGCTCACCCGTCACGGCAGGGCCATCATCTGGCCACCGCTCGGGCTGCATGCCGCCAGTGTCGCACGGCCCCTACGACGTGTCTGGTTCCCGCTTGCGGCTGGGCTGCACACGCATCGGCTCGCCGGGCATCTTGGGGTACTCCGGGGGATAGGGCAGGTCGCCGAGCCCGTGGTCGCGGTCGTCGCGTTCGGCCATCTCGAGCAGGGCCTCAATGGAGTGGGCGTCGTCGTCAATGCCGTCGTGCAGGTCGCCGACGTCGGCGAATCGGGCCGGCATCGTGAATACGTCGAAGTCGGCGGGTGTTACCGCTGTCACCTCGTCCCAGCGCAGCGGAGCCGAGACCCGCGCGGCGGCGGTGGGCCGCACCGAGTACGCCGACGCGATGGTGCGGTCGCGCGCCATCTGGTTGTAGTCGATGAAGATCTTCGCGCCGCGCTCCTCCTTCCACCACGCGATCGTGACGTGGTCGGGCATCCGGCGGGTGAGCTCGCGGCCGAAGGCGATCGCCGCCCGTCGCACCTCGGTGAATGTCCACTGTGGACGGATGGGCACGTAGATGTGCAGCCCGCGCCCCCCAGAGGTCTTCGGCCAGCCGGTCATTCCGAGCTCGGTCAGCAGCGCCCTGGCCGCACCGGCGACGCGGACGGCGTCGGCGAAGTCGGTTCCGGGCTGAGGGTCGAGGTCGATGCGCAGCTGGTCGGGGTTGTCGAGCGCGTGCCCGCGGACCGGCCAGGGATGGAAGGTCAGCGTGCCGAGGTTTACCGCCCACGCTACGACGGCGAGCTCGGTGGGGCAGATCTCGTCGGCGGTCCTGCCGCTGGGAAAGGCGATCCGCGCGGTCTGCACCCACTCCGGCGCGCCTTTGGGCACCCGCTTCTGAAAGAACGCGTCCCCGGTGTTGTCCTGCCGGGTCGACAGCCGGGCGCCTTCGAACACGCCGCCCGGCCAGCGCTCCAGTGTCGTCGGCCGGTTCCGCAGCGCGCGCAGGATGCCGTCGCCGACCGATAGGAAGTAGCTGACGATGTCGCGCTTGGTGAGGCCGTGCTCGGGGAAGTAGACCTTGTCCGGGTTGGAGATCCGCACCGAGCGCGCTCCGACGGTGATCTCCTCGGCGCTGGCCACCGGCTGACGGTAGCGCGAGTCGGAAGCTCGGCGTCGCTTCGACCGGCCGGACGGACCGCGTGCGGCCGACCCGTCACAATGAGCGGATGCAGCTGCCCGTGATGCCGCCGGTCGCGCCGATGCTCGCCAAGCCGGTGGCGGCGATCCCGCCCGGAGCCTCCTACGAGCCGAAGTGGGACGGGTTCAGGTCGATCGTCTTCCGCGACGCCGACGAGGTCGAGTTCGGCAGCCGCAACGAACGGCCGATGACCCGCTACTTTCCCGAGCTCGTCGACGCCGTCAAGGCAGAACTGCCCGAACGCTGCGTCGTTGACGGCGAGATCGTCATCGCCACCGGCGCCGGCCTTGACTTCGAGGCGTTGCAACAGCGCATCCACCCCGCCGTCTCCCGGGTCACCCTGCTCAGCGCGAAGACCCCGGCGTCGTACATCGCGTTCGACCTGCTGGCTCTCGGCGACCAGGACTACACGGCTCGGCCGTTCACCGAGCGCCGCGATGCACTCGCCGCTGTCCTCGGCAGTGCGGCCCCGCCGATCCACCTCACCCCGGCGACCACCGACCGGGACCTCGCCGAGCGGTGGTTCACGCAGTTCGAGGGCGCCGGCCTGGACGGGGTCGTGGCCAAGCCGCTGGATGGCAGCTACCAGCCGGACAAGCGGGTCATGTTCAAGATCAAGCACGAACGCACCGCCGACTGCGTCGTCGCCGGCTACCGCGTCCACAAGAGCGGTCCGGCGGCGCTGGGATCGCTGATGCTCGGCCTCTACACCGACGACGGCGTGCTCAACTCGATCGGTGTCATCGGTGCCTTCCCGATGACAAGACGGCGGGACCTCTTCGCCGAGCTGCAACCGCTGGTCACGACGTTCGACGACCATCCCTGGAACTGGGCCGCACACGAGGCCGGCGAGCGCACCCCGCGCAAGGGCGAGGGTTCCCGATGGAACGCCGGCAAGGACCTCTCCTTCGTGCCGCTGCGCCCCGAGCGCGTCGTCGAGGTTCGGTACGACCACATGGAGGGCGAGCGGTTCCGGCACACCGCTCAGTTCAGCCGGTGGCGGCCGGACCGCTCAGCCCGCTCCTGTACCTATGACCAACTGGAACGGCCGATCACCTTCTCACTCGGCGACATCGTCCCCGGACTCGGCGCTGCGGTGGCCGGCTGACTGACGGACGACCGAGGGATCGCCCGGTCAGCCCGAGCATTGCCAGGGTGCGTGCGGCCGGCATGCTGCCGAGACGCGCAGCCGGATGGGATCGTTGGTCGATGGGAACGGCCCAGCAGTATGTGCGGCGGCGCGCGGACATGGTCGGTCGACTCCGCGAGCGTGGCATCGCTGATCGCCGGGTGCTGGCTGCGATGGCAGAGGTGCCCAGGGAGCGGTTCGTTCCACGCGAGCTCGCTGACGAGGCCTACCTGGACCGGCCGCTGCGTATCGGTGCCGGCCAGACGATTTCGGCGCCGGGGATCGTGGCGTACATGATCGCGGCTCTTGAGCTGGCCGCCGACTCGAGCGTGTTGGAGGTCGGCACCGGAAGCGGCTACGCCGCCGCGGTGCTGTCCCGGTGCTGCCGAAGCGTGCTGAGCGTCGAACGGCACCGGCAACTGGCCCGTCGGGCTCACACGGTGCTGCGAGAGCTCGGCTATGACAACGTGGCGGTCCGGGTCGGCGATGGCAGCGAGGGCGCCCCGGACTGCGCCCCGTTCGATGCCATCTCCGTTGCTGCCATGGCTCGTCAGACGCCGCCACCTGCCCTGCTGGCACAGCTAGCGGCTGGTGGCACCCTGCTCTGTCCGGTCGGGAGGTCGCACCGCGGGACCCTCGTTCGGGTCCGCGATGGACACGTCGAGCGACTCCAGGCCGTCGCCTTCGTGCCGCTGATAACGGGGGACCAGCCCAACGGGTCCTGACCAGCCCAGCGATCGGGGATAACGCGGTGGCGGGTTCGGCGGCTGGACGGGGTACGTCGGTTGCGTTGGAGCGGGTCGTGCGGCGGTTCGCTGGTCCTGGCGGTGATCCGGTCGTGGCGGTGGCTGGGGTCGACCTCGCCGTGGACTCAGGGTCCGCGGTGGCGTTGATGGGTCCGTCCGGGTCTGGCAAGTCGACGTTATTGCATCTGCTTGGCGGATTGTTGCGGCCGGATGCCGGTCGCGTCATGGTCGGTGATGTCGACGTCGGCCGACTCACCGGGAATGCGGCGGCGGCGTATCCGCGTGAGGTCGGATTCGTATTCCAGCGGTTCCAGTTACTGCCCGCGCTATCGGCAGTAAACAACGTGTTGGCGCCGTCGCTGCCGTTCCGGCCGAGCGCGCAGCTGCGTGGACGGGCGCGCTCCGCTCTGGCGACGGTCGGCCTGGTCGACGAGGTGGACGCCGTGCCGTCGATGCTGTCCGGCGGTGAGCAGCAGCGGGTTGCCGTGGCGCGGGCGGTGTTCGGAGCGCCTCGTTTGGTGCTGGCCGACGAGCCGACCGGGAATCTGGATTCGGTTACGGTTCAGGGCATCATCGATCTGCTCTTGGACTGCGGGCAGAAGCTGGTGCGACGTTGATGATCGCGACGCCTCGTGCTGCTCCTCTGCGGGGCCGCGCTGGGCATCCTGGCGGCGCTCCCCGCAGCCAGCGCCGTAGCCCGCCTGCCCATCGGCATCGCCTCCGCCGAGACCTAGCCGATGGTTCAGCGCACTCGGGTGCGATCGGCCGCGTCGAACTCGATCCGTAGCCAGGTGGGCAGTCGCGGCAGGCCGAGGGACTCGCGGGCCTGCGCGACGACGACCTGCTCGAGCTCGCGGCGGGCGGCGTCGAGGTCGGCACCCTCGCGCAGCCAGACGTTCAGCATCAGTTCGGGGTCGCGCCGGTCACGCAGCAGCCGGGCCCGGGCCCGGACGACGCCGTCGACGGCCTCGGCCTGACCACGGATCGCCCCGGTGAGCGCGGTTGCCGCTACCGAGGAGTCGCCGTTCGGGCGTGGCGGCAGCGCCACGGCGGTGACGCGCTCCACTCGCAGCTGCACCAGCAGCCAGTAGAGCGCGAGCAGCGCGATCACCAGCGACACGCCGCCGATCGTCCACCACAGCCAGGAGGCGTTCTGATCGAACGGGCGCGCGACGTCGTCGTCGACCACGGTCCGGCGGGCCGTCGCGGCACCGAACACTCCACGGCCGAGCAGTACGCCGCCGGCGCCGGCCAGGACGACGACCGTTCCGATCGCCACCAGCAGCACCCGGTTCAGCCGGTTGGTCCGGTTCTTCATCGGTACCGTCTCGCGTCGTCGGCGCGTACCGACAGCGCCGGTTGCCGGGCCAGACCCAGCCCGCCGATTCGAGCCGTGACGACATCGCGGATCTCGGCCTCGACCTCGGACGGTTCGCCGAGGCGCACGTCGACTCGCACCCGTGCGCGGCCGGCCCGCGCCCGCGTCCGGGCCCGGGCCACGCCGTCGACCGTGGCCGCGTCGCGGCGCAGCACTCGGCGTAGTGACCGTGCTGACGTCGAGGCCGCGACGTCGGCGGAGTCGGACACCAGCCGGATGCGGCGCTCGCGACCACCCAGTCCGGCGACGATGAACAGCAGCCCGAGCACGATGGCGCCGATGCTGATCAGCAGGACCGGGGTCTGGTTCCAGTGGTGGTCGCGCAGCGTGGCGAGCCAGCGGTCGTACGGCACCACCAACGGCGGGTTGGCAGGGGTCCAGCTGGTCCGCGCGACGAATACTTCGGCGGCGGCGAGCCCGCCCGCGGCGGCCAGCGCCAGGGCGAGCACGGCGGCCAGCAGCCGGTTGATCAGGCGCATCGCGTCACCGCACCCGGTCGCTGGCGTCGGTGTGCAGCGCGACGACGTCGACGTCGACCCGCTCGACCGAGAGGCCGGCTAGTTCGCCGACGCGTTCGATCACGCGGCCGCGAATGGCATCGATCCGTGCCGGGATGGGCGCAGGATAGTCGAGGCCGACGCCGATGCGAAGCGCGGCCGTCGAACCGAGCACGGTCGCGCTGGCGCGCCGGCCACCCGCGGCCACGCCTTCGACCTCGCCGGCGGCGGTGGTAGCGATGCCTTCGACGACGGCTGGGGCCACGGTGAGATGGCCGCGGTCGGCCGGCGGTGCCAGCACGCGCCGGCGTGCTGGCGGGCGGGTGTCCGCGGCGGCGCCTGACGGCGGCGCTTCGGTCATGGACGCTTGCGGCTTCCGAATACTGCGTCGACGTCGAGCTCGCCCTCGATGACGCGGCCGAGGATGAACCCGGCCGCCGCGAGTACCAGCACGATCACGAACGCGCTGAAGCCGCCGAAGGCGCCGGCGAACCCGAGCGCAATCCCGACGAGTGTGCCGAGCTGAGTGGGTGACATGAAACCTCCTTGGCGTGCCGTGGATGGTGCGCCGACGACGTCAGCGCACCCGTGGTTGCCGTCGCGACCTCCGTGCCTGCCTGATCCGCCCGATCAACGGACCGTCGAAGGACAGTCGCCCGAGCCAGCGGCCGGCGAGCCGGCGGAGCCGCCGCCGGCGGTAGAACACGATCTCGCCGTGCAGGCGGGGATCGTCGTCGGGGATCTGGCGGGCTCGCACCGAACGGAAGCGCTCAACGCCGGCTGCGAAGACGGCGGGATCGCCGCCGAGGTCGGGGTGGTGCCGCCGGGCGAAGTCGCGGAACGCCTGCCGGTCGACTCTCTCATACACCGCGCCGGCGCTCCTTCGCACTGCCGGCGACGACGTCCTCGACGACGACGTGCACCGGCACACCCCCGGCGAGCGGTACCACGACCCGGCGTACCGCCGCCGCCACGGTGGGCAGCACGGCGCCGAGCCGGGCGACGATGTGCACGGTGACGGCGGACTCCGTCACCTCCACGCCGTGCACCCGCCGGCCGGGCAGGTAGGTGGCCGCCTCGCCGAACCGTCCGCCGTGCAGGCCGACGACGCCACGGCAGTGCACCACCACGGCCGCGATCGCGTCGGCTACGGCCGGCAGGTCGGTCGGCTCGAGCCGACCGATCGCCGCCGCCTCGCGCTCTGCCACCTTCGGCGTCACTCCACCCGGGTGGGCGCGTTAGCTGGTTCCTCGTCGCCGGGCAGGTGGATGTCATCGACGGCGATGTTCACCTCGATCACCTCCAGGCCGGTCATCCGCTCCACCGAGGAGATCACGTTGTGCCGGATGTTGGTCGCCAGCTGCGCGATCGCCACGCCGTACTCGACGACGATGTCCAGATCGATCGCCGCCTGCTTCTCGCCGACCTCGACCGCCACGCCCTGCGTGATGGCCGGTCCGCCGCTGCCGGGAATGCGCTCGCGCAACGCGCCGAAGACACGTGCCGATCCGGTGCCGAGGTTGTGTACGCCGGACACCTCGCGGGTTGCGATCCCGGCGATCTTCTGCACGACGCCGTCGGCGATCGAGGTGCGTCCTTGCGGACTGTGCAGCGTGCTGTCGGTGCGGGCGACCGCGCCCGTCTCCTTCTCCGTCGCCGTGTTCTGTGCCATGCCGTGTCACCTCTCGATCGTCCGTGCGAAGCCTGTCTACCCCGTTTGATGCGCCGGGCCGATGAAATGTCTCGCCACCGTGCGGCGGCATGCGGCGCCGGCGCGCTGCCATCGGAGGACGTCTCTTGCGTCGCGCGATGGGCATTCGTTCGGTCTCAAGCCCCGCCGGCGACGAACACGTCGGTGACCGAGATGTCCACCCCCGGCGCCGCGATGCCGAGCTGGTCGGCGAGCTCGCGCGCGATTCGGTCGCGCACCGCGGCGGCCGCGGCGTCGATGTCGGCGCCGTAGCGGACCGCGACCTCGATGCTGAGCCGACCCTCTGTATAGCGGACCGCACCCGGCCGGACGACGGTCACCTGCCGCGCCGCCCTCCGGGCCAGCTGCGTGACGACGCGCGGCCCGAGCAGCAGGGTGCCGCGCTCGCCGTCCACCCGCAGCGGGTCGCCCGTGCCGTCGGCGTGCAGCGCGGCGACGAGCCTGGCACGCAACCCCGCCGGTTCGGGAACCGGGGCGCGGGCGGCGGCGCGGACGGTCCTCCAGCGGCCGCCCAGCGTTCTGGTCACGGTCTGGCAGTCAAGGCAGCGCTGGGCGTGCGGGGAGGTCGGCCGATTCTCGATGACGTCGTCGAGCAGGTCGGCGACGTCGGTGCCGCAGGGCAGCGTCGCATCCAGGGCGAGCCCGGTCGATGCGCTCATCGCCAGTCCTCGAGAGCGCGGCACAGCTCGATCCGGGCGCGGTGCAGCCGGCTGCGGACAGCGGGCATGGACAGGTCGAGGATCGTCGCGATCTGGTCGTAGGAGAGGTCTTCGAACTCCCGCAGCACGATAACCGCGCGCTGGTCAGAGGTCAGCGCCCGCAGCGCGCGCTGCACGGCGTCGGCCGCGGCGAGTGCCTCGATGCTGACGGGCGTATCGATGCCGACGTCGCTGAGACCGTCCAGCGGCAGCGCGGGCCGGCGTCGCCGAACCAGCATCAGGGCGGCGTTCGTGGTCACCCGATACAGCCAGGTCGAGAAGGCGGCCTGACCGCGATAGCGGCCGATGGATCGCCACGCGGCCAGCCAGACGTCCTGCACGCAGTCTTCGGCGTCGGCGGCGTTTCCCACGATGCGCAGCGCGACCCGGAACACCAGCGGCGTGTACTGCGCGACCAGCTGCTCGAACGCGGCGCGGTCACCGGCGCAGGCCGATTCGACGGTCTCCGGCCCGGCCGCCGGTGCCAGCATCTGGGCGGTCGCCGTCACCGCTCGTCCCGGGCCGGGACATACCGCAGCAGCAGGAAACCGTCGTCCTGCAGGGCGTGTGCGAGCCGCAGCCGCACCGGCGGATCAAACGCCGGGCCGCCGAGGATGCGCCCGGCGTCGCCGGCCGCGAGTACCGGGCTCAGCGTCATGCACAGCTCGTCGAGGAGGCCGGCGACGACAACCTGAGCGAGCAGACCGGGACCGCCCTCGCACAGCAGTCGCCGGTGGCCGCGTTCGGCCAGAGCGGCGACGGCGGCGGCGAGATCGACACGCTCCTCGCCGACGACCACGAGGTCGGCCCGCCTGGCCAGCGCGGCACGGCGTTCGGCGGGCGCGGCCTCGGTGGTGAGCACCACGGTCGGCGACTCCGCCCCGGTGAACAGCTCCAGGTCGGGATCGATGTCGGCCGACCCGGTGACGACGGCGATCGGCGGCGGCGCCGCGCCCAGCCCGCTTGCCCGCCGCGCCGCCAGCTGGTCCGGCCGCAGCTGCACCGGGCCGTAGCCCTCGGCCCGCGCGGTGCCGATGCCCACCACGACGCACTGGGTCAGCGCCCGCAGCATGCGCAGCACGGCGCGGTCGGCATCGCCGCCGAGCGCACCCGACGTGCCGCGGACCGTCGCCGCGCCGTCCACGCTGCCGATCATGCTGGCGCGCAGCCACGACCGATGAGTGGGCGGATACGCATACGCCGCAGCCAGATCCACCGTGTCCGAACGGTCCGGGAACAGCTGGTCCATCGCCGCCCCCGCTCAGCCGGTGCGGATCACGACGACCGATTCGGCGTCGATCTCCACCTGGCCCTCGCCGTACACGAAACCACGTTCGGAGGCGAGCAGCATCTCCCGCGGCCACGCCTCGATCGGTATCGCCGTGCGTTCGGGTGCCAGGTTGACGACGACGGCGACGATGCCGCGGTGTACAACGAGCCACCGCCTGTCCTCGTCGTAGCGCACCTCGACGTGTTCCACGAGCGGATCGGTGAGCTCCGGCCGGGCGTGCCGCAGCGCGATCAGCCGCCGGTGGAAGTCGAGCAGCTCCGCATGTGTGTCCTTCTCCAGTTCGTCCCAGTCGAGCTTCGATCGCTGGAAGGTGGCGGGATCCTGTGGGTCGGCAACCTCGGTTTCCGGCCAGCCATGGGCGGCGAACTCAGCTCGACGTCCGGCCGCGATGTTGGCCGCCAGCTCCGGTTCGATGTGGCTGGTGAAGAACTGCCATGGCGTCGACGCGGCCCATTCCTCGCCCATGAAGATCATCGGGGTGAACGGTGAGGTCATCACCAGCGCCGCCCCGACCTTGAGCAGGCCGGGGGAGAGGGTGTCGCTGATCCGGTCGCCGGCGGCGCGGTTACCGACCTGGTCGTGATTCTGCAGGTAGGCCAGGAACTTCCAGCCCGGCGTGCGCATGGTGTCGACGGCGCGGCCGTGCGTGCGACCGCGGAAGCTCGACCACGTGCCGTCGTGCACGAACACCCGGCGCAGCACCCGCGCGAAGGCCGCGATGCCGCCGAAGTCCGCGTAGTAGCCCTGCCGCTCGCCGGTGAGCAGGGCGTGCAGCGCATGGTGGAAGTCATCGCTCCACTGCGCGGTGAGCCCGCTGCCGCCGGCCTGCCGCGACCGCACCAGCCGCGGGTCGTTGAGGTCTGACTCGGCGATCAGCGACAGCGGCCGCCGCAGGTGCGACGAGAGCGCGTCCACCTCTTCGGCGAGCTGTTCCAGGATGCCGACGGCGCTGGTGTCGACCAGGGCGTGCACGGCGTCGAGTCGCAGCGCGTCGACGTGGAAGTCCGCGAGCCACATCAGGGCGTTGTCGACGATGTGGCGGCGCACCTCGTAGGAGCCTGGGCCGTCGAGGTTGATGGTGCGACCCCACGGGTTCGCCGGGTTGGTGGCGTCGGAGAAGTACGGGCCGAAGCGGTCGAGGTAGTTCCCGGACGGGCCGAGGTGGTTGTAGACGACGTCGAGCACGACGGCGAGCCCCCTGCCGTGGCAGGCGTCGACGAACCGCTTGAAGCCGTCCGGTCCGCCGTAGGCCTCGTGCGCGGCGTACCACGCGACGCCGTCGTAGCCCCAGTTGTACGATCCGCCCCACGATCCGATGGGCAGCACCTCGACGAGGTCGATGCCGAGTTCGACCAGGTGGTCGAGGCGCTCGATCGCGGTGTCGAACGTCCCGCCCGGCGTGAAGGTGCCGATGTGCAGCTCGTAGATCACCGAGCCGGCGAGTTGCCGGCCGGTCCAGGACCCGTCCGACCATTCGTAGGCGGTGTCGTCGTAGACCCTGCTCGGGCCGTGCACGCCGCTCGGGAGCCACCTCGATCGCGGGTCGGGCAGCGACGTGTCGTCGTCGTCGAGCAGGAACGCGTAATCGGCGCCGGGCTCGGCGTCGGGTGCGTCGACGTGCCAGCGCCCTTGCCCCACGTCGGTCAGCTCGACCTGGGCCGGTTCGGCGCCTCCGGTGAGGCTGAGCCGGACCCGCTGTGCGGCCGGAGCCCAGACATCGAAAGCGCTCACCGGACCAATGGTGCCCTACCGGCACGTTCGCTCGGGCAGCGCGCGGGCAGGGCGGCGGATCGCCTGAACCTCCCCACGCCGAGCGCCGGCGAGGTAGACGGTACGGCTGCCCGGCGTGACCGCCACGGTGTTGGGCTGTTCGACGGTCGGGTAACGGGCGATCACGCGCGGGTGGCCGCTCGCGAGGCAGACGCCGACGACCTGGTTGCGGGCCGTGAGCGTGACCCACACGCTCTGCGTGAGCGGGTCGGCGGCGACGCCGTAGGGGGTTCCGGCGAGCGGCAGGCGCGAGATCAGCCGAAGCGGCTGAGGGTCGAAGACGAGCAGCGCATCGCCTCGGGTGTCGGCGACGACCATCCGGTGTGCGGCGACCAGTACGACGTGCGTCGGACCGGCACCGGCACGCGTGGTGGCGATCCGGCGCGCCGTAGCGGGATCGAACGTCGTCACGGTGAACGCCGCGACGTCGACGACGGCAACGACCGGTCCCGCGGCGACCACGCCGCCGGGCTGGCGCAGTCCGGGTACGGTTCGCTCGACCCGACCGGCGCGGACGATGCTGAGCGTGCCACCAACCTCATTGCCGACCACGATCCGCCCGTTGCCGACGGCGGCCGCCGAGTGCGGGCTGCGACCCACCGTGGTGGCCGTCCTTCCCGGTCCGGTGAGGGGAACCTGCAGCAGCGTGTCGGCGTTCTCGACCGGCACCAGCACCGGTCCGCCCGCACCGGCCAGAACGAGGTGGCGCGCGTGCCCCGGCAGCCGCACGGCGCGGCGAGGCGCGAGAGTCCCGGAATCCAGCAGCAGCAATCGATCCGGTTTCCGCACCGCCACGGCGACGATTCCGGTCCGGGTGTCCACGACGATGCCCTCCGGTCGGGTGCCCACCGCGCGCACGATCCCAGCGGGTCGCGGGCCACCGGTCGGTGAGTCAGCGGGTTCGGCGGCGCCGGGACCGGACGAGCCGCGGCAGCCGGCAGCGACGATCGCCAGCGCTGCAGCGCACCGGCCAAGTCGGTGGCCGGAGCGCGTCATGGTGAGATTGTGACCCCTGAAACCGCGCCGGCGCCCGCGCTCGGGTCGGCTCAGCGCCGGGCGAGCAGCGCAACCGGGTAGATCTCGAGCAGCGCCACGAGCGCCACCACCGCGCCGGCGACGTTCCGTCCGGTGAACTCGTCGGTCCAGGCCCCGTTGGGCAGCGTGATCGTGGTGTCGCGCCAGCCGCCATCGCGCTGCAGGGTTGCCGGCAGCCGGGTCGCGACGGCGACGGCGCCGCCTCGGTCGAAGGCCACGACGTGCTCGGCCGCGGCACCGGTTGCCGGCACGGCGTCGTAGCCGGTGAAGAGGTCGGGCCGGTCCCGGCGCAGTCGCAGCGCACGGGCGGTGACGAGCAGCTTGGCCGCGCCGTCGGCTCGAACTGACGGCCGCTCGCCGGCGTCGATGCGGGCGAGCATGTCCCGGCGGGTGGCGAAGTCGACGGGACGGCGATTGTCGGGATCGACCAGGGAGTTATCGAACAGCTCGGTGCCCTGATAGACGTCGGGCACGCCGGGCATCGCGAGCTGGATCAGCTTCGCCGACAGCGAATTGGCCCAGCCGTACGGCGTGATCCGCGCGGCGAATGCCTCGACGGCGCCGCGCAGCCCGGTGTCGTCGTAGACCCGGTCGACGACGATGTGCATCGCGGCCTCGAAGGAGGTGTCCGGGTCGCTCCAGCTCGTCCTCACGCCGGCCTCTCGGGCGGCCTTCTCCGCGTACGCGTGCAGGCGATCGCGTTCGATCGGCCACGCGCCCACGACCGTCTGCCACAGCAAGGAGCCGAACGAGCCGTCGGGCAGCGGCGCCGTCGCGGTGAACTTGCGCACCGCACCTGCCCACTCGCCGGTGAGCTCCGAGAGGACGGCGAGGCGGGCCCGCACGTCCTCGGATCGTTTCGTGTCGTGCGTCGAGAGCGTCGTCATCCCCGCGGGTGCGTCGCGCTGCCGGCGGGTCATGGCGGCGTGGAAATCCCTGGGTGGCAGTCCGATCCGGGCGGGGTCGCCGCCGACCTCGTTGGCCGCGACGAACCGTGCGTACCGGTAGTAGGCCGTGTCCTCGACACCCTTGGCCATGACGGCGCCGGTCTGCTGTTGGAACCGCCGGGCGAGCTCGTCGCCCGGGTCGGCGAGCCGCGGCGCCAGCCGGTCTAAGACGTCCGCGAGCTCCGGCCGCCGGTCGCGAACCTCGCCCATTGCGGCCTCCAGATGGTCGTGACCGGACTCGGGGAGATACGAGCGGTACACCGGAAAGGCCGCGAGCAGCAGGGCGATCGCGGTCTCGATGTCGGCGTCGTCGTCGGTAGCACGATGGCCGGTTGCGACGCCGATGAGCCGTCGCACCTCCGATCGTTCGATGCCGGTGGCGATCGCGAGCTTGCACCCGTGGGCGAGCGCTGCGTAGTCGGTCCTTGCACCGCTGAGCTCGGCGTCGAGCGCCGTGAGGGCGGGCTCGGCCGCGGGGTCGACTAGCACCCCGTCGACCTCGGCGAGCGCGTCGTAGCCGGTCGTGCCCGCACATGGCCAGTCCGGCAGCGACTCACCGGATTCGAGGACCTTCTCCACCACCAGCCAGGTGCCGGGCGGCGTCGAGTCCGACAGCCGGCGCAGGTAGCCGCCGGGGTCGACGAGGCCGTCTGGGTGGTCGATGCGCAGACCGTCAACGTCGCCGTCCCCGACCCAGCGGAGCAGCTCGCGATGGGTCGCGTCGAAGATCACGGCATCTTCGACCCGCACGCCGGCCAGGGAGGACACGCCGAAGAACCGCCGGTAGTTCAGTTCGAAGTCGGCACGTCGCCAGCAGACCAACTCGTAGTGCTGGTGATCGTGCACGGTCTCCGCGTCAGCGTTGGCAGTGCCTGGTGCCAACGGGAACCGGTGATCGTAGTAACGCAGCTCGCCGTCCTCGACCCGCAACTTGGCGAGCTCGTCGTCGGCGTCGCCGAGCATCGGCAACAGCACCCGCCCGCGTGACCAGTCGATGTCGAAGTACCGGGAGTAGGCCGACTGCGGGCCGAGCATCAGCACGTCCCACCACGCCGGGTTGGCGGCAGGCACCCCGACGCCCATGTGGTTCGGCACGACATCGACGACGAGGCCGAGATCGGCCGCACGTAAGGCATCGGCGAGTCGACGGCGCGCCGGTTCGCCACCGAGCTGTGCACTGGCCCGGCGGTGGTCGACCACGTCGTAGCCGTGCTGCGATCCCGGAGCCGCCTCGAGCATCGGCGAGGAATACAGGTGGCTGACGCCGAGATCGGCAAGGTAGGGCGCGAGCGCGGCGGCGTCGTCCAGGTCGAAATCCGGGCGGAGCTGAATTCGGTAAGTCGAACGCGGAACCGCCACGTTCAGCCGCCGGCCTGCAGCACGATCATCGAACGCGCGCCGACCGTGAGTGGCGCGCCGGGCTTCGCGACAGGCACGTCGTCGCCGGTGGCCAGCTCGGTGTCGACCACGACGGTCCAATTCCTGGAGTACTCGCCCGCGGGCATGGTGAAGTCGATCGACTGGTCGTGCGCGTTGAAGCACAGCAAGAACGTGTCGTCCTCGACCGGCTCGCCGCGCGCATCGGTGTCGGGAATCCCGTCGCCGTTCAAGAAGACCGCGACCGATCTGCCGAAGCGCGAACCCCAGTCCTCCTCGGTCATCTCCTCGCCGGACGGCGTCAGCCAGGAGATGTCCCGCAGCGGTTCGCTCTCCCCCCGGCGAACGGGACGGCCGTCGAAGAACCGCCGCCGGCGGAACACCGGATGGTCGCGGCGCAGCTGCGCGACCCGTGCGGTGAACTCGAGCAGGTCCTCGTCGATGCTGGCCCAGTCGACCCAGGTCACCGCACTGTTCTGGCAGTACCCGTTGTTGTTGCCGCGTTGGGTTCGGCCGAGCTCGTCGCCGTGCCCGATCATCGGGACGCCCTGCGAGAGCAGCAGCGTCGTCATCAGGTTGCGCCGTTGCCGCGCGCGCAGCGACAGGACGTCGGGATCGTCCGTCTCGCCCTCGACGCCGCAGTTCCACGATCGGTTGTTGCTCTCGCCGTCCTTGTTGTCCTCGCCGTTGGCCGCGTTGTGCTTGTCGTTGTAGGACACGAGGTCGGTGAGGGTGAAGCCGTCGTGGCAGGTGACGAAGTTGATGCTCGCCGCCGGCCGCCGGCCGGAGTGCTCGTAGAGGTCGGCCGAGCCGGTGATGCGCGCGGCGAACTCGCCGAGCGTTGCCGGCTCGCCCCGCCAGAAGTCGCGCACGGTGTCGCGGTACTTCCCGTTCCACTCGGTCCACAGCGGGGGGAAGTTGCCCACCTGGTAGCCACCGGGGCCGATGTCCCACGGCTCGGCGATCAACTTCACCTGACTGATCGTCGGGTCCTGCTGCACGATGTCGAAGAACGCCGACAGCCGGTCGACGTCGTAGAACTCCCGAGCGAGGGTGGCCGCGAGGTCGAAACGGAAGCCGTCGACGTGCATGTCGGCGACCCAGTAGCGCAGCGAGTCCATGATCAGCTGCAGTGCGTGCGGATGACGCACGTTCAGCGAGTTGCCGGTGCCGGTGTAGTCGACGTAGTGGTCACGGTGCTCGTCCGCGAGGCGATAGTAGGCGGCGTTGTCGATGCCGCGGAACGACAGCGTCGGGCCCCGGTCGTTGCCCTCGGCCGTGTGGTTGTAGACGACGTCGAGAATGACCTCGATGTTGGCCTCGTGCAGTGCCCGCACCATTGCCTTGAACTCCTGCACCTGCTGGCCGTATTGGCTGGAAGCGGCGTAGCCGTTGTGCGGTGCGAGGAACCCGATGGTGTTGTAGCCCCAGTAGTTGTCCAGCCCCAGGTCGACCAGCCGGTGGTCATGGACGAACTGGTGCACTGGCATCAGCTCGAGGGCGGTGATTCCGAGGTTCGTCAAGTGATCGATCACGGCTGGGTGCGAGATGCCGGCATAGGTGCCGCGTTGGTCCTCGGGCACCCGAGGATGCCTGATCGTGAGGCCCCGGACGTGCGCCTCGTAGATCACCGTCTCGTTGTACGGCCGGCGTCGCGGGAAGTCGTTGCCCCAGTCGAAGAAGGGGTTGACGACCACCGACCTGGGCAGGTGCGGCGCCGAGTCCCGCTCGTCCATGTCGTCAGGGGTCTCGAAGTGGTAGCCGAAGACCGCCGGATTCCAGTCGATGCGCCCGTCGATCGCTTTCGCGTACGGGTCGAGCAACAGCTTGTTCGGGTTGCAGCGCAGCCCGCCGCGCGGGTCGTACGGGCCGTGGACACGGAAGCCGTAACGCTGCCCGGGCGCGACCGACGGCAGGTAGCCGTGCCAGACGAAACCGTCGACCTCTGGCAGCCAAATGCGCGTTTCGGCACCGGCGTCGTCGAACAGACAGAGCTCGACCTTGTCGGCGACCTCGGAGAACAGGGAGAAGTTGGTGCCAACGCCGTCGAAGGTGGCGCCGAGGGGATACGGCGCTCCTGGCCAGGTCTGCACGGGGCTCCTCGCGATCCGGCCGGGGCCTGTCCCCCGGTCCGGATCGACCCTAGATGAGGCGGTAGTTGAGCCGGCGCGGGCGCCGGGACGGGCCTCGCCGCGCACCTGGTAACTGACGGTCATGAGGGTGTCGCGTCCCGTTGTGCACCCGGCTGCCAGCCAAAGATCAGCCCATTGGTCCTGAGCGCACAGCGGCCGTCGCTGCTACGGTCCGCGCTGTCGACGCAGAACGAACTGCGTCCGGCCCTGCGAGGAGGGTTGCAATGCCGCTGCCTGCCCACCCATTGCGCACGCTGGCCGCCGTGCCCGTAGCCGTCGTGCTCGCGCTCGCTGCGCTGGCCGCGCCGGCCGCCGGCCACACCGGCGCAACGCTGTCTCGAGGCGTGAGCCCGAAGGTCGTCGTCACACCGCACTTCACCAAGGCCGTCCGGGCGAGCGAGACGACGTTCACCTGTCAGTTACCGACAGCGTCGGTGGTCTGCTACTCACCGCGCGCGATCCGCACCGCGTACGACATCCAGTCAGTGCTCAACTCCGGGGTCACCGGAGCCGGCCGGACCATCGTCATCATCGACGCGTTCGGGTATCCGACCCTGCGCCAGGACCTGCACGTCTTCGACCAGACGTTCGGCCTGCCCGACCCGCACCTGAGAATGATCGCGCCGGACGGCACCGTTCCCTTCGACCCGACCAACGCCAACCAGGTCGGCTGGTCCGGCGAGATCGCCCTCGACGTCGAGTGGGCGCACGCGGTGGCGCCGGGCGCGCAGATCGACCTGGTCATCGCCAGGACCAACAACGACGCCGACATCCTCAGCGCGACGAAGTACGCCGTCGACAACAACCTCGGGGCCGTCATCTCGCAGAGCTTCGGCGAGGCCGAGACCTGCGAGGTACCTTCCATCTTCCGCGCGACGCACAACGTCTTCAACAGGGCAGCGGGCAGGGGGATCACCCTGCTCGCATCGTCGGGCGACCAGGGCTCCGCGCAGCCGACCTGCGACGGCTCCTCGTACTTCCTGAGCGCGTCGACACCGGCGAGCGACCCGCTGGTGACCGCAGTCGGCGGAACCCACCTCAACGCCGACCCGGTGAACGGGACCTATCACGGCGAACACGTGTGGAACAACCGGTTCGGCGCGAGCGGCGGCGGGTTCAGCACGGCGTTCGACAAGCCGAGCTACCAGTACGGCCTGCGTGCCATCGGCCGTCACCGTGGCGTTCCCGATGTGTCGTACAACGGCGACGTCAACGGCGGCGTGCTGACCGCTTGGAGCCAGGGCGTTCCCGGCAACGTCGGACAGATCTACATCTTCGGCGGCACCAGCGCAGGGTCGCCGCAGTGGGCCGGCATCGTGGCTCTCGCTTCGCAGCAGGCGAACCGCAGGCTCGGCCAGATCAACCCCGGCATCTATCAACTCGGCCACTCGTCGTCGTACCGCTGGGCGTTCCACGACGTGACCTCGGGCGACAACACGTTCGTCGGTACGGACAGCTCGGGCCACCAGGTGGTCGTGACCGGGTACTACGCCGGGCGGGGATGGGATGCCTCGACCGGATGGGGATCGCCGGACGTGGCGCACCTGATCCCGCTGCTGATTCCGCTCACCTATCGCTGATCTCACGCAGGGTCACCACGGAGGCCGCCGGGAGCAATCCGGCGGCCTCCGTGGTGCCCGCACCCCGCACCCCGCACCCCGCACCCGGCACCCCGCGAGATCGCGCCCGCACCCGGCACCCCGCGAGATCCGGATTTACCACCGCGTCGGGCCGATCTTGCGGTGGTGAATCCGGATCTCGGCGGCTCGCGGAGGCGTCCAGCGGCTGAGAAGATCGGCCGATGCCGTTGGCGGACGATGAGCTGCGGGAGCTGGCCGGCAGGCTCGCCGCTGTGCCCGGCGTGGTGGGGGTGTCGCTGGGCGGAAGCCGGGCTCGCGACGATCACGCGCCGGACTCCGACGTCGACCTCGGCGTCTACTACCGTCCGCCGCTGGACGTCACCGGGCTCCGCGCGCTCGCGCGCGCGGTCGCCGGGCCGGACGCCCGGGTCACCTCGCCGGGGGACTGGGGACCGTGGGTCGACGGCGGCGGCTGGCTCTCGATCGGGGATACGGCGGTCGACTGGATCTACCGTGATCTGGACCGGGTCCGGGCGGCCTGGGCGGACGCCCAACGCGGGCGGTTCCGGTTCCACGTTCAGACCGGCCACCCGCTGGGTGTGCCCGACTTCGCCTATGCCGGCGAGGTAGCGCTCGGCCGCGTTCTCGCCGACCCGAGCGGGGAGCTGACCGCCTTGAAAGCGCAGACCGCCGACTACCCTCCCGAACTCGCCGAGGCCTTGGTGGATGGACTCGGGGAGGCGACGTTTCTGATCGCAGGAGTCCGGAAGGCGATTGGCCGCGGTGACACCACGTGGGTTGCCGGCTGCCTGTTTCGGGTCATCGGGGCATGTACGCACGCGTTGCACGGCCGGGCCGGTCGCTGGCTGATCAACGAGAAGGGCGCGGTCGCCTCGGCGGGTCGGCTGGGCATCGCACCGGTTGGTTTTGAGGCGCGTGCCCACGCCATCATGGCCGCTCTCGGCACCAGCGCGGCCGACCTGTCCGCCGCCGTCGACTCCGCGGCCGACCTCGTGCGCGACACGGCCGCGGCCTGCGCGAGACACCGCTGAGCGATCCGGCCCAAACGACATGTTGATCATGCACTTCCGGGACGCGACACGCCGGTTTTCTGTCCCGAAAGCGCATGATCAACAAGCGTGGCTCATCGGCTCGGACCACCCGGCAGCGCGCTGGAACCTGGGGCCGACGCCGATCCCAGCGGATTGTCGGTCCGCCGTCGTACGGTTGACGGCGTGAGAGCAGTCACCGACATCGTGCCCACCACCGGCCGGTTCGAGGTCGTCAGCGACTTCGTGCCCTCCGGTGACCAACCGACCGCGATCGAGGATCTGGAGCGCCGGATCCGCGCCGAGGAGCGCAACATCGTCCTGCTCGGCGCGACGGGCACCGGCAAGTCGGCCACGGCGGCGTGGCTGATCGAGCGGCTGCAGCGCCCGACCCTGGTGATGGCGCCCAACAAGACGCTCGCGGCGCAGCTGGCGAACGAGTTCCGCGAGCTGTTGCCCCACAACGCCGTCGAGTACTTCGTCTCCTACTACGACTACTACCAGCCTGAGGCCTACGTCCCGCAGACCGACACCTACATCGAGAAGGACTCCTCGATCAACGACGAGGTCGAGCGGCTCCGGCACTCCGCGACCAACTCGCTGCTGACCCGCCGCGACGTCATCGTCGTCGCGACCGTGTCCTGCATCTACGGCCTCGGCACACCGCAGGAGTACGTCGATCGCTCGGTACGCATGCAGATCGGGCAGGAGATCGAGCGCGACCTGCTGCTGCGCAGGCTGGTCGAGGAGCAGTACACCCGCAACGACCTGTCCTTCACCCGCGGCACGTTCCGGGTCCGGGGAGACACCATCGAGGTGTTCCCGGTCTACGAAGAGCTGGCCGTGCGCATCGAGATGTTCGGCGACGAGATCGAGAAGCTGTACTTCCTGCACCCGCTCACCGGCGAGGTGATGCGCGAGGTCGACGAGGTGTTCGTCTTCCCGGCGAGCCACTACGTCGCCGGGCCCGAGCGGATGGAACGCGCGATCGGCGGCATCGAGGCGGAGTTGGCGCAGCGGCTCGCCGAGCTGGAACGCCAGCACAAGCTGCTGGAGGCGCAGCGGCTGCGGATGCGTACGACCTACGACATCGAGATGATGCGCCAGGTCGGCTTCTGCTCCGGTATCGAGAACTACTCGCGGCACATCGACGGCCGCGAGCCGGGATCGGCGCCGTCCTGCCTGCTCGACTACTTCCCCGAGGACTTCCTGCTGATCATCGACGAGTCGCACGTGTCGGTGCCGCAGATCGGTGGCATGTACGAGGGCGACATGTCCCGGAAGCGAACGCTGGTGGAACACGGCTTCCGGTTGCCGTCGGCCACCGACAACCGGCCGCTTAAATGGGAGGAGTTCGTCGAACGGATCGGCCAGACCGTCTACATGTCGGCGACGCCGGGACAGTACGAGATGGGCCGGGTCAAGGGCGAGGTCGTCGAGCAGGTCATCCGCCCGACCGGGCTGGTCGACCCGAAGGTCGTGGTCAAGCCGACCAAGGGCCAGATCGACGACCTGGTGCACGAGATCCGCGAGCGCGCCGAGAAGGACGAGCGCGTCCTTGTGACGACGCTGACGAAGAAGATGTCCGAGGATCTCACCGACTACCTGCTCGAGCTCGGCATCAGGGTGCGCTACCTGCACTCCGAGGTCGACACGCTGCGCCGGGTGGAGCTGCTGCGCGAGCTGCGCAAGGGCGACTTCGACGTGCTGGTCGGCATCAACCTGCTGCGGGAGGGTCTCGACCTGCCCGAGGTGTCGCTCGTTTCGATCCTCGACGCCGACAAGGAAGGCTTCCTGCGCAGCGGCACGTCGCTGATCCAGACCATCGGCCGGGCGGCGCGCAACGTGTCCGGGCAGGTGCACATGTACGCCGACAACATCACGCCGTCGATGCGTCAGGCGATCGAGGAGACCGACCGGCGGCGGGCCAAGCAGGTCGACTACAACGAGGCGCACGGCGTCGATCCGCAGCCGCTGCGCAAGAAGATCGTCGACATCCTCGACGACCTCTACCGCGAGGCCGAAAATGGCGAGCTGGTAGGCGGATCCGGTCGCTCGCAGTCACGTGGCAAGGCACCGGTGCCCCGGCTCAAGCGTGGATCGTCGGCGGGACGAGAGGTGGGAGTGCACGCGAAGGATCTCGTCGGCCTGCCCCGGGCTGAGCTGGCCGACCTCATCCAGCAGCTGTCGGATCAGATGCTGGGCGCCGCGCGCGAGTTGCAGTTCGAGCTGGCTGCCCGGCTGCGCGACGAGGTGGCGGAGCTGAAGAAGGAGTTGCGCGACATGGACACGGCCGGTGTGCGATGAGCGAGCCGGGATTCACCGTCGGCCGTATCGTCCCCGACCTGGTGACCGAGCGGCTGTCAGAGCTTGCGGACTTCTACGCCGACATCTTCGGGCTGGACACGAACATGGACCAGGGCTGGGTGCGGTCGCTCGGCCCGTGCGGTGGTGGCGGCGAGCTGATCATCATGGCCGCGGCGGAGGTCGAGGATCCGGTGCCGATGATGTCGATCGGTGTCGACGACGTCGACGCCGCGTACGCGCGGGCGCGGGCGGCCGACGCGACGATCGTGTATGAGATCACCGACGAGCCCTGGGGAGTGCGGCGGTTCTTTCTCGCCGATCCCGACGGCCGCGTCGTCAACGTCGTCGGCCACCACCCGTCGAGCGAGGCAGAGAACGTCGAGGCGGTGGCGCATCGATGAGCCGGCGGCCCAGGTACGAAGAGATGGCCGACTACTGCCTGGCAAAGCCAGGGGCATGGCCGGACGAGCCGTGGGACGGCGACCGGGTGGCGAAAGTGGGAGAGAAGATCTTCGCCTTTCTTGGCACGACCACGCTCGGCCTGAAGTGCGGCCGGGACCGAGACGACGCCGACGAGCTGATCGAGCGCTACCCAGACGACGTGACGGTGATGGCCTACATCGGGCGTTACGGCTGGAACACGCTGCGGCTCGGCGGTGCGATCCGGACCGACGAGCTTCGCGAGCTGATCGACGCGTCCTACGACGACGTCGTCGCACGGCTGCCCAAGAGCAAGCGTCCCTAGCAACGGCGATCTCGGTGAATGGCCCTGGCCGGGCCAGCACCGGTCGGGCACACTGAGGAGCGCGGGAGGGGAGTATCCCTTCGCGGTGGTGTCGTCATCACGGTGCGTCCACACGCATCCGGCTCCATCGGTCTCGCGGCGCGAGGCGGGAGAGACCTCCGGGATGGCGGCCGAGCGCTGCCCAACCGGAGGTGTTCGTATGCGCGCCAGTCCCGACGCAGCGTGCAGGGCGCTCGGATGACCATCCACCCGTACGTCTGGGTCGTCACGATCGCCGTGCTGGTGGCCGTGCTCGCCTTCGACGTGTTCGTGATCGGACGGCGCCCGCACGAGCCCTCGCTGCGCGAGTGTGGCATCGCGATCGCCGTCTACATCGGGCTCGCCGTCGTGTTCGGCGTCGGGATCGCCCTCATCGCCGGCGGGGTGCACGCGAAAGAGTTCTTTGCCGGATGGATCACCGAATACAGCCTGTCGATCGACAACCTGTTCATCTTCGTCGTCATCATGGGGCGGTTCCGGGTGCCGCGCGCCTACCAGCAGACCGCCCTGCTGGTCGGCATCATCCTCGCGCTGGTCCTGCGCGGAATCTTCATCGCCATCGGAGCCGCGGCCATCGCCGCGTTCTCGTGGGTCTTCTACATCTTCGGCGGCTTCCTCGTCTACACGGCGATCCAGCTGGCACGCTCCGGTGACCACGAGGATTCCGAGGACAACGCGTTGATGCGATGGGTCACCAGGCGGCTGCCGGCGACCGAGGAGTTCAACGGTGTCCATCTGACGACGACGCAGGGCAGCCGCCGGCTGGCGACCCCGATGCTGTTCGTGATCCTGGCCCTGGGCACCACCGACCTGCTGTTCGCCCTCGACTCCATCCCCGCGATCTACGGCCTCACCAAGGCGCCTTACCTGGTCTTCGCGGCGAACATGTTCGCTCTGATGGGGTTGCGGCAGCTCTACTTCTTGATCGGCGGCCTGCTCGACCGGCTGGTATACCTGAGCGTTGGCCTCGCCGTCGTTCTCGGGTTCATCGGCATCAAGCTCATCTTCGAGGCGCTGGCCGGCAGCGGCGTTGGCTGGGCACCGCACCTCGGCATCGAGCTCTCGCTCGGCGTGATCATCGGCGTGCTCGCCGTCACCGCGCTGGCGAGCCTGGTCAAGGTCCGTCGCGATCCAGACGCGGTGAAGTCACACCGGCCGCCGGGTTCCTGATCGATCAGCCGCCGGCGACGAGCGTGCCGTCCTGGTAGACCGCCCGGACCCGTTCTCGCAGCCCGCCGAGCTCGCGCGCGTCGCCGTCGATGACGACGAGGTCGGCGCGCCTGCCCGGTTCGATGGTTCCGCGGTCGGCGTCGACGCCGAGCAGCCGCGCCGCCGATCCGGTCGTCGCGTGCAGCACGGCCAGCGGATCCATGCCGCACTCGGCCATCATCTGCAGTTCGCGCAGGTTCTCCCCGTGCCGGCCCACGCCGGAGTCGGTGCCCATCGCGATCCGCACGCCGGCCTCGATGGCGCGCCGCACCGATTCGGTGTGCACCTCGACCACCATCCGGGCCTTCTCGACCACCGACGCCGGCAGCGGCACGCCGGCGTCGACGGCCTCGATCACCGCGCGCGGCGCGGTCAGCGTCGGCACCAGCCAGGTGCCGCGCTCGAGCATCATCTCGATCGCCTCGTCGTCGAGGTAGATCCCGTGCTCGATCGAGCGCACGCCGGACCGGACGGCGACCTTGATGCCGTCCGTGCCCTGGGCGTGGGCCATCACGAATCTGCCGGCGGCCGTCGCTTCCTCGACCAGTACCGAGATCTCGGCGTCGCGGAAGTGCCCGTGCCGCGGATCGTCGCGGGGCGACAGCACGCCGCCGCTGGTCGCCACCTTCAGCACGGTCGCACCGTCGCGGATCAGCTCGCGAGCTGTCCGGCGCATCTGGTCGGGACCGTCGACGATCGCCGCCGGCCGGCCCGGATGGGGCTGCATCAGCGGCAGGTGGCATCCCGAGGGCATCCAGTCGTCGCCGTGACCACCGGTCTGGCTGATCATGCTGAGCGCGATCTGCGTGCGCGGCCCGGCGATCAGACCCTCGACCTGCGCCTGCGCGATGCCGAGGTCCGCGCCGCCCGCATCGCGCACGCTGGTGATGCCGACGTCCAGCGTGCGCCGCATGTTCTGCTCAGCGACGTAGAACTGATAAGAGAACGGGCGCTGCGCGATCACCAGCCGGTCAAGTGTGTTCATCACAAAGTGCACGTGACAGTCGAAGAAGCCGGGCAGCAGGGTCGTGCCGGACAGGTCGATGATCTCGTCGCCGTCGAGCCCAAGGCCCACGTCGATGACCCGCCCGGCTTCGACCACGACATCGCCCTTGGCGGGCGCGGCACCGGTGCCGTCGAAGACCGTTGCATTGGCGAACAGCGTGCGTGGCATGCCGGCACCCTATGGGGGGATGGCGGTGATTCATTGATCCGGTGTCTGGTGTCGAGCTGCCGGTCGTGGAACCGCCGACGGTCGAGGACTGGCAGCGGTGGCTGCACCGGTGGCACGCCGATTCCGCGGGCGTCTGGATGGTCTTCGCGAAGAGGGCTCGGCGGTACGGAGCCCGGCCTACGCCCAGGCACTCGATCAACCGGGACCGCGCGCAGCGGCTCATTGCCGACGGGCTGATGCAACCGGCGGGTCTGGCCGCGGTCGAGCAGGCACAGAGCAACGGTCGGTGGGAGGCGGCCTACGACGGGCGGGCGGCGGCCGTGCCGCCCGACGTGCAGGCCGCCCTGGACGCGGCGCCTCCTGCGAGCGACCTCTTCGCCCGGCTCGACAGCCGCAACCGCTACGCGATCCTGCCTGTGGGGAGGGTCAGGGGCGGTCGGCCGCCCCTACGAGTGCGTCGCCGATGGCGGTCCGGGCGTAGAGCACTGACCGGCCTGAGCGGGTGCCGTTGACCAGTCCGGCGTCGCGTAGCACGGCTAGGTGCTCGCCGACGGTGCCCAGCGATAGGGCGAGCGCGGCGCCGAGGTGGCTGGTGCTGGCTGGGCTGTCGAGCGCGTCAAGCACCCGGGCTCGACCGGCGCCGAGCAGCCGGGCCAGTCCGGCTGGGGCGGCGTGGGGCTGTTCCCAGAGCGCACCGCTGCCCCGCGCCGGGTAGATCAGTGCGCGCGGCCAGGGGTTGTCGGTGAACACCGCGACATGTGGCCAGATGAGCACCGCGGGGACGAGCAGCAGCCCGGCGCCTGCGGGGGTGGTGGTCTGGTCGGGAAAGCGCAGCACTTCCAAGGCTCCGTCGCGCCACCGGACGACCCGGCTGAGTCCGCCGATCGCCGCGGCCCAGCCCGCCCGCGACAGCGCGGCCGACCGGTGTACGACGTCGCGCTCGGCGATGGCGCGTAGCTGCGGCCATTCAGGTGCCAGCAGCTCGGTCCAGGCATGCTCCAGCGCGTCGGCCAGCAGCGACACGACGCGCCGGTCCCGCAGCACCCGTGCCGCGGCAGGCTCGGGTGGCCCGCTCAGGGCAAGACACCGGTCGATCTCGGCCCGGGCGACGGCAAGCGTGGTCGCGCGCACCGCTTGCAGGTCGTCCTGTACTTTCTGATCCATTCCGGCCGGTGGTGGTGCCAGGAATGCCGGACCACCACGACGGGATATCAGCGCGAGCACCGCGTGCAGTGGTGTCTGGGCGCGCAGCTGCTCGTATGCGGGGCGCAGCCGGGTCGTCCAGGCCGCCGGGAGCCGCTCGTCGAAGCCGCTGAGGCGGCGCAGCAGACTGTCCAGTTCGAACAGCGGTGAGATGGCGAACCTGCTGTGTACCAGATCGTCCGGGCCGAGCTCGATGCGCAGAACCATGCTGACCTTTCGGCAGTAGCCGAAACAGTACCCGGGCCGGTCCGTGGCGCTCAGCCTGGTCCGCATGACCACGACGACGCCTGAGCGTTCCGCGACCTACAGCGGCGTGCTGGCCCACCAGCAGTTCCGGGTGCTGTTCATCTCCCGCTTCGCCGCCATCATCGCCGACACGCTGCGGATCCTTGCCCTGTCAGTGCTCGTGTACGCCACCACCGGATCTGCGCTACTGGCCGCGGTCACGTACGGCATCGGCTTCCTCCCGCAGGCCGTCGGGGGGATGCTGATCGGCAGCCTCGCCGACCGGCTCCCACCCCGCCGGCTGCTCGTGGCCGGATACCTCATCGAAGCTGTCGTCGCGCTGCTGCTGGCAGGGCTGCAGATGCCGGTGCCGATCGCACTGTGCCTGGTCGCCGCCGTGGCCTGCGTGACACCGGTCTTCAACGGTGCGTCCAGCCGGCTGGTCGCCGCGACCCTGTCCGGCGACAGCTACGTCCTGGGTCGCTCCATGTCCAGCATGTCCTCATCGGCCGGCCAGCTGCTCGGGCTTGCGGCGGGCGGCGCGACCATCGCAGCACTCGGCGCGCGGGCCGCCCTCGCGGTGTGCGCGGCACTGCACCTCACCGCCGCCGGCATGGTCCGGCTGCGCCTGGACTCGCACCCGGCGGCAGTCGCCGCGCGGCGTCTGCGCGGCACGGTCACCAGCACACTGCGCGGCAACCGTCAGCTACTCACCGACCGTCGGGTGCGAGCATTACTGCTCGCGCACTGGCTGCCTGCCGGGCTGTCGGTAGGTGCAGAGGCGCTACTGGTGCCGTACACGACTGTGCGGCACCTCCCCGCCGGTTCCACCGGGCTGCTCCTGGCCGCACTGCCCATCGGGATGCTGCTTGGCGATCTGGTCGTCGGCCGGCTGCTGAAGCCGCAAACACGCGAACGCGCCGCGCCGTGGCTCGTCGCACTGCTAGGCGGTCCACTGCTGGTTTTCCTCAGCCGACCTGGCCTGCTGATATCGCTGGTCGTGCTCGCCGCCGCCGGGTGTGGCTTCTCCTACACACTCGGTCTCCAACGGATGTTCCTTGCCGTCCTACCAGCCGAGCTGCAAGGCCAAGCGTTCACCCTGCTCTCGACCGGCATGATGACAGCCCAAGGGCTAGGCCCGGTGCTCTTCGGCGCCTTCGCGGTCTGGGCGTCGGTACCGGCCGCGATGGCCACGTCTGGCCTACTGGTGGCCTGCACGTCCGGGGTCGTCAGCATCTCCCAACGCCGCGACACCAAGCCATAGATTGCGGCGCACCATAGGAACCCCGACGGCAACCTCGACTCCGCACCAAACTACAACCGGTCACTGATCGCAGCGTGCCGCTGGCGGAACGCCCTGCAGCGACACCCGCGCCGACGCAGCCGCTGATTTCGCTCGTCCCGCAGAGGATCGGCGGGCTCAGACGGTCG